>CAYJFE010000056.1:4950-18490 GCA_964369165.1 uncultured Desulfovibrionaceae bacterium | reverse complement strand
ATTTCTTTTATGATTTCCATGCCTTCCAGCTCTTCACGCAATTCAATTTTTGCGCGCGGTGCTTTTGCAGTGTGCACTTCAAGCCTTACTTTTTGTCCTGCCCACTCCTCTAAGTTTTCTTGCAATGACTTATGAAAAGCCACTTCATTGAGCTGCTTTGCAAGATAATTTGAAGGCGCATTCAAAACGAGGCGCAAAAAATTCTCTTCTTGTAGTAAAAATTTTTCGCACTGTTTTAATGCTTGAGCTAGCGCATTATGCTTCTTTGCGGATAAAAAGTCAAGAAAAGCTTCTATATCTAGCGGATTTAAATCCTCCGCATTTCTTTGAGGCTGTTCATAAGTATTTTCGAGCTGAATGCCAAGATCTTGATTTTCTTCAGGAGCTTGACTTTCTTCGGGGGCTCGACTTTCTTCAAGAACTTCAACTTTCTTTTCTTCAACTCCCTTCTCTTGAAAATCTAGACTTTCTTCAGCTTTAGTTGTGTTTGCTCTTTCTTCAAAATCAGCAATAGATTTATCAAGCTCTTGAAAATTTTGATTATTTTCAGCTAGAGGACTTTTTTTTTGAGCCTCATCTACCTCGCCTACAGGTGCAAGCTCTCGTATAGGAAGGAGCTGTGGCAAAAGGGCGAGATTTATCAAAAATAATTCAAGAGAAACAGAAGGTTCCAAAGATTTCACAATGCGCCTCTGCCCTTCTAAAGTCATCTGCCACGCAGAATGAATAAAAGAAGGCGCGAAAAGTTTCGCATAATTCAAATAAGCAGCTTCTTCATCTTTTGATAATTTAAGTAGCTCAAAGGCTTTTTCTTTGTATTGGCTGATAAGAAACAAAGAACGCCAAACCTGAGCAAACTCTTTCACAAAATGTGTAATATCAACACCTTGAAGCATCATTTCTTGTGTAGTTTTTGCTATAGCCAAGCTATCATTTTGCGCTATTGCATTAAGAATATTTTCTAAAACTTCTTTGCCTGCAAGGCCTAAAATATTTCGTATAAGCTTTGCAGAAAGCGGGTTTTGCGCAAAGGCAAGACTTTGATCGAGAAGCGAAAGTGAATCACGCACACTTCCTGCCGCTCTTGAAGACAGCAAGGAAATAGCCTCTTCTTCGTATTGCCATTTTTCAGCATCAAGAATTCTTTTGATATTTGCATTCAATTCGTCTTCAGAAACTTGTTTGAAAACAAAGTGTTGGCAACGGCTAAGAATAGTTATAGGAAATCTTTGCGCTTCAGTCGTCGCTAAAACAAAGCGAGTGTGTGCTGGCGGCTCTTCCAAAGTTTTTAGTAAAGCATTGAAAGATTCCTTGGTGAGCATATGCGCTTCATCAATAATAATAATTCTATATTTACCCTCTAAAGGGGCGTATTGCACAATTTCACGGATTTTCTTTGCGTCTTCAATACCACGATTTGATGCACCGTCAATTTCCACAACATCTACATAGGCATTTGCTGTAATTCTCTTGCAAGTGTCACATTCATTACAGGGTTCACCGTCCGCTCTTTGTGCTCTATTCTCACAATTCAAAGCTTTTGCTAAAATACGGGCTATCGTAGTTTTGCCAACGCCTCTTGTGCCGCTTAAAAGATAGGCTGGAGCAACTTTATTTTCTAAAACTGCCTTTGATAATACATCGCGTATTGTTTCTTGCCCTACAAGCTCTCTAAAGGCTTGTGGCCTGTATTTTGCTGCCAATGATATGTGTTTCATAGTGAAAGTATAAAGATTTTTCTAGAAATTGCAAGACGCTTTATTCCAAGCTGCTTTATTGCCAAATGCTGTGAAAAAGCTAGTGTGAAAAAGGGAAATTATAATTGCTTTTTTAATTTATTTAGTTCACCAGCTGTCAATTCATAAATCCCACTTGGCGGAATATTACCAAGCGTGAAAGGCCCATGGGAAATACGCATAAGGCGAAGTATAGTCAAATCCATTTCTGAGCACATACGACGAATCTGTCTATTTATGCCTTGATGCAAAACAAATTCTATATCATACTCGTCTTCATAGCCCTTTCTTTGCGGAAAAACCTTTGTTTCAACAGGCGCAAGACGAGTGCCATCTTCTAGTGTCATACCTTGCTGCATCACATTTAAAATGCGGTTTATATCTCGATTTTCTTCATTTCGCACACGCACACGATAGATTCTCTCATGGTCATGCTTTGGGTGCATTAATTTATTGGCTAAATCACCGTCATTTGTAAGAATAATAAGGCCTTCTGAAAAATAATCTAATCGCCCTACAGGATAAAGCCTAAACTTTTTATAGCGTGCTGGCAAAAGATCTAAAACAGTTATGCGCCCCTCTGGGTCAGACACGGTAGACACCACCTGTACAGGTTTATGCACAAGTAAACACACTGTTTCTTGCTTTTTTGCTATGGGTTTATTATCCACAAGAACAATATCGCCAGGCTCAACGCTTAACCCTTGCATGGCTACAATATTATTCACCTTTACTCTTTTTGAGTCTATAAGGTCATCCGCCGCTCGCCTTGAACAAAGGCCTGAATCTGCTATATATTTATTGAGTCGAGTTCCCATTATATACCCCTGAAAATATTATCTATTTTAAATATATTTCCACATTGCTTTTTGTAAGTATGTAGGCTATAGTCAAAAAGGTCAAGAAAGAAATGAAGCTTTGAAATAATTCTTTCTTTCACAAGAAACACTTGAAGATTAGAAGTAAAAACAAGAATAAAATAAAGTAGATATATGGCTATAACCAAAAAAGAACGTATAAGAAGAATCAAAAGAGCGCTCACACCCTTTTTGATTTTTCCCCTCTATTGCATTTATAAATTAATCACAAAAACCTTAAAATATACGGAATATGGCCGAGAAGAACTTGATGCCTTAAACCAAAGAGGCGATATTTCCGTCATATCCTTATGGCATGATGAGCTTTTTCCGCTTATGGCTTTGCAAAAAAATCTTGATATTGTCACTGTTGTAAGCCCGAGTGTGGACGGCTCTTTTCTTGCTGACACTCTTGAAAAGCTAGGTCTTAGAACTGTGCGTGGCTCAAGCACAAGGCAAGGAATGAAGGCTTTGCTTCAAGCTGTAAAACTTATGCGTGATGAAAAAGTGCACGCCTGCGTCACACTTGATGGCCCTCTTGGCCCTAGACATAAAGCAAAAGAAGGCGCGCTTTTTTTGGCGCATCGCTCAAAAGCCTATGTACAGCCAGTGCGCATAATCATGCACAATCATTACACTTTTAATACTTGGGATAAATTCCAGCTCCCAAAGCCTTTTAGTAAGGTTTCAGTGCATTTTGCAAAACCTTATCTTATTGAAGCAGAAGAATTAAACCAAGAAGTTCTTGAAAGAGAAAAATACAAATTAGAACAAACACTTGAACAATTAGGCGGCACAGATGAAAACTCAAAAACAGCTTAATTTTTTACAGCGTGCGCAATACGCAGGTCTTGTTGCATTGGGCAAATTTCTAGCCTTTTTAGGTTTTTCCGCTATGAAATATTTTGCCAAATTTCTTGGTTTATTGATGTGGCTTATACTCAAACGCAGAAGAAATGTGGCTATAAGCAATATTAAAAGAACTTTGCACGTCAATAAAGAAGAAGCAAAGAAAATTGCCTATAAATCCTTCCAGCATAGCGCACTTTCATTCTTAGAAATAGTACTTGTCAAATCCTTTTCACTAAACCCTTTGCGCACACAAGTCAAGATTGCCGAACCAGAACTATTTGAAAAATTAGACAAAATAGATTCGTCCTTTATTATTACAACAGCCCATATGGGTGCGTGGGAATTTATGGCTGCTATTATGGGTGATATTTTTAGATCTTCAAGAGAATGTTTCGTTGTGACAAGGCAATATCCAAATCCTGTGGTGCAAAAATTCATTGCAAGAAATAGAGAATCGCATGGAGTGACAATGCTTGGGCATAAAATGGTTGCACCTGCTGTTTTGAAAGCTTTGAAGAAAAATGGAGGTGTCGGCTTCTTGGTGGACCATCGTGCTTTAGCGCATGAAGCCATCACGCTTGACTTTTTAGGCCGCCAAACTGCCGTAAACATGGGGCCAGCTCTTCTCGCACTTCGAGGCAATGCCCTCATTATACCCTCTTTTATTGTGCGCGACAAAGAGGGATATGTTCTGCATATTCAAGATTTTCTTGATACAAGAGAGCTCACAGGAACTCGTGAAGAAAATGTAAAAACTATAGCAACTTTTTATACAAAAGCTGTGGAAAAAATTATAAGACAATATCCAGAACAGTGGTTTTGGATGCACAACCGTTGGAAGGATTAAAAGAAGACTATGCCTCAAACTTTCCCCGATACTTTACAGTATAATTTACCTAAAACTGGCTGTGATAGCCATGCTCATCTTGTTTATCCAAAATTGGTCGAAGATTTTGATGAAGTTATAGAAAGGGCCTACCAAACAGGCCTAAGCCATATAGGACAGATTTTTTTATCGCCTCAGTCCTATTATGATAACAAGCATTTATTTGATAATCACCCAAATGTTTTCTTCACTTTAGGCATTCATCCAAACGACATTTCAAAAAAATTCCACGAAAACATAATAGATGAATTGCGCTCAATTCTTAGTTCTGATTCTCGCATGAAGGCTGTGGGCGAAATTGGCCTTGATTATTACCATGAAGATAATGATCCACCAGAAGTGCAGATAAAGGCTTTCAAAGAGCAATTATTATTGGCAAAAGAATTAAACTTGCCTATAGTTATCCACTCACGTGAAGCTTTTTATGAAACTTTACAAGTGCTTGACGAATTAGATTTTACTAATTATCCACTTATATGGCATTGCTTTTGCGGAAATAAAGCGCAGATAGATGAATTGAACAAGAGGAACTTCTATATTTCTGTACCAGGTTCAATCACCTACCCTGCAAACAAAGAAGCAAGAGCAGATATAATCCATATCCCTAGTGACAAATTACTTATTGAAACCGATTGCCCCTTTTTATCGCCTCAAGGCTGGAGAGGACAAAGAAACGAACCTGCACTTGTGGCTTTAGTGGCTAAAACCATTGCAGAATGCAGAAATGTAGCCATTGATGAATTGTGGACTAAATGCGGTGACAATGCGAGAAAAATATTTAATATAAAATAATTTCAAATATTATGCACTGATTAGCTCAAAAACATTTTTTGGGCTGATTTTGTTTAAGCAAGCATAATCCATTTTGCAGTCGAGTTTTTTTCCGTGTAAAGAACAGGGCATACAAGGCATAGTTTCTTGTAATAACACATCATTTTCTCTCAGAGGATAAAAGCCCCATTCCTTTACTGTTGCGCCAAAAAGTGCGATCACTCTTGTTTTGACAGCTGTAGCCAAATGAAGAGGCGCAGAATCACCGGTAATCATGCAAGAAGCTTTTTCAATAAGTGCAGCACTTTCACGCAGCGTGAATGTATTCAAGCCATTGTGCTCTTCACTAAGCCATTTAAAAGAATCGCCCTTGCCTATGACAAGCGGAAAATAATTATTTTCAAGTAAAAGAGTATAGAGTGTGTGCCAATGTTCTTCATGCCACATCTTGCCCTTATGTGTGGCAAAGGGGTGTAATACTACAACTTTTTTATCTTGCATATTTCTTTTTTTATAAAAATCTGAGGCAAAATTTCTTTCTTCTTCTTGCAAGAAAAGATTGGGCAAAATCTCGTTTTTAGGGGGAATTTGTTTAGTATGAGCAAAAGCTTTTGCGTAACGCTCAATAACATGAAGGTCGAGCTTTTCAGAGCGGCATTTGCCTTTAGAAATCAAGAAAAACCTGCGCGCAAGAGCGTCTTTTTCATAAGTATAGACAGCATTACCCTTTAGTTTGTACACCGCTTTAAAAAGTTTTGAGCGCAAATTGTCATGCAAATCATAAAGAGGATAGTGATAAGCTTTGGCTATTTCCTGAGCTTTATTAATCAGCTTTTTACCCTTTAGCTCATCTCTTTCCAGTTCAATCACGTCTAATACAGCAGGATTATTATTAAAAAGCTCTGTCATACCCTTTTGGGTAACAATAATAAATTGTTGAGCAAAATGCTTATGGTAATAAGCCAAGACCCCTGTAAGCAGAATAATATCGCCTATATGCGAAAAACGAAGCACGATATTTTTTTCTTTCTTGTCTATTGCCATAAATGTCCGAACTGCCCTTTACTAATTGGTATAGAGAGTTTTTAGCTTTTTTTGTAGAAAGTTTCAAGCTCTATTTTGACTTCAAAATTTCAAATTGACAAGCTAAAATCTTTAAGTTAGATTAAAGCAATGCATTGTTTTCATTTTAAAATGAGGAGTCGACTATGAAAAAATTGCTAGTTCTCGCGGCCTTGGCTTTATTTGCATTTGCATTGCCTGCATTTGCTAATCAGCCTGCAGTGCCAGAAGGTCCAATCACCATGAACAAGACGAAGATGCCAGTTGTGTTTAACCACTCAACTCACACTTCAGCAAGTTGTGAAAGCTGCCACCACCCTGTAAACGGTGAAGCAACTTACCAACCTTGCGCAACAGCTGGTTGCCATGATGCAATGGGTCAAAAAGAAAAAGGCGTGAATAGCTACTATCAAGCTATGCACAAAAGAAAAGCTGGCAAATTTGATACTTGCGTATCTTGCCACGTTGCAGAAACCAAAGGCGACAAAGCGAAAGCTAAAGAGCTTACTGGTTGTAAAGGTTCTGCGTGCCACGCTTAATCCTACTTTTGTAGATTGTGTTTTTACACAAAGCTAAAACCCTCATTTTATTTGAGGGTTTTTTTTGGTACATAGCCTTAAAGCTTTGTTAGATTCTTGTTTCGTTCGCTAAAGATTTGTTCGCTTTGCTCACGCTATTTTGCTATAGCCTGTAGCTTCGCATGCAAGTCCTTGGCTCGTTTAAGTGAGATATTCGGGATTGTTGCTAATTCTTCTGGGCTTGCAGCTATAAGTGCGTCCATGCTTGTAAAATGTTGCCATAAGGCTTCAATAGTTTTTGTTCCAACACCTTGAAGTCTTTGCAATTCTGATTGCAAGGCGAGCTTTGTTCTTGCCTGTCTGTGCTTGCGGATAGAATAATTATGCGCCGCATCACGCACTTTTTGTAGATATAAAAGCTCTTGTGAGCCAGCTTTCATATTGAGTGGATTTGTCCTATTCGGCACAAAAATCCTGTCAGAAACATTTCCAGCTCGCCTGTCTTGATTGCCTTCTTCATCTCTTGCTTTTGCTATAGAAGCCACATAGAAAGGTAGATTGCCATCTTCTGGCTTCACAATTTCATTATAAACTTGCAAAAGTACAGTATAAACCGTCGAAAGCTGCCCTTTACCACCGTCTATCAAAATCAAATCAGGGAAAGTGGCTCTACCTTCAATTGTACGCTCGATTCGCAATTTTGCCCATATGGCAAGTGCTTTATAGTCGTCACCGCCTGCCTCAATATTCCATGCTCTATACTCTTCTTTTTTCTCCTGCCCATTTTCAAAAACCACCATACCAACCTTGGTTGCTTTGCCAAAAGTATGCGAAACGTCCACACATTCAATCTTGCTGATGCTTTGAACATTTAGAATTTTTCTTTCTGGCAGAAAATAAGGCAGAAGTATATCGCCTATATTCTTCTCTTCTTTAGCTCTGATATGTTCACGCGCGTTTGACTGCGCAATTTCGATAAGTTTGTTTTCTTCAGGGCTTCTTGCAAGGCGAATACGCACTTGTTGCATTGTTTTTGCTTGATTGACTTTTATATTATTTTTCTCATTTTCTATATGCAAATTCTGTGCGCGCATTTCTGAAAAGGATTCGGCAAGCAATTCTAATTCTTCATTTTTTTCTTCATCACCCTCTTGCTCTTCTTCTCTTTGCTTGGGAATAAAGGGTAAGATAATGTGCTGAGGAATGTAGGCAGAAGAATAGTATTGGCTCAAAAAGGTCAATAAAAGCTCATGTGATTCTTCAAAGCTAAGCCCCTGCCAATAAAAAGAGCGTGAATCAATCATCATGCCATTGCGCACAAAGACAATAGCAAGGCATAGCCCATCTTTTGCCTCGGCTTTTGCACCACCCCTTACTTGAACAAGTCCTAAGATATCCATATCTTTTGCGCCAGGAAGAACTGTGCTTTGCTTTTCAAGGGTTTTTTCTAGGGCTTGAATTTGATCTCTATAGACGACAGCTTGCTCAAAGTCTAATTTTTCAGAAGCTTCAAGCATATTTTTTTCTAGCTCTTCACGCAATTCTGCTGACTTGCCCGACAAAAGCATACTTACCCTATGCACAAGCATGGCGTATTCTTCCTTTGTGGCATTGCCCGTGCATGGCGCTAGGCATTGATTGATAAAATGGTAAAGACAGGGGCGCACTCTATTTGAAAAAGATCTGTCACTACAACGTCTTAGTGGGAAAAGCCTGTGTATATTCTTCCAAGTTTCCTTGGCTGACAAACCAGAAGTGAAGGGGCCATAATATTTTGCTCCGTCTTTTTTTACTGCTCTTGTGATTTCAAGCCTTGGAAATGGGTCTTTCACAGAAAATTTATAAAGCACATATTGCTTATCGTCACGAAGCACAATATTATAGCGTGGCCTGTGTTTTTTAATGAGTGAAGCCTCTAAAAGAAGAGCCTCTTTTTCCGTCGTGGTGGTGATTGTATCAAGAGTGAGGGCGTGCGAAAGCATAAGTACAGTTTTTGACGTGAGCGTATCTTTGGGGCGAAAATAAGAAAGAACACGCTTTCTTATATTGATAGCCTTACCTACATAGATGATTTTATTATTCTTATCTTTATAAAGATACACACCAGGAGCTGTGGGAAGTGTATTGCTTTCGGGTCTTTCCATATCTATTTCACTCTAATTCTTAATATATATTAAGGCGAAATGTGAAAAATTGCAAGAAAAAGTCCATTCCCTTTTCAGAAATGGACTTTCATCTCATACGTATTATTTTTTCTATTATGGCAATATCAATGTTTGCCCTGCTTTGATGCTTGATGCGCTGGCTAAGCCATTTATTTTCATCATAGTATCAACATTTGTCTTATTT
Organism: uncultured Desulfovibrionaceae bacterium; assembly: GCA_964369165.1. Taxonomy (GTDB): domain Bacteria; phylum Desulfobacterota; class Desulfovibrionia; order Desulfovibrionales; family Desulfovibrionaceae; genus CAYJAZ01. The sequence goes on along the minus strand of CAYJFE010000056.1, from coordinate 9,459 downwards.
CTTTGCGAGATTGACCATAAAGTGTCGCCTGATTTTACTTTATAGGTTTGTGTTGTATTCAAAGCAATTTCTTTGATTTCGCTTTCTTTTTTCACTCTTATCTTTGAGCCGGCTTTCAAGTTTTGGGCTGTAAGACCTTTATTGAGGGCGTAAACATCTTCAAGTGAAATGTCAAACTCTCTCGCTATTGAATAGAGCGTGTCGCCTGAAGTTACTTTGTAAGTTCCGTCTGAAGCCATAGTTCTAATTTTTTCAGTTTTCTTTGCTTGCGAAGATGTATTATTCTGCGCTGTTGATCTAGAACTAGAACTTGCTGGCGTTTGTTTTTGGCTTGTTGTAGGCTTAGAACTTGTGCTTACTATTGTCGTGCTTGCGCTTGAAGTAGTGACAGTTTCTGCCTTCACGCCCGATGTAGTGCTTGGTGTAGAGGCTGATGTAGTGCTTGACGTATTGCTTGCTTGAGCCTGTTGATTATTAGCTTTATTTCTATTACTTGCAGAAAAGTTATTATTAGAATTACTTGTAGTTACAGGTGTAGATTTTGTTTGTTCTTTTGCCTTAGTATTTGCGGCGACATAGCTTTCAGTGAGCTTAGGCGAAAGTTCTTTGCCTACCATCATTGGAATACGCATAGTATCACCAGCAATCAATTTCTTTGAAGAGTTTGCTTCCTGCAAAATAGCTACTGGCACACCAGATCTTGAGCTAATTCTTTGATAAGAATCACCTTGACGGATAACATAAGGGTGAAAACCTTCATGCTCGTGGCTTTGCTTGACTGCAATTTCAAATTCTTCCTCTTTATAGAGAGGCACGTGTACATATATCAATCTATCAGAAGGACTTACATAAGATTTTAGTGCAGGGTTATAGAGTTGAAATTCAGCCCAAGGCATACCTATGCTTTCAACTACTGCTAATAAGTCTGTATTTGTATCGACAAGAACACTATGGATTTCATGATGAATATCAGGTACATTCGCATAATTTGGCTTCAAACCCAATTCATCTGAGAACATCATAATCTTTTTCAAAGCTAAGAAACGTGGAACATATTCTAAAGTTTCTTTCTTGATTTTTAATCTGCCTGTAAGATTATCGTTAAGCATAACAAGCTCATCAAGATTTGTCGCGCCTGTTTCTTCTAAAGCACGCCCAATCTTCCCTTCACCAGCATTGTATGCGCTCACAGCTAAAAGCCAATCGTCAAATAATTTATTCAAATATTCAAGATAATCAGCCGCTGCTTGTGTCGACATATAGGGGTCATGCCTCCAGTCGCCGTACCAATCTTGCTCAAGGCCAAAACTTTCGCCTGTGCGTGGCATAAATTGCCAAAGACCTTGCGCGCCCGCGTGCGACTTCACTTTCACTCGAAAACCACTTTCTAAATAAGCAAGATAAGCTAAATCTTCTGGCATTTCGCGATCAGCAAATTCTGCTGTTATATAAGGAAGGTAAGCAGTTGAACGGCCTAAAAATTCTTCCATAGTCTTTTTATTGTTAAGATAGGCTTTATAATAGCCAGCAATCTGATTAAGCTGACGTTTTGAAAGACCAAGTTCTATATCACTAAAGCGCAAAAATACATCTTGCTGAGTAGTATTTAATCCACTTGCATAAAGATCTGAATGAGAAAATCCCGTCGGGTGCTCATTTGTCCACCTTGCCTTTTCTATCTTCTCGGGGTATACTGTAACAACATCTTTTGGTGCACAGCTAACAAGTATGAACGAACATAAAACTAATGCATTACAAAAAGTCAAGACATACGATCGCAGGCCTTTTGTGAAATAATCAGTTTTTTGGGCAGGAATGTTTGTATTCATGCGCATCTCCTTATGAGGAATTATGAAAAATTTACATGACACTTCTTATTGTGTAGGCATTAAACCTTTGCGTGAATTATTAGAAACGAACCCTGAGAAAGTGGAATGGGTACGCATCAAAAAGGGGCAAAAAAACACGGATACTTCGCGTATCCTTGATCTTTGCTCCACACATAATATACGCTTCACATTGGTCGATGATACAAACTTCAAGAAGATTTTTACAGAACAAAACATCAATAGTCAAGGCGTAGTTGCAAAGCTCAAAGAGGTTTCGACTGTTTCCTTTGAAGATATGCTCATCAATGCAAGTAGCGTGCCATTACCTTTAATCATCGCACTCGATTGTGTGCAAGATCCTGGAAATGTGGGTACGCTTGCTCGCACTCTCTACGCTCTTGGAGGCGCAGGAATGGTGATGCCTACACACAATTCAGCAGCTTTAGGCATGGGCGCAAAGAAAAGCGCGGCAGGTGCGCTTGATCGTTTACCTATAGCCAAAGTCACAAATCTAGCGCAAAGCCTTGAAATGGCTGACAAAGCTGGCTATACCATCTATTCTACAGCCTTATCACAAAACGATAATGACGAAAATGCCAGCAAGACTAAGAAGAAAAGTCGTAATATTTCAATACTTAACCCTTTTGAAGACAGGCTCTACACTCCTGCTATTTTAGTGCTTGGCAATGAAGATAAAGGTGTTCGTCCACTTGTGCATTCAAAGTGTCATCACTCACTTCTGATTCCCATGCAAAGGGACTTTGACTCGCTCAATGTTGCGCAGGCAGGAGCTATATTAGTGTCTTGTTTTTTAAGAAATTTATTGAAAAAATAGGCATACTATGCAAAGCAATGATTTATACAAGAAAGAAGAGCTTGTTTTTTGGCACAATACAAATACTGATCCTGGCCTTAATCTCGCCATAGAAGAGTCTTTGCTAGATTCTGACTACACAAAAAGCGTGCCTGTTTTTATGCTTTGGCAAAACAGCCCTTCTGTTATTATTGGTAAGCACCAAAATGCCTTTGAAGAGGTGGATAATAGCTATCTCAAAGAGCATGGCATTGAGCTTATTCGTCGCCCTACTGGCGGAGGAGCCGTCTATCACGATTTAGGTAACCTCAACTTTTCCTTTATTATTCCAACATCTCACCCAAAGGTTGATTTTCATATTTTTTTAAAGCCCATGATAGAAGCCTTGCAAACTCTTGGTATTCCGGCAGAAGTTTCGGGCAGAAATGATATATTAGCAGAGGGTAGAAAAATCTGCGGAACAGCTCAGGCAAAAGGAAAACACGCCATTTTAGTGCATGGATCAATGCTTATTGATGTAAACTTGGACGCTTTACAGTATGTGCTTACTGGCAATCCTGACAAATACCTCTCAAAAGGCGTGCCTTCCGTGCGTTCAAGAGTTGTAAATATGCGAGAATACTTGCCAAAAAGTCAATCAACAGCAGAAACAGTAAGCCTTGTTGTACAAGCTTTAGAAAATTATTTTATAAAAGATGAAAAAAATCTTCACAAGAAAAAGTCTAGACTTTTAGTAGAAAATGTCAAGGATATTATACACTTAGAAGCGGAAAAAATTTCCTCTTTAAAGTACAAAAACCCTCTTTGGACATATAATCAATCACCCCCTTTTGAGGCAACATTAAGGAAAAAATTTCCATTTGGTTCTATGCGTGTGAATTATAACGTAAAAAAAGGCGTCATCACAGCTTGTAAACTCGAAGGTGATTTTTTTGCCTTGAAAGATATTCACACGCTTGAAGAAAAAATGTGTGGCGTAGACTATAATCCCAATGCTATAGAAGAGGCTTTGAAAGGTATTGATTTTCAACTCTATATATTAAATGCTGACAATGAAGAAATTGTAAAACTTTTTTCCGAATGTTAATAGACTTGCCAAGTTTACAATAATAGTTTAGAAATTTTCTAGCTATATTTTATTTTAAGGAAAGATATTATGGAAATTAAAAAGCAAGAAAAGAAAAAAGGCATTGTGCGCGAATATGCAGAAGCCATTATAGTTGCTTTTCTTTTTGCTGTTGTTATAAAAACTTTTATAGTCGCCGCCTATCAAATCCCCTCTGGTTCAATGCTTCAAACCCTGCAAATCGGTGACTATCTCTTAGTAAATAAATTCTTATACGGCGTGAAAAATCCTTTCACAGATAACTATCTTATTGAAGGAAAAGATCCTGAAATCGGTGATATTATTATCTTCCCTTATCCACAAAACCCTGAAATTGATTATGTAAAACGCATCGTTGGCACACCTGGTGATGTTCTTGCAATTGTTGATAAACAGCTTTACAGAAATGGTGAAAAAGTTGTGGAAGATTATACGCAATATTCTCGCCCCAATTATAAAGAAGGGCAAGCAAATCAGATGGAAGCTATAACAGTTCCTGAAGGCAAGTATTTTGTTATGGGCGATAATAGAGATGATTCGCTTGATTCGCGCTTCTGGGGCTTTGTTGATAGAGAAGAAATACGCGGTAAAGCGTGGAGATTTTATTTTTCTTGGGACGATGAAGCAGAGGGGCTAGATAAAATTCGCTTTGAAAGGATTGGGCGTTTAGTACATTAATACTATTCCCCTCAACAGCGAGGAGTGCAAAATGGTAATAATCCTGACTTCCGGCGCGATTGACGGTGTTGATAGCTACAAAG
>CAYJFE010000056.1:0-4850 GCA_964369165.1 uncultured Desulfovibrionaceae bacterium | reverse complement strand
AAAATGGTAATAATCCTGACTTCCGGCGCGATTGACGGTGTTGATAGCTACAAAGTTAATGTTGAAGTAGAACACAACAGCAAGGGCTTGCCTTCTTTTTTGATGGTAGGACTTGCCGAAGGTGCTGTAAAAGAAGCCAAAGACAGGGTTTTTTCCGCATTAAGAGCAAATAATCTTCCAGCCCCTATGGGCAAAGTCACTGTGAACCTCTCCCCTGCTGACAGAAAGAAATACGGCTCCTTCTACGATTTAACTCTAGCCGTAGCACTTTTGTGCACAAGCGAAGTCTTGAATTATGAAGATTGCAAAGATTTTTTCTATGCCGCTGAACTCTCTTTAAATGGCGATTTGCGCCCTGTTGCTGGCATTTTACCTCTTGTTATTCGAGCGAAAGAAGAGGGATTAAAAGCTATCTTTGTTGCTAAAGAAAATGCGCAGGAAGCAGCCATAGTTGAGGGAATTACTGTCTATGCCATTGAAAACATTTCAGAACTTGTGGCTTTTTTGCAAAAAAGAATTGAATGTGAAGCAACAATAAGCAAAGAATTTGAAGAAGAAAAAGTATTTTATCAAGACTTTTCAGAAGTTAAGGGGCAAGAACAAGCCAAAAGAGCTATTGAAATAGCCTCGGCTGGTTCACATAATCTTTTATTTATTGGCCCTCCTGGCTCTGGTAAAACTATGCTTGCAAGGCGCATTCCTTCTGTTTTACCACCATTAAGCTTTGAAGAATCCCTTGAAGTTACAAAGATTTATAGCGTAACGGGCATTCTTGAAAATAAAGGCCTTATCAAAACAAGGCCATTTCGTTCGCCACACCACACTTTATCTGATATTGCGCTTATTGGCGGTGGTAGAATGCCAAAACCTGGCGAAGTTTCTCTTGCCCATAGGGGTGTACTTTTCTTGGACGAATTGCCAGAATTTCAAAAAAATGCACTCGAAGTTTTGCGCCAACCCCTTGAAGATTTAAGCGTGACTATAGCAAGGGTAACGCACACTTCCACCTATCCAGCAAACTTTATGCTTGTTGCCGCTATGAATCCCTGCCCTTGCGGTTATGCCACTGATCCTAGCCATGAATGCACCTGCACCACGCAAAATAAGCAGAGATATCGAAATAAGCTTTCGGGCCCACTTCTTGACAGAATTGATTTACACATCGAAGTGCCTGCCGTCCCTTACAAAGATTTGCGCTCTGAAAAAGCAGGAATAAGTTCAGAAGAAATGCGTAATAATATTGTAAAAGCACGCAAAATCCAAGAAGCGCGTTATAAAGACACGCCCTATAGCTCAAATGCAGAACTTTCAGGCAAATACCTCGATCTTCATTGTAAATTAGGAAAGGATGAACAAGATTTTCTTGGCCTTATTGTTGAAAAATTCGCACTTTCAGCACGCGCCTATACCAGAATTTTGCGCATTGCAAGAACTATTGCTGACTTGAAAGCTGAAGAAAATATCAACACTTCGCACTTAGCCGAAGCCGTAAATTATCGCTCGCTTGATAGAAATGCAAACACTTAAACTCACATGGACTTAATCACACTTTTTCAATACGCTCTCTTGCCTCTAGGTTGCGTGCTCACAATAAAAATTTTGGCAAAACTCAAAGTTCCTACTCCTGGGCTCTTGGGTTCTATCCTATTCTTCGCTTTTATGAATATGAATAAGTGGATACCGCCAATACCAAGCTATTATATTGGAATATTAGGGCAATTTATATTAGGTATAAATCTCGCCACTCGCTTTACAAGGCGATCACTCCTATATTTTAAAGAAGTGCCCATACCACTACTTATAGCAACTTCACTCACCTTTATTATTGCTATAGCCAGCGGCTTTTTGCTCTATCCCTATTCAGGAAGCGATCTTGCCACGGTAATTATAGGCACTGCACCAGGCGGTTTTGCTGAAATGGTTGCGCTTGGGCAATCACTCAATGCAGACACTGTTTTTATTAGTTTTGCACAAATTATGCGCCTTATAGCCGTTCTTGTGCTTGTGCCCTTATTCATAAAATTTTTGCCGCCAAATAAAGATAATAGTCAAAGTATACAAGATTTAAAAGTGCAAGAAAATCCGCCTATTTCAAGAGTGGAATTATTTTTACTTATATGCGCGAATCTTGCTTTGGCATACCTTTTTTTGAAATTACATATACCTGCCGCAATTATTTTAGGAGCATTGCTTGGCTCTGCTGTGTATCTCTTAGTAAAAAACAAAAGTTTAACCCTGTCGATAAAAACTCAATATTTTGCCCATTCTTCCATAGGCCTTACAACTGCCACAAGATTCACCCCTGAAGCACTTTTTGCCTTTAGCGATGTTATCTTGCCATTTTTTATTATTCTTTTTGTGTCTATAGTATTAAATTTCTTGCAAGGACTTCTTTTAGCTTTTATCACCAAATGGGATAGAGTGACTTGTTGCTTAGCCTCTATGAGCGGAGGCCTTTCACAAATGGCACTTACAGCTCAAGAAATGAATGCCAATGTGCCTCTTGTTATCTTTTTTCATCTTGTAAGGCTTGTGTCGCTTATTATCTTTTGGCCTTTTCTTCTAAAAATATTGAACTAGGCTGTATTTCGAAATTCATTCTTTCGCATTTTTCTGCTAAAAAGATGATTTTTTACTCAGTTTATGTATGTTTTTATACACTGCACTTCGCAAAAACAAAAAAAAGCCCCAAATACATGGGGCTAAATCTTATAAATTTTTGAGGCCAAGAAAGCCTACGAATGCAAAAACAATCGCATACAAGAGTCTATCAAGACAGTCTAGCTATTTGCAGCTTTCAATAATTCTTCGATATGTTCGATTGTAGCTTCAGAATTAGCTTCTACTTTGTCAAGCATACCTTTGATAAAGAGCATAAACATATCTTTATCAAGCTCTAAAGATGTTTTGCCATCTTCAATGTGGAGAGTATTTTCTTGCAATTCAAGTTTATACGCTCTATTTGAATTTTTAGCGGCACTGCTTTCAGAAATAGAATAGACTTGCGCGCCTGTTTGTGTAGTATAGATGCGTTGACGTTTGATGCTGTTAGTGTCAGCATCGTCGCCGTCTTCAAACCAAGAAACTTCAGCGAAATTTTGGCCTTCAAAGGTCATTGTTGCACCATTATCGAGCTTTAAGGAATTTGCTGTATCGACAGATTGTTTTATTTCAGCCATGATTTTCTCCGTAGCGAGTATGTTCTAATCATTTAAATTTTTTTAACAAAAACAAGTTAGACACATTTTGCAAATTAAATATACAAAGATTATGCACACTTGTCAATAGATTTTTTTTAGAATTTGTTTAATGTTTTTAAAGACTTAATTTCCTTAATAAAATAAAGTTTTTAGCAACATCAACGCCAACATGAAAAAAGTATAATATAATAAATAAAATTACACAAGTAGGAAAATTAAGCTTTTCCTCAAAAGAGTACTTAAGGTATTAATATTTAAGTATATAATTTTTTTAAAGGCTATTAAAAAAGTTCAAATAGGCCTTTAAATTATCGAAAGTATATAATTTTTCTAGAGTTTTTCTTCCATTATCAAGCATACGATTTCGCATTTTTTCATCTTTTATAAACTTTTCTAAGCTTATGTATAAAGACTCCGTTGAATGCGCGTCTGCTATGCAAACATTTTCATAATTATGTAAAATATCACTATACCTTAGGCGTGCTGTCAAAAAGAGAGCTAGCCCATGCTGCCATGCCCACAAGATAGGATAGAATAAATATTCGTCTTTTTGTCCGAGCACAATACATAAATCATTTTTTGTTAATTCAAATTTAGCTTCTATATTAGCAAAAATAGCTATTTTTTCATCTATACCATGAATTTTTGCAAGTTCAACAATAGATTCAACTTCATCGCCAAAGCCTAAGAAGTAAAGTTCAAAAGAAGAATGCTCTCGCTCTTTTTCCTGAAATATAGCAAAAGCTTCAAGCAAGCGTTCAAGTTCAGCCTGCATTTTGAGAGGGCCTAGAATAAAGAAGCGCATCTTCTTCGGATTTGAAGCAGTGGGCAAGTCTTCTAGAGCTCTATTCTCTTTTTCTATACTATTAAGAGGCTGCCCGCCTAATGAGTATTCTTTAGCAGCATAGTCCATAAGAGGCTGATATAATGGCATAATAGAAACTTTTTCAAAGTTTTCCCCCTGCCCATCATTGCTCACGAAAGAAGGCGCGTAGTATTCTCTAAAAGTTTGATCAGCAAAAATAAATTTTTGCACTTTTTCAAAAGCTTTTGACTGAAAAATATTTTGATTTTCTGAATATCTATTCTCACTATGTATATGGATAAGGTGCGAATGCCAAAAATGAGTTGAGCGAACCAAGCGAGCGGAAGACACATCAAATGAATACAGGCAAGTGATATCTTTTTGCTTGAGAAGATGAGCAAATTTCAAGGAAGAAGCAAAGCCTTCAACTTCGTGTAAACATTCAAAACCAAGAGCTAGAGCTGTTTTTTCATACAAAGAATTTTGGCGCGCCAAAATATAGACTTGCCCCTTTTCATAGTCACGCAAAGCATGAGCCACTTGCAAAGAGCTTGCTGACGTATGCGCCATAGCATTCACTTCATTATTAAAATATTCTTGCTCAATTAGTAAAATATTCATTTTTTAAGTATAAAAGATTTCTCTATAAGGTCAAGTGAATAATTGGTAAAAGAAAAGAAATATATAAGTATATATAATAGCTTGAAAAAATATTTAGACAATTTTTCTTGACATTATAGAGGCACTTTGCTAGAAATATCTACTCAATGCCTTTGTAGCTCAGTCGGTAGAGTGCATCCTTGGTAAGGATGAGGTCAGCAGTTCAATCCTGCTCAAAGGCACCA
>CAYJFE010000055.1:0-19541 GCA_964369165.1 uncultured Desulfovibrionaceae bacterium | reverse complement strand
TGAAAGGAAAATCAAGCTGGCTTGAAACATTTTATGGTGCCACTATTTCTGCTGAGGAAGTGGAGAAAGTTGTAGATTTTTGGGTAAGGCAATGAAATTATTCTTCTCTTGACAAGGCACTAAAAAGCACTTTTATTAATGCTAAATAAAGCACTAAAAAAAGTGCATGGAGTATATAATTATGGATGTTCTCTATACAAATCATACCGCAAGCATGACGGAAATAAAACGTAATCTACCAAAAATATTGAAAAAAAGTGATGGTAATGCTGTTGCTATCCTCAACCACAATAAAGTAGCGGCTTATCTTGTTCCTGTGGCTCTTTATGAGCAGCTTGTGAAAAGAAGTGAAGCCCTTGAAGACGCTCAAGATCTTTTGCTTGCCAAAGAAAGAGAGAATGGGCCTTTTGTAGAGGTGAGCTTGAATGACATATAAGCTCACCTTTCACGAAAAAGCCCTTAAAGAATGGAAAAAGATTGATAATAGCATTCGTGAGCAATTCACTACTATTCGCACTAGTCTTTAGGCGCTAATAAAGCTTCAAGTTCTTTATCTTCATTTTCACGAGCATAAGCAAGAGCAGTGTATTTGTCATTATCGACTAAGTCGGTCTTTATACCTTTTACTTCAAGAAGTTGCTGGACTATTTCAGTGTGAGATTTTGAATTGCCATTTGCTGCAGCGGCAATAAGGGCGGTCATACCTTCATTATTTTGAATGTTTACATCTATATTTGATTCTGTTTGCAGAAGTGCTGTAACGGCTAAACTTCTTCCTTCGTGAGCTGCCCAAATGAGTGCTGTATCGCCATTCTTATCAATCGCATTTACGTTCGCCCCCTTCTTGATAAGCTTTTGCACAATCTCGGCATGGCCATGATAAGCGGCACTGATAAGAGCAGTAGTGCCTTCTTCATCATAAGTATCAATTTCAACGCTCTTTTCTAAAAGGCTTTCAAAGATTTTTATATTATTAAGATAAGCTGCCCAAATGAGTGGGGTTGATTCTTCATCATCGCGCACATTAATATCAATATCTTCATCTAATAGAATCTTAACTATTTCATCTTTTTCCTCACTAATAGCTAATAATAATGCATTTTTTCCATCATCATCACGAACTTCAAAGTTGATGAATTCATACTTGAGTAATATTTTAACTGCTTCAATGTCATTGTTTTCTAATACTTTTTTAAAATTTTCAATATTCATTTTGTACCTCTTTTTTGTAAAATTTAAAGATTTGAGTTTTTTACAAAGAATCATTTTCTTGATAAAATTAAGTTACAATACTATCGTTTCAAAATATGAAACTATGCTAAACTAAATTAAAAATTTTCCAATCAGCTTTATAAAAACATCTAATTTTCCTTTAAAATTATGATCTGCATTTTCTATGATTTCTAGTGATACAGCAGGATTTTTTATTCTTGGAATAAGTTCCGCATAAGCAAAAGAAGGGTCAAGCGAACCAATGGCAACTATTGCTTTTTCACCCGCATAAGCTTCTAAACCTTTTTTTATTTTATGATAATTTATCATCAAGGGCGGATTTATCAAAAGCATACACTTGATTTCTTTATATTTATAGGCACAAGTTGCGCCTAGAGAAGCTCCTTTTGAAATGCCTAGATAATAAATGAGTGGGTTTGGCGTTATATTTTTTTGTATAAATTCAACAGCATGGCCAATAGTATCTACGCCTTTTTCAAAATGAGAAGCCACCACAAGAGAATAACCGTACTGAGTATTAATTTTATAAGCAATCTCTAAGTATTTATTTTCATAACCATAAATACTTCCGTCCTGCCCTACTTTGATAAAAAGAACCTTTTCATTACCGCGGACTATGCCGTATTCAATGGAATTATTCTCAAATTTTTCTTTGAAGATTTCTTCATATTCTTGCATAATATCAAGCTTTATTTATACTTTTCAGCAATCTTCTGCGCTGTTTCAAGAATTTCATCTTTCAACCAGTCAGGCGATACAACTTCAGCATTTTCGCCAAAACCAAGTATCCACGACTTTAGTTCCCACTCACTTTGAACGGCTAATGTGATTTCAATGCAATTATCGTCAATTTGCGTAATTTCCTGTTCAGACGACCAAATTCTCTCGCCCACATAATTTGAGGCAGAGCCATAAAAGCGTATCACAGCATCAAAAGCTTCTCCATCATTCATAAAACCAAAATAACCGTCATCGTGCTCATCGATTTCAGGAATATTTTCTGATGTGCGAATAGTAAGCTCCACGTTTTTTATTCTATGCAAAAGCAAGTTATTTGGGTGTTCTTTGAGAGTTTCAACTCTACCTTTATCTGTTACTTTCCAGCCATTTATATGAACCGCTTCATTAAGAGCAATCACTTCTTTTGGGGCATAATCAAAAATTTGTTCACCTCTCGGGTTTTTATAAGTTACCACGCAAACAGCTTTATCTCTAATCGCAGTCAGCAGATTTTTCAAAACATCTTGATGCTTTGAATAATCAATCTTTCCGCGCGTAAAACTTGAGGCTACAGTTGGCAGACCTTGCAAAGGATTTGAACTGTCAGTCGGAAGGTAAGCCGTTGCCTGATTGAGCGCAATTTCAATGCTTTTTTGAATAGCAGGAGGCAGCAAATGCGTGATAAAATCACGGCAAAGCGCAAGCTGTTGCAAACCCTCAACGCTCAAAGCAAGCGCTGGCATTTTGTCAGGCCGAGTAAGAGAATAATAGTGCTCACGACCATTTTTTTCAACTTTAACTTTACCATAACCACTATTCTCAAGACTTTGAAGATAGCGAAGCATGGTTGCTTTTGAAACCCTATATTTATCTGTAAGCATAGTCAGAGAAATTGGCTGTGTATTCGCCTGCAAATAAGTGTATAAAGCTAATATGTTATCGTGAGCACGAGTGTCTGGATTTATTTTTGGTGGCATATTTGGCTCGCTTTGTTTAAATTTGAATTCTCTAAAAACACTATAGCTACTTATCATTTCAAAACATGAAACGATAGTAACTTTATTTTAAATCTTACGCAACATTTTTCCAATAAGTTTTTTCAATAAATTTTGCTTTTTGTTTATATGCCAAACCAATTTACACCAGCCTTTTCCCTCTGATTCGTTCAAGCACACAAAGACACAATCTTCAAAAATTTCTCTTTCATACACATGATAATGCCCATGAAACCATTTTGAGGGCTTATATTTTTTACGTATATCTTCTAAATAGTATTGTGAGCTTTCATCTTGATGGTCTGTCACAACGCTTTTAAGAGATACATTAATCGGCCTTGCGTGACTAACAATCCAGTCTATATGCCTATCAGGCAAGAGCTTCATATCTTTATCACTAATGCCTTCTTGTGCCCACCAGATTCTTTCATTTGTGTTATGCTCATATTTGATGCGATTTGCTCTATCTTGCACGGCACTTTCACCTCCACCGCAAAACATTATTTTCGTACCATCAAAAAGAGTAAGTACAGAGGCAAAATTTGCATAATAGATATGTGGCGCGACTTGATAAAATGCTTGATTAGGATTTTTTCTTTTGATGTAATCTAGCTCATCATGATCCTCATGATTACCAGCGCACCAGTATATTTTCACATAGCCATCTTTGAGAAAGTCAACCTCATTTTTGATTGCCTTACTATTATCAAAACCTGGCCAAAAGAATCCAAAATCACCGCATTGCAAAATGATGATTTCAAGCTCGTCATCTTTTGCAATAGACTGAAATTTTTTATTTTTTCTAATATTTTTCTCAATGAAGACATTAATCTTTTCAAAATTCAAATGAACATCACCCATTGCGTAAATTACCTGTTGCATTCTTTTCCTTTATTAATGTTTTGAGAGAAGATAGATGAGAGTTGTTTTAGAATGTGAAATGATAGGGAGAAATTAAACTCAGCTATTTGACAATCAAGTAGCTGAGCTATTGAGGTTTTATGTGTGTTAGTTTGAAATTGTTATTATAATTTTAATATAATCCTATTTAAGCGAATTAACAAATTTTTCAAACTCGCCATTGACTTTCAAAATTTCTTCGAGAGTATTTTTAAATGGCACTAAAGAATTATCAAAGTTTGGGTATTCTTCTGCAAGTTCTTTTGGGTTTAATTTAAATGAAAGTAATATACCTTTCTTTTTATTGTTATAAACAAAATTCGCATCTTGCAAAATCTTATTTGAGGAATAAAATGACTCCAACTTCGCCTGAAGCATTTTTACATTCATATTAAACTTATCTTTTTCAAAAGTAAACATAAGAATTAAAGAAGACTCATTAAAAGTTGCAAGCTTCACCCACTCCATATCCTCTTCTCCCAACCAATCGAGGGAATAATGAGCCATTCGATTACCATCTTCATCAAGCCATTCTTGCGGAGCAATCCAATATTCACCTTCTTCATAGTCAAAATCAAACTGCCAGCCTTGCTTTTCCTTAAAGGTTTGTTCCAAAATATCTCTAAAAGCTACAACCAGCTCATTATCGAGTTCTTCAATCACTTTTGGCGCTTCGTGTACTATTTCCATATTTTGAAGTACAAGTTTGTATAATTCATCTGAATATCCCATAACTTTCTCCTAAAATGTTTTTATATGTTGGCAAAATTGTTCAGCTAGTGCTGCCCATAAAGGTTGATTAAGTGTTTTATATGTACTCCCTAAACGTTTTCTCATTGCATCTTCAAAAGATTTAGAAATTGTTTTCCATGAAACTCCTACAGGAGCAACTTCAAAAGAAGAATATTCTTTGGGTACATAGCCTGACTTTGTAAGAAAAACAAGATGCCTATTTTTGTAGTGTGTTTTATTTGCCAGTATTTCACTATAGCTTTTTAGTTGTTGCACACCTTCGAGTGCGTTAATTTTTGCTTCTACAAACAGTAGCAAGTCGTTACCCTCTATTATAATATCTACTCGATTATTCTTTTTTTTCTTCGCAAACTCTTCACTCTGTTCAGAAAAACCGTCATGTAAAAAGGTATTATCAGTAAAAACTTGCTCTACTGAAACAGAATAATATTGATTAAAGTCAATAAGAGAGTTGCTTGATTCAAGGAAAGTTTCGTAAAAAGCTTGAAGAAAAAAATCGCCTTGACCATGCTCAGCATTTGAATTTAGGAACCATGCAAGAACATTACAATTCCTTAACTCATCTGTCTTAAGCTTTGCCACCTCCCATACATTAATTTTGCCTCCTAATGCAAGAAAAGTATCGTATTCATTTTTGAAGCTATTCAAAAAAATTTCGCTTTTGTCATAACTTAGTTCTTTCTGAGCTAAGGCTGTTTTAAAGTCATAAGCACTAATATTCTGATATGCAGCAAGAAAGTTTTTAAATTTTTCAAAACTTAATACCTCTGTAGCATTTTTCCAAGAATTAAAAAACTCAGAGTAATCTTTCAATGGATTTAATTGATTGCTATCTTCCATCATCGCCTCGCGTTAATTTAAACTATTCCTCATCATTGCCATAAATAGAATCGTATTCTGCAACAATTTCATCACTTGTATAAGACTTATATTTTTCTTTATAAGCACTAACACTCAAAGCAGGCCACGCTCCTACTCGTGACTTTTGTATAAGAGCATATCCACTTTCATGTTCAAACATAGACCATCCAAGAGCTTCTAACTCGTCTGCTAATCTATCGGCAAATATCGATTTTATAACTTCTCTATGTGAAATTTCTTTAAGAACATTTCTAGTAATTCTCACTCGTGTGCTGGTTTTATCTTTTTTTACATTAAATGCATCTATTGCAAGTAGCAATGCACACGCAACCTCACGCTCACTAGGCAAACCTTTAATTTTAATATTTTTCATTTAAATTCTCCTTTAAAATTTATAATAATAAAGTTATAGCAAAAGACAGTTGATGTCAAGTAAAATTTTCAAAAAAAATATACACAGTCACCCTATATGGTTGCAGGATATTTTTTAGAACAGGTAATTATATCCTAATGAATTGCTTTTTTATAACAAATAACTATTTAAAAACAATTCTATTTTAACACTTTTTCTACTCTTTCATTCAAAACCCAATCTTCTTTGTCACAGCCTCCAGTTTTAGGTTTTGTTCCTTCGTCAAAGCTTCCACAATTTCCTTGTGAGTGAGCTCCTCTTTTTCGTAAAGCCAAAATTGTGAACGGACGGCAGCAAAATCGCCTGCTGTAAGAAATTTGCAGGCAAGAAGATAATTTTTGAGATTAGTAGGAATTTGACCTTTGACTAAGGGTGCAAGAATCGTTTCATAAAGTGAAATAATTTGTTCACCTTTGCCATAAGTAAAGCCAATCTTGAAGGCAAAACGTCGCATGGCAGCGGAATCCATATTTCCTCTATGGTTTGTTGTGCAAATACAGATACCTTTGTACTTCTCTAGCGAAGTTAAAAACTCATTCACAGTATTTGTCTCCCAGCTTCTGGTAGCGGATTCCCTTGAAAATATAAAGGAATCGGCCTCATCAAATACAAGCACAGCATTCTCTTTTTCTGCTTTATCAAATGCTTGGCGAATATTTTTCTCATTCTCACCAACAAACATACCAAAGATATCACTTGCTCTTTTGAAAATACATTTCCTGCCTATTTCCTTTGCAATATGCTTTGCTAGAGCTGATTTTCCTGTTCCCGGAGGGCCGTAAAAAAGCATAGTACCAGCATTTGGAGGAAGCCCATTATTAGTTTTTAGATAATTATCTATTTTCTTAATTCTTTCCATAAATAGAGGTAGATCAGTTTTTGAACTTCCTTCAAGGCTCACGCCATCAAGGGTATAACTTTCTTCATTTATTTCAAGATTTTCCTCTTCTTTTAAATCCAAACCATCGTTTGATAAAATAATATAGGAATCCAGATAATTGCGAACTGCATTAAGAAAATCTGCTTGTTTATACCCAAGCTCTTTAGTTTGCTGAATAGCCGCTGAAATTGAAGCCACAGAAACATCGTATTCCTCAACCAATGCTTCAAGTGCTTCTTTTTTGAAGTATTTGGAAACTCTTTCTTTTTTTATAATATTTTGCCACATTTCAATACGCTGTTCCATAGTTAAATCTTTGAAATGCACACTATAAGAAAAGCGACGGCGAACAGCTTGATCTATTGAATCAACTTCATTGCTTATCCATATTATTTTGCTGTTTTCTTTTTCTAGAAACGCATTCAACCATGCTTTATCTTAAGAATATTCGTAATTATGCCTGTCCGTATCCAAAAGTCTTTCCGCTTCGTCAACGACTATAAAAGTGTTTTCTTTGCCCTGCATAAGTTGCCTACACGCCACTAAAGAAGTACGGCGATTTACATCTTTATCCTCTTCACGACTAGCTATTGACCAAGCATCATAACCAATTTCAGCCGCTAAGCTTTTAGCAAAGCAAGTTTTACCTGTTCCTGGTGCGCCATACAGAAGAATATGCACTGGCTTGTGCGAATTTGACGATAAGAGTCTAAGAATATAGTCTTTTTGCTCCTCTTCGAGAGTGAATTTATCAAGTGGCAAAATTTCAGAATTAAGTTTTGAATAAAAGAGCTCATCAATAACTTCCTTTGAATCTGACTGAAATATTTTCACAACAGTATCGGTTAATCTATAATTGCTTCTTTTGTCGATAAAAGAGGAAATATTAGCCTCAGCAAAAGCATTATTGAGTTCGTGCTCTTTTATGTCAAGCACATGACATAATAAAGGATTTTGTTGAAAGGAGAGGATATCTATCTCATCTTCAAAATAGGATTCCATACATTTTATTGACTGAATTGTATAGATTAATTCAACAAGTTTTACGGCTTCCCTTGAGCAAGAGAAATACTTGGCAAAAGTTTTGAAACGTTCATTTTCTGCTTTTTCTGTCTTTTTTGACAATTCATTTTTACAATGCTCCAAGACTAAAATCAACAAAGGTTCCGTAGCTTGTGGATAGTCATTGCAGATTTCTTCCCAGAAAAATGGATATTTATTTTTAGGGCTAAACTTGATTTCTTCAAGTATTTCTTTTGAATGAGCAAGAGAAATTTTCCCTAACAATCTAGATACTTCTTTATTATTTTTTAAAGTTTTTCCATTATGAAATTCAAGCTCGCTTGTCGCTGAGCCTGATTTTCTTTTCATTCTTTGTTCAAGCAGTAGTTGGAAATCTTCCCTAAGAGAATCAAATCCCTTGAGCGCAAAGTCTAAGCACGCGAAAAATTCTTCACTTGTTGGCGTAAAAACATTCAACAATTTAGTGACATAGCCTAACACAAGAAAGCGTATATCATCATTGCTTTTTGAATGCATAAATAACTTTTGGTCAAAACTTCCTCTAATTCTTCTTGAACGCATCATAATATCTCCTTTCGAGTTTCTTTCCGTATTAAAAGAAAGATAAAAGATTATCATTTCAAAGTATGAAACACTAGAAAGGAAATTTCATTTTTTGAAACAATACAAGAATAGAAAAAGCGATACAATGTACCGCTTTCATGTTTCGTTTATGCAGTGTGAACAAGGTTGAACGGAATTATATGTTCAACCTCTTTTGCTTTTTCATGCATTGCGACAGATATGTCATAGTTATTTTGTAAGTTTAGCCAAAAATCAGGGCTAGTTCCAAAAAATTTTGCAAGGCGCAGTGCTGTATCTGCTGTCACTGAGCGTTTTTCTTTTACAATTTCAGAAATACGACTCGCCGGCACTTTAATTTCAAGAGATAGTGCATGAGCGGTTATTCCAAGAGGAGTTAGAAACTCTTCGCGTAAAACTTCACCTGGATGTGTGCGTATTCTTATATTTTCTCTTCTCATATACCCTCCCAAAGATCAAACAGATACTTATTATTTGTGGTAGTCTACAATTTCTACATTTTGCGCTTTATCAGCTTGCCATACAAAGCAAATACGAAATTGGTCATTAATGCGAATACTGTATTGCCCTATTCTATCACCTTGTAAAGCTTCTAGTCTATTGCCTGGTGGTATGCGTAAATCGTCAACAACGTGAGCCGCTGCTAGCATATCAAGTTTACGCAAGGCAACTTTTAGTATAGAATTAAATTTTCTTGATTTGCCAGTTGCAAAAAGGGTTTGAGTATCTTTACACTTAAATGATTCTATCATCATAAATCCTTAAAGATGTTTTGCCCCATCTTTTACTTATTTCAGCAACCGATTTACGTTTACTGTTTAACAGAATATAGTTGTTTTATTTAAATTGTCAAGTGAATGCTTTTCAAACAGAAAATATACTTCACCAAAAAAGTAAATAGTTTTGGGATTTAAATCCAAAAAAATATCATTTTGCTAGATTTTTGGGATTTAAATCGAAATAAAGAACTAGACAACTTATTTGAGTTTTAGAATTGATTTTATGATCGAACATCCTTATTTACTTCTTTTGACTTTTATCAAAATCAATGACTTCTGCTTTTTGTGAGTTTAAAACTCCTTCTAAAGCTCCCACGGCTTGTCTTTCAGCTGTTGGGCAAAGGTGCGCGTAACGTTCAGTCATTTTAATGCTTTTGTGGCCCAAAAGTTTTGAGATCGTAAAAAGTGGGGTTCCCGCCTTTGCGTGCCAGCTTGCAAAGGTATGTCTCAATGTATGAAAGCAAACTTTCTGCCTTGAATCAGTAATTCCCTTATTGAAGCCAAGTGACTCAAGCACACGATCAAAAGTTCTTGAAATCTCATTAGAAACAAAGACCTTTTCATTTTTACGTTCTGCAAACATTGATTTTAAAAGTTCAAAAACTTCCTCCGTCATATAGACGTGCCTATTCGATTTATTTTTCGGATCTTTAATAAAAATAGACTTTTCTTGGAAATTGACATCATGCCAAGATAATTTCAAAATCTCCCCTGCTCTCATTCCTGTGAAAAGAGAAATAAGACTCATTTGATAAGTGCTCGTTGAGCGTTTTTTCAGCTCAGCAAGCAAGCTGTTTGCTTCATCTACTTGTAAAAATCTTTCACGCGAATTATCCTGCCTTGGCTTTTTCACAAGTCTAATAGGATTTTGCAAAGAGCTATCAATTCTTGTTTGAGAATAGGTAAATATTTGGCTTATAGTCGCAAGAATATTTCTTTTGCTTGAATCAGTTAAAGGCTTTTTAGTTGCGACACTATTAATTTCATTTAAATATGTAATATATTTGTCAATAAGCCTTACATCTATTTTCTTTATTGAAATATATTTAAAAAATGGATCTATATAATTCTTGAAAAAGCCCATTTCATTTCTAATGGTCGCCTCTTTTTTACCATTGTTTTTTTGCTGCTGTAAGTATCCGTCTTCAAAAATATTTTTTAATGTAAGCTCATTTTCTTGTCTTTTTTCTTCTTTGGCTACAGTTTGCTTTTCAAGATTTTGTTCTCTTTTTTCTTTTAAACTTTGATAACCTACACCAGTACGCCAATTTTCTCTAAGTTTAGCAAGTTCAGCCTCACACATAGCTTGAGTAATACCATCACTTCCCCAGCCTAAAGGTTCATTATAAACTTTGCCATTCTTTTTATATTGCAACACATAATACCTGTCTGGTCGTTTATTATGCTTTCTACTTTCATGCTCACGATAGCGAACACCCTTTGTCGCATTTAGCCATTTTATAGCCATTTTTCACCGCCTTTTTTATACTACCCCTATACTACCTTTTCCCTTGAAAGATACAAATTGATAGTGAAACTCTATGAAGTTAAATATATCATAAACTACTGATTGTCAATACTTTTATGGAATATAGTGTAAGTTAATGAAAGTTGTAAAACTAGCCTTTAAAATAATGGCATTCAAGAGGCCAAGAGTTCAATTCTCTTCAGCTCCACCAAATATTTCAAGGGTTTACGGGCAAAAACTGTAAGCCCTTTTTCTGTATTTAATGCCCCATGCTCCATATATGACCCAAACTTTACGATGCATCGTGTGCATGATGTGCATTTTGTCATAATATGATGCCAATTTCTGCCGCATATTTGTATGGGCTAGTTGAGAAAGATGGGTATATCTATTCGTCATTTTGATACTGCTATGCCCTATCATATCGGAAGCAGTTTTTAAATTACCGTCAGCCATAATAATACTTGAGCAGTAAGTGTGCCTCAAATCATGGAAGTGGAAGTTTTCAAGGTCAGCCTGTTCACGAGCCTTTGTCCAAGGGTGTTTTACAGTAGTAACTGGTCTTCCATCAATATGACAGCACACAAAGCTTTTGCCAAGTGACTCATTAATACCAGCTTCTTTGCGCATATCAATTAATTTATCACGCCACCTTAGAAGTGCTTCACGACTTCGTGGCATAATGCGCATTGTTCGCCTTTTACCATTCTTATTTCTAAAAAAAAGTAAACCTTTAAGATGATCCAAATAGCCAATCATCGTACTTTCTTGAAGTTCGCCACTTGCACAGCGTTCTTTCCAAGTTGCTTTACAAAGCTCCCCTACTTCTTCCAAAGTCAAGCCTCGAGCTTTACGTCTAACTTCTGGTGCACTTCCCTTGTCAATAACATCACGTAAAGTATGTGTTGCTAATTGTGCATCTTTAAATGAGCTACTTACATTTGTAAAAACGGTTTTGCCTGCAACAAGTCAAAGACATCAAGAGTATATCAATATTATTCTTGAAGCAGTAAATAACAAACTGCCTTTATAAGAGAATGTAAAAACCATGCTTTTTGCGTAGTGAGGTTTCGTGCACAAGTGTGTCGAAACAAATCCCGAAAAAGGAGCAGTCGCTATGGCAATTTTTCATACTCACATCAGCAAAATTCAGTGTAGTAATGGCCAAAATGCAATTGTTGCGTCTGCGTACAAATGAATATTCAAATGCTTACACTTCTTGTGATTTCAATCACAGCACTGCCTTGAGAATTAGAATATGCTAGTTTCGGAATACTCTTTATCAACAGCTTGATAAGGTTAATAATTCTAAGGAGGTACTATGAAGCATTTCACAACATCTTTTATTATGATTTTATTCACAGGGGTAATTATTGGTGTAAGTGCATTTGCTGGTTCAGTTTACATGGTCAACAGCACGAATGAGCGAGCCTTTTGTGCTTCTTGCCATGTGATGCTCCCTGCATCTGTTTCTAATAAAACCTCTCTACATGCAGATTTAACTTGCAATGACTGTCACTTACCGCACGATAATGTTGTAAACTATTTATTTACTAAGGCTAAACTTGGTGCGACAGATATTTATCTCAATACAACAGGGAATTTTGACTTCCCTATTATGGCTACAGATGAAATGAAGACAATAGTTATGGACAATTGTATCAGATGCCACAGAATGACAAATATGAATGTTGCTGTCATGGACGCTAAAGATTCTTGCGTATCATGCCACCGTAATATTTCACATCAAAGAATGAAACCTATAGATACAAGGATAGTCGCTTATGAATAAAACAAATTCTTTACTCATTTCTTCTCTTGTTGTCACTGCCGCCCTTCTTGGAGCTTGTGACGATACAAAGGTGACTACTGAGCTAAAAACTCCCATTTATCAAACGGGATTAGGCGAAAAAGAATATAAGCTCACACCTTTTTTAGAAAAATTTCCAGAACACGCTACATCGTACTTACGCAACAATGAATCTGAAATTATGACTGAATATAAAGGTTCTATAAATTTTAGAAAAAACGATAATGTAAATCCTTTGCCTAAGGGTTTTGAACACGCACAGCCCTACCTAAAAAATCTATGGCTTGGCTACCCTTTCATGTATGAATATAATGAAGCTAGAGGACATACACTCGCTATTCATGATTTTTTAGAAATCGATCGTATTAATAGATATAAAATTGATGGTGGTTTGCCTGCAACTTGTTGGAATTGCAAAACACCGCAAATGGTTCCACTTGTAGAAGAATACGGTGATGCTTTTTGGGCAATGGACGTGAATGATTTCCGCGCAAAAATTGATCCTGATGAAGACACAATTGGCTGTGCAAACTGTCATAATTCTGAAACAATGGAGCTTCAGCTCTATAGCGCTCCTCTCAAAGATTGGCTTGTAAGAAGCGGTAAAAACATTGACGATATCTCTCGTAATGAAATGCGCTCTTTAGTTTGTGCGCAATGCCATGTCGAATATTATTTTACTGACCCTGGTCAAGGCGTTTCTAAAAAGCCTGTATTCCCATGGGATAATGGCTTTGGTCCTGAAGAAATGTATCAATACTATAAAGGGCACGGCGACGGTCAAAGAGAAGGCTTTGAAGGTCAATTTACTGATTGGACACACCCTGCCTCGAATACTCCTATGATTAAAATGCAGCACCCAGAATATGAAACTTGGATTGACGGAATACACGGTGCAGCAGGAGTATCTTGTGCCGACTGCCATATGCCATACGTCAAAGGCGAGAACAAACAAAAAATGTCATCACATTGGTGGACAAGCCCACTTAAAGATTCTGAAATGCGTGCCTGTCGTCAATGCCATTCAGACAAAAGCCCTGAGTACTTGAAAGAACGTGTGCTGTATACACAAGATAGAACATATGAACAACTACTTGTTGCGCAAGAATATTCAGTCAAAGCACATGAAGCTGTAAGATTGGCCGAACTTTCATATTCTAAAGCTGAAAATTTTGACGAGCTAATAATTGAAGCTCGTGATAATGTGCGTAAAGGGCAACTCTTCTGGGACTATGTTTCAGCAGAAAATAGTATTGGCTTCCACAACCCTACAAAAGCGCTTGATACATTGACCACTTCAATTGTAACAAGTCAAAAAGCTATTGATTTAGCCATGCAAGCAGCAAACTTTACAACTGCAGAAACACTTGCCGAAGATATCACTACATTAGTACCACCCATTTTAGAAATGTCGCGTAAGCTCCAGCAAGATCCTGAATATCTAAAAACCCACAAATGGTTAGAACTTCTCAAGCCTCTGCCTAAAGCAGACTTAGTGTGGGAGGGAACAGAACAGATATCAAATTAGGATAGAACTACAATCGTACAAAAAAATCAGTATTGCAAAATACTGATTTTTTTTCAGAGTGTTTTTTTAATTCATAAAATTTGTTGATATAGGAAAACACTCAAGTGCAAAATAGATGAATATTTTTAATAAGTGACAATTGTCACAGCGAAATAAAGTAAATCGTTCTAATTTGCTGTATAATCAAATATTTCGAGGGCAATTATTGTGATCATTTCAACTTTTCACAATGCTTTTCTTGGTGTCGAAATGGTTAAAGTTTTTGGTAGAATTATAAATGGTATAAGGAAAAGATATGTTAACTTCATTACGTTCATGTATTGAGAATATTACACTATTAAAAAATCTGGAAGATAAGTATATTAATGCAATAATACATAGTGCTTTTGAAATCAAGCTTAGTGCGAATGAAACACTATTCACAGAAACTGATATTGCAAGTGGCTTTTATATCATTTTAGAGGGTGCCATAAAGCACGTGCGTTTTACCGCAGATGGCCGAGAGTTTGTTTTATTTATTGCCAAGCAAGGACAAACTGTAGGAGAAGGCGCGGCCTTTCAAAATAGTTCTCACCCCATCAGTGCAGTTGCTATGGAAAAAACTCATTTGCTTTTTATACCATGCACACTTTATATTGAACTTGTGAAAAATTCACCTGAATTTGCTTCTGAAATTCTAAATATTTTTGCTTTACGACAGCGTATGCTCACAAATAAACTTGCCGCACAAAGCGAGCGTAATGCCCTGCGAAGAGTATCAGGATATATTTTACACAGATACTTTATAGAGGGTGGCGACTCAAATATTTCCCTCAAACTTACTCGTGAAGAAATGGCAAACCTGCTTGGACTTGCAAGAGAAACCCTTTCTCGTCAACTTTCCATATTGGTAGACTGTGGAGCTATTGAATTAGACGGAAGAAGTATATTAATTAAAAATGAAGATGTGCTAAGAAGTAAGGCAAACAGCAATACAATTTAATTTTCTCTGAGTGACATTCGTCACAGCAAGATTCAAGGTATGCTCTATAATGATTTGTATAGCAAATAATAGACAAAAAAGTCTATCATAATATACAATCAAATAAAAAATGGAGAAATCTTTATGTATTGTAATCAATGCGAACAAACAAATAATAATGCGTGTACAATTAAAGGTGTATGTGGAAAAACAAATGATGTCGCACATTTGCAAGATTTACTTGTCTACAGCTTACGTCTTTTATCAAATACCGCATTAAAGGCTGAGGCTAAAACCTTCAAAGAAGTGCATGATATTGATAAATTTATCGCTCATGCACTCTTTATAACACTGACAAATGTAAATTTCAGTGAGGACTCAATCAAAAAGGCAATTCATCAAGCTATTCGCTATAGAAAAGAATTAGCAGAATTTCTTGGTTGTAAGCCAGATTATACAGAAAATGGCATGATAAAATCTTTTCAAGCACTAGAAGAAGGTTGCAAAACAAATGATAAGCTTGTTGAAGACATAGACATAAATTCAAGTCTTGAAATTTTACTCTATGGACTAAAAGGAGTTGCCGCCTATGTTGACCATGCAGAAGTGTATGGAAAAAGCGATCCTACTGTATATAATTTTATAAAAAAAGCACTTGTATATGCAGTTATTATAGATGAAAACAGTGAAGTCGTCACGCTTGATCGTACGCTTGAACTCGTGCTTGAATGCGGCAAAATGAATCTAAGAGCTATGGAACTTTTAGAGGAAGGTAACACAGAAGCATTTGGGCATCCAGTTCCAACTACTGTAAATCTTGGCCACAAAAAGGGAAAAGCTATACTTATTTCAGGGCACGATTTACAAGATTTATATCTTCTTTTGAAACAAACCGAAGGCAAAGAAGTAAATATATACACGCATGGCGAAATGCTGCCTGCCCATGGCTATCCAAAACTTAAAGAATTTTCTCATTTTGTTGGTCATTATGGAACAGCATGGCAAAACCAAAAAGTTGAATTTGAAGCTTTCCCTGGTGCAGTTTTGTTTACAACAAATTGTATTCAAAATCCAAGTGGTTACAGCGAAAAAATATTTACCACAGGTGCAGTGGCTTGGGACGGGCTCATTCATTGTGAGGATAAAGATTTTACACCACTTATAGAAAAAGCTCTTGAACTTGATGGTTTTGTAGATGATGTTGAGGGGAAAAATATTACAGTTGGTTTTGGGCGTAAAACTTTGCTTGAAGCCGCCCCTGCGGTGCTTGATGCCGTAAAAAGTGGCGCGATAAAACATATTTTCCTTGTTGGAGGTTGCGATGGCGCTAAAATCGGAAGAAATTACTATACTGAATTTGTAGAAAAAACTCCAAAAGACACATTAATTCTTACCCTTGCCTGTGGAAAATTTAGATTTTTTGATAAAGATTTAGGAACGATAGGTGACTTCCCTCGCCTGCTTGATTTAGGGCAATGCAATGATGCCTATGCCGCTGTGCAAGTAGCTATTGCACTAGCAGAAGCGCTCAATTGCACTGTAAATGACTTACCTCTTTCACTTGTGCTTTCATGGTATGAACAAAAAGCAGTTTCTGTGCTCTTAACACTACTTGCGCTTGGTATCAAAAATATAAAAATTGGCCCTACTTTACCAAAATTTATTTCACCAAATGTTTTACAAGTGCTTATAGACAATTGGAATCTTGCACCTATCGGCAATGTTGATGAGGATATAGCAAGATTGATGCAAGCATAAGAATTTATTTTTTAACCTCTTCAAGAGCAAGTCTTATAAAACTGTAAGGCTTGCTCTAACTTTTTGAAAAAGATGGCGAAAAAAACATTTCCCATGATCCAAACAGAGCCTTAGCCAATTTTATTACATCTTGATTATTTCTTATTTTTTTCTCCCCTTTAGTTTTGCCAAAAAGCCTCAAATTTTCTCTTTATTGGTGGAATTCTTGACAAAAAATTCATTTTATTATAGATTATTTTTGTATTAGAGTATTTTATAACCTTAGCATTATTTTGATTTATACATTTTCTTATTTATATTATATACTTGGAGTTCGTCATGCAAAGTAAAAACGCAGTGGGAAATTTGATTAATCGTTATAGGGCAGTTTTGAAAAAATGTAATCTTTTAAACACTTTTGGAAGTCTTGCTGTGGCAGGAGCTTTAGTTTTAGGCAGTGTTGGCATTGCTAAGGCTTTTGAACCAACGCTCAACAACCAAGCGGCTGTGGGTGGGCTTAGCATTGCTTCTTCATACAGTGCAGAAAAAGTGGTTGCAGGCAAAGACTACTTTAGCACCTTTAGCACTATAGAAAATGGCGAAAGTGTTACCTATGGTCTTTCTTTTGATACAAGTAGCATTGATGTTGATGACCCTTATACTTCCATAGAATTGGTTCCAAGCTCTGGCGGTGTTGCCCCTGCCGATTCCTACACCTTTAGCATAAAAACCAAGGACGCCAGCGGTGCAGACCTTACCCAATACTATGCGGTGAAAGATAAAAATGGCTCTGTCATAACCCAGACAAGCTCTGGCGTAAGTGGCGACGATATCACCCAAAACTTCATTGGGCTTAGCGGGGCTCTTGGTCCAAAGAACGAAAGCCAGAGCATTGTTGGTGATTTTATAAATAATAGCGTAAATACTACTGATTTAGCCGCCGCCGGTGGTGCTATACATGGTATGGCTTATACCATAGTAGGGGATTTTATAAATAATAGCGCAACTTCTACAAATGGCAGAGCTTATGGAGGAGCTATTGATAGAAGTGATAACGTACACGGTCTGGATACAATCGACAGTATCACTGGGGATTTTATTTTTAACAGCGCCAGTGGTGTGACGGAAGCTCGGGGCGGAGCTATTTCTGATGAGAGTAGAATCAAAAACATTACCGGTGATTTTATCAATAACAGTGTAATTATTAGTGCTACCACAGGATTCACTCTTGCCTATGGCGGAGCTATTTCTTGCCCTGTAACCACCCTTACTGGTAATTTTATCAATAATAGCGTAACTTCTAATAATAACGATGCTACTACTAGCTCTGCCGATGGCGGAGCTATTTCTGGGAGTGTAGATAGGCTTAATGGTAGCTTTATTAATAATAGCGTTACTGCAAATGCTGGCTTTGTTGGTGGTGGGGCTATTAATACCCTTTCTAATCTCACACTTGTTGCCACAGGCTCAAATACAAATATTTTTAGCGGTAACTATACCAGCCTAGCTGGAAATATGGATTATAATGCCATAAATTTTACTGCGAATAACAAGACCCTCACCTTTGACATGCAAGATGAGGGCAAGTTTATTTTTAATGATAATATTAGGGCTACGAACCAGGATGAGGATACACTCACTTATGCAGTTGTTATTAAAGGAACTGACGCCAGCAAGAATATACTTAGCTTAAATAATGCGTGGTATAATGCCAGCAGCGTAAGTGTAGAAAATGCCACCTTGAATTTTGGCAAAGGGCCGTATGGTGTGGGCAGTATTGGCTCTGCGGCTTTAAATGTAAAAGGTATTTCGACACTAAGTTCGACAACATCGTCACCGCTGGACTTCAGTGGGGCTGTGAGCATAGAAAATAATGCCACGCTTAATCTTACTGCTAGTCAATTATCTTTGTCAGGAGGTATAACTAACAATGGCATAGTGAACATTGCGACGGCAAATGCGACGGATACGAACCCAAGCACCACCTTTTTCAAGAATAGCTACTCAGGTACGGGCAAGCTTGACATTGCGGAATTCAATACGCTGAATATGTTTATTGCTGCTGACGTCACCCTTGCTGAAGTGAACAACGTGGGTTACTTGCAGCTCGAAGGTAGCGGCACAACCACCTTCACTGAAAATGTCACAGGCAATGGTTCCATCCTTGTGATGGGCGATACAATTAAATTTAACGGTGCATCAGCCCTCGAAATTGCTAATACCATCGGCGGCGGCTATGTCATGGAAGTTGCCGGCGCAGGTGCCACCTTTTTCGAAACAGTCACCGTTACGGACTTGAAGGTTGATGCCAACACCACCTTCAACACAAATGTCACAGGCTCTGCCTTAACAGTGGCAGATGGCATTACCGTAACCTTTAAAGGTAAGAGAATGACACTTGCTAGCGCAACATTCAAAGCAGGTGGATCTAGTGGTATTGTAGTTGTGAGTAGCGAAAATGCTAGACTCAATATATCTGATGCCAGCACCTACGCCAACTTTGTTATTACAGACAAAGCTGCAACCCTCATCCTTAACGGCAGTGGTGGTACGCTTAATAGCGTGACTAATGCGGGTACCTTAAACATCAACGGGAACACAAGCCTTAGTAAAAGTGTAACTGGCACAGGTACGATAGAAGTTGCAAGCGGCAAAAGCATGACTGTTAGTGAAGACCTCATCACCATAGAAAATAGCGTGAGCGCAGCTGATGCTACGTTTGTTGTTAATAGTGGTAAACAAGCCACCTTCACAGGTGCAGAAACAAAGCTTGGCACCATCGACAACAAGGGTACCATCAATACACAAGGTACAACAACGACGCTTGGTAGTATAACTAATGTTGGTACCATCAATACACAAAGCACAACTACAACTCTTGAGCAAGGCTATACAGGTG
>CAYJFE010000054.1:0-19571 GCA_964369165.1 uncultured Desulfovibrionaceae bacterium | reverse complement strand
TTGAAATATCTGGTGGAGCTGAAGAGAATTGAACTCTTGGCCTCTTGAATGCCATGCTCTGGAAATAGTGCAATAATATAAACAACTTATAGAAAACTTATTCTGTAAAAACTCTTATAAAACAAATAGTTATAAACAATTAAAAACAGAAATCGAACGTCATTTCATCGCTTTTCTAACCTCGTGCATAGCGTGTATGGGGTGTGTAATTTCAAATACTTACAAATAGCGATTTTTATTTTGGGTCATATTTGGGTCATGGGAATTAGGATTATTTTGCAGACCTTTTGAGTGTTGTTCAAGAGGTCAAATTTGAAGCTTACCTAAACGTCACTGTCATATACTTTTTCCAAAACTGTCCAAAATTTAGATGGGGTTGCTGGTTTATCCCATATTCCACGCTTTGTCGGTATAGCTACAACCTTAGACCTCAGAAGTGTACATGATTTTTTTGCTCGACTTACACATACAAAGCAAATACGTTCTTCTTCTTGCTCTTTTATTTTGTTTCCTTTCGAGAAGTAAGAAGGAAAACTATCATCTTCCATACCTAGCATTATAACATGCTCAAACTCTAACCCCTTTACTCCATGCCTTGTTGACACAACTATTTGATTTTTGGGTGTTGAGAAATCTATATAATCCTTTAATTTGTAGTCTTTAAATTTATCACTTCTAAAAAAATCCATGAATGACACTATATTATCACATTCATCTGGGTCACACAGTAAGCTTTCTAAATAGTTCAACAGGTCAAGCTTTTCGATAAGTCTGTCAAGATAGTCTATGACACTTATATCAGGCTCACTACAAGAGGTTATTTTCTTATAAAGTTCACGTCTAAAAAAGATTTTATTCTCGTGGTTTAATTGGTAGCCACACGAAACAACTAATTGTTCCCAAAAAAAATAAATCTCATCAAAAGTAATGCCGACTGACCTATTAGTCCACTGTAAGATTTTTTCAATCCATTTAATTGTATTAGTTCGTTGAAAATTTCTTTTTACTGTATAGTAAGGAATTGCTTCACTATTGCATAATTCTGAAAATTCTTTAATTTCAGAGTTTTTACCTAGCACAATAACAATTTCATGGTATAGAGTACCCTCATTATGTAATTCTTTAATCAACTCTACTGCCTTATGGTATTGCTCTTCCATCCCATAATCGCACACATGGAAATTAATTTTCGCATCATAATCTTTTAATTCTCCAACGGCAATATAGCCTAAAGATTTACCTAGAATTGCTTCCGAGGCCTGCAAAATTTTACTTGGACTTCTATAGTTATTTAGGAGAATAATCTTTTCAGCAATATGAGATGAGTTTTTGAGTTCACTAAGATACTCTGGTGATGCTCCCTGAAAATCATATATGGATTGGTCAGCATCTCCTACTGCAAAAACTTTTATGTTAGTATCTTTGAGAAAAGATAAAATCATTTCATGTAAAGCTTTGCCCAAATCTTGATATTCGTCTATTAAAATCCATGGATATTTTGCATCAAGGACATCTCTGATATATTTCTCATTGGAAATTAATTTCACGGCTAGAGTTACCAAGAGTATATAGTCAACATAACCTAAAGTTAACAATTCTTTTTCATACTGTAGAGCAACTTTAAGTACTGCATTATGGGGCGGTATTTCAACGGTGCTTAGTACGCAAATATTTCGAGAAAGTTCTTTATCCATATCCTCAATTCTTAATCCATCAAAGCCTATATTGTTATTAATTTTTTTGAATAACGCTTGCCTTTCTCTCGCAGAAATAAGTTTTATTGGATTGGGTATATTATACTGTGGGTAAATTGAGGCAAAAGGAATGAGAACTTCAGATAAGCAAAAGGAGTGAATCGTCCCAATAAAACAATTTTTTTTCAGTGGTGCACCTAGCAGTTTCATCCTGTTTTCAATTTCTCTTACTGCTTCACGGCTGTAAGTTATACAAGCTAATCCTCTAGGGGAGTTTTTTTGTTCATCTAAAATTTTTTTTGCTTTTAGAGTCAATACTGCTGTTTTACCACTTCCAGGACCAGCGGTTACAAGTGTACTTACATTTGAGTTGTATGCATGAAGTTGGTGTTCGTCCGACTCTAACATTTTCAGCTTTTCTAGAAAATAATTATTATGCATATAATTATCCTAGTTGCTGTATAATAGATAAAATAGCTTTTTTAATATAGTCGGGAATCATAGTTCTAGTAACAGAGGAGGAAAATCTTTGAGCAAAGCGTCCTTTACCTATCATACTATTTCTGGCCTCAATTTGTGCTAAGCATTTTTTGTATTTATTATTTTTAATATTATTTTTAAAATTAGTGAGTTGTGTTTTTCCTCCGTCTGTAAGTTCCTCAAAAACATCGGAAATAATTTCTTTATCATCATCACAGCACTGAGCTAAAATGTCGATTTCTAGTGTGTGCACACCAATAAAAATATTTAATTTTTGTAACACGTTATCTTGGTGCTTAAAGTTTAATTTTTTAAGTCTCGCTACTTTATCAGGTGTGCATTCAGTCTCTATTATAGCAATTCCTCTTTCATTTCCTGCAAAACCTATATCATCGTGTTTCTCTTTATCATAAACATCTCCAAAGATCTTCTCTCCGTTAACAGTGTGATAATAATCTCCATCAGTTATAATGCAACTAGGGATTCCAAGAGAGCTTGCAAACTTTCGATAAGGTATAAAGTTAGTGCAATTTATATTACATATCACAATACCGTATCTATCTAGGTCATATCCTAAAGCTGAGGCAAACGCAGGAACGAGATACTCGTCAGCAATTCCTTCAACAAAAATAACTGCTTTTGCAAGATATATTTCTCCTCGCTTTACATCAATATATCGCATTAAATCTAATGCTTCTTTTGGCTTAATTTCGAGATTTGCAGTTGAGTGTACCTGAGTTTTATTTTTTTTGTGTATCAGATGAATAATTGAGTTTATAGGGGCTGCTGATGAAATATCAGTCGAATGTGTTGTTATCATAACAGAAGCATTTGTAGAGGCTATTATGTATTTATACAGAAGACGTTGATAAATGGGGTGAATGTGTGCTTCTGGTTCTTCAATAGCTAAAATAGTAACACCTGCATTTGATAAGTTATTTTCATGCATAAAGTCGTAAAGTTCATTTTCTTCTTCAACCCCTAATGAGTTCTTTTTTAGAGTAAATCCATCACCACTGCGTTCGTAATATTTTTCTAATATTTCCCCTTTGTCAACGCTGTGCAATTTTTCATAAAGTTCACTTGGAAGATATGTTTTTATTGTGTCATCTGAGATAAGTAAAAGCATAAGTGCGATATATAATATATTATTAATCCCTAAACTATTATTCGCTGTATCTCTTGAATTTAAAAGAGGTTTCAAAGTATTTAAAATTCTGTTTGCATCTAAGTCAATGGTTTGTAAAGAAATGTCAAAGTTGTTTTTAGGGTGAGCTATAATTTCGTTAAAAATTTTATTAATTTTTTTTTGTAAGTCATTTAGCTCAGGTAAATCAATAGTTTCTGCTCCAGCAGTATTAATTTTCTTTGTAATTGTTTCTACGTCTTCTTTTTTAATATTATATTTTTGTTTTATAAGCTTTGTAAGTGGTGATTGTCGAGGATTACGCATTTCAGACTCTACATCTCTAATGCCTTTGACTACTTTTAAATTTAGAAATCTTCTATCTATATGTGTGAAAGAACAATCTTCATTATCACCTTTATATATTTTGTATTCGTAATTGGAAATATCCTTGTTTTCTGCATTATCTGAGAAAAATTTATAAGTAAGCTTTAAGAGCTTATTTTCAGCAAAACTAACTGTAGCATCACTGAGAAGACTGAGTATATTTTTATTATGTGCATAATTATCAATAAATATACTAATTATAATCTCTTCGTTATTATTTATAGGGTCTTCTAACCCCTCATAAAAATCGCTTTCGCTAAGAAGCCTATCATCATCTGAAAAGGATGGGTCGAGAATTAATTGTAGAGCTCGTAATAGATTACTTTTTCCTACATTATTTTCCCCTATAATAATTTGTTGCTCTGATAAGGAAAAATCAACAGACTCAAAATTTCTGAAATTTTTGATTTGAATTCTTGATATATATGGTTGTTTCATGGCTGTATTCCAAAAGTTTGTTATGTAAGAATAGTATCTTGTTTTCTAAAATAATTTTTTTGTTTATAATATTTAGACTAAAAACATTTATAAATCACCTTACATTACTTATAAAGCCTCCATGATATCGATCTCGATATGATTTACTTGTATTTATATTATAAATTTCATCAAGATATTCAAATTTATCACTCTTTGCTTGATTTGCTATGTACCTCAATTCATCTAATGAAATATTGTCAAACTTACTTAGCTGTTTATGAATATTATACGAAACATCAATTCTTTTTTGTGAAAAACTTTCAGTACTCGCTATAAGGTCATTATCTTCCACAAGTTTTTTTCTTTGATGGCGTTCAGGTATGTTTTTTCGTATTATGTCTACGGTATTGACTTCATGATAAATCCAAGGCGACCTCGTTCTATTTTCAGTAAAATCATTATATTTTTCGTTTGAGTTTGGGCTGTTAAGAAAAAGAAGGCATTCACATTCATCAATCATGTTCGTAAGAGCATTACTAAGTATCATATGAATATGAGCAGTTGAAAAGTTACGCAGGTTATAATTGTAAGTTTCACCATATTCATTATAACAATATTTTTCATCAATTAGTTTCAATAAGTTATTTGCATAGTACCATAAATTAGAGTCAATAAAAGTTCGAATTTTCATTTTTTGATATAAAAAACCTGCTAATGCTTTTGCGTTATCTATGTCATCATGTGAATGAGATAAAAAAACATCATAGTTTTTTAAAACAGGAAAAAAGTGTTCTTGCAATTTACTACCGTCAAGAATATCATTATTTTCCGCTCTATAAAAGTTCTCTAACTTTTCCTCAAATAATCGCTCAACCTTTTCATATTCTTTTCTTCCAATGGAGCTATAGTGTTCGATTCTTTTATAGTCAGATTCGTCAAGATTAATTTTAAATTTTTTAAACATTGTATTTACCTTTTTCTAGTGACTATATTGCAAGAATAACTAGAATGGATATAATAATTAAAGGTAAATAAAAAGATATTTCAGTTTTAGACCAAAAGCAGTTATAGAAAGATATTTTTTCATTTACTTCAATCGAAGAAGTATTCATTGAAAAATCAATACTTTCTTCTTCTTTTATTCTAACAGCGTTATATAGTTCTCTATAAAGGCGTTCTTGAAAGAGGTAATATGCATCAAGACACCAAAACGTAATAAGAGGGATATAAGCAATAATGAAAAATGATTTATCATTATCTTTTCCCGATAGGGCAAAGATGCCTGCTAATAATGTTACACTCCACCCCTTAAGATAAAATGAATTAGTCGCCATTCGATTGATGACGGTTTGTATTATTTCTAAGTGTGTAATTTTTTTCTCGGACATGCAAAATTCCTTTTTAGTTTGTTTTGAATAAAGGAAGCTGTTCATAGTATTGGTCTATAAACCATTCACTACTGTATGGAACATAGTTGAAAATTTTATTTTGTATATCTTCAACTGTAATATATAAAATTTCCTTTTCTTGGTTTTTGAATTCGTTTAATTCATATTTACACCATATCGATGATAATGAATTTTTTGATAAAACAAATAATAGCTGTTTTGATTGTTTCATTCTATTTTTGATGATATTGAGAGTTGCATCTCCAACTAAGACTCGTTTTAGATAATCATTATCATTTATCCAGTCACAGTATACATTTTTTCTATTTTTGTTCAAGTTTTCAATGAGTGCTTGTACTTCTTTCTGGTCAGAGCTGCTATGTGAAATAAAAAAGTCATAATGCTTTAGGACTTGTTCTTTGCTATTTTCAATTCTGTATTCCAGTTCTTCTGGAGTTCCCAGAATATCAAAACGTTGATGAGCATAATCGTTCTTCAGAAATGCTTTTCTGTTACGATTTTTACTTGGCACACGCATGTGTTTTTGTTTTCTCAGAACAGGGCGAAAACCTACTGATTGGTAATAATGAAAAGCCATTTCTCTTAGTTGTATATTATATTCTGTATCGATTTTTTTACTAAAAAACTTTAGCACTTTGTCGTTATAATATTTTTGCAACTCATTTAGAATATAGACTTTATCCTTTTGAGTTGTTTGCTTTCTGTCGTAAAGCCCCATTAATGCATCTAGAAATTCAGGCTCAACTTGTTGGGTTTTTTGTAATGACCGTTGTATCTTGTCATCGATTTTTTTTATTTTTGCTTCTCGCTTGGAAGATAGTTTCTTAGTTTCTATGTCCGTGCTTTCTTTACTGAACGTAGTTTTATGATTGCTAATATATTTCTCACTCATAATAGTTTTATAAACCGCAGAACTAAGTATTATACCTTCAACATCTAAAAAAAGACTATAACGAGACTTTTTGTGTTTAACCAAAGATTTTTCTTTAGTCTGATAATATTTGTATTGGACAGATAAAGCTTTCATTTCATGAGGATAATATTTTTCCAGTAAACCTTTGATTACCTCGAGATTATATTCATATGGAAGAATAGGCATGATTGTTTTTATATACTTATTCATATCGATAATAGCTTGTCTAAAATCATTTTGACATTTACGTTTTGTATAACCAGACATATATCCTCCAGATTTCAGATTTAGACATTATGAATAAATCTTTTTATGTATGTAAGTTTTGCGTCGGGTATTTTTTCTAAAATTTCTGGTTTCACAGTTAGTTCTTCAGTTGTTACGCTTTCAATGTAGTCAGAAAACTCTTCAATTTCTTCATTTGATAGTCCATACTTTAAAAGCAGAATATTTCTTTCATTATCAGTGCCATATTTGAAATGCATAGCCAATTTCATTGCCGTTAGGTCTTTATTTCTTTCTGAATATTGCTTGAAAATTGCATAAAAAACATCGCTTAGCCTAAAGTTGATTAACTTGTCAAAATAGTCATAGGTATCGCAAACAATACGGTCATAGTCTACATCATATACCTTTGTTCCTACTTCAAAAAGTGAAAATTTACAGAGAGTTTTTTTAGGAATATCACAACATTCTTGTATAAAACTAGCTTGTAAAAATTCAATTCTTGAAGATTCGTTGTTTTTTCGGTATTCTTCTTGAGTTTTTGCTTTAACGGTGTGCTGATATCGATATCTACAAATTGCTTGAAAGGTTTTTCCTTGTAATCGTAACAAAAATAAGTGGAAAGCTTCTTTTAACACATTTTCTTCACCTTCTGATAATTCCCTATTTAAATAATGTTTATATAAGATGGTTAAATTTTGAACCACAATATCAATAGCACCACTTCTACTTTGTTTAAACACATATGATAGAATTTTTTTGATAACTTCATCTAAGTTAGTACTAGATAATCTTGCTACTTCTTTGTTGGGTAGGTTGTATTCATCTGAAAAATCATTATTTCTAATAGATTCTTTAAATTCAAAGTTATCGTCATCTGGTTCTTTTTCATCTAGCTGGGAAACAATTTTTAATCGCTCAGTGCTTGACATGATATTTCGTAACTTTGTAAACACATTCCCTTTTACAATAACAGTACCAAAGTCGAATTTACTGTTTGTTGAAGAACGTCCTGCTCTGCCAATTAAATTTTTGACAGATAGTGGTTTACTGTTTTTAAATTGATTTAAATAAACAATATCAAACGGCATATTTATACCTTGCTCAAGAGTAGACGTAGCAAAGCATATTTTACAATAGTTCTTTTGAGTAAATTCCTCTAAAAGTAGTCTTACTTGCAATGGTAATGAACCATGGTGTATAACAATGCCTTTTTTTAGCATTTCAATCATTTTCGAGTAGTAAAATTCTTTACTAGAAGTTGATGCACCTATTAATTCTCGAAGTTGGTCGATAAGAGCTAACGAAGCTTCATCAGTTATTTCTTCGCATAAATCAATATATTTTTTAAAATCTGCAAAAACACTTCTTTTGTAAATACTTGTTTTCGGAGTATAAATTAAGACACTTCCATTATTTCGAATGCAATCATATATTGGGTCTTCATTTGTTTCAAATTTATTGTTCCCCATAATTGCTTTATTAATGCCAAAATGGTAAAACTTATCGTCCTTATGAGTAAAAAACATCTGCCCAATATTTCTTTCCGTATAGGTGAAAGAGCTTGAATTAGTAATACTGAAATTATTTTTTATTAATTGCGCATCTGGATTTTCAACAAAGGGATGAGCAAAAACACACTTTGCATTTGAAAAATGTCTTTGCACGCGCCTCACTATACTATCAAAAAACAAACCCCGAAATGAAGCTTCATCACTAAGCTGGGCTTCATCAAATAAGAAATATTCTATATTGAAATCTTGCTTATATTGGAAAATTTCTTTAGTTCTTTCTGGGGTAAGCACAAAAATATTTCTGCTTGCATGTTTGGTGTTAATTACACTCACCGATGTAAGAATGTTTACTTGTTTGTCAGGAATAGCTTGATAAAGTTTTGTAAAGTATTCATTAATCAGAGCTCTTGAAGGAACTATGATTATGATGTCTTTTTGAGAATTTGTGATTAGATTATTAAATACAAAAGATTTACCTGTGCTTGTAGGAGCTGAAAAGCTAAAATTATGATAAGTTTTAATACTTTCAGCAATATCAGATTGAACTAGTGTATAAGAACAGTTATATTTTTCTCTAATAGCTTCGCCAAAATGTTTAAAAATAGCTTCCTTAAGGGTTAAGGCTTGAGTATCTTTATAAAATAGCCCCATCAAGTTTAGAACTTCATGTTCTTTTGATGAAAAAAAATCATCTTGGTATTTTGCTAAGTATGAAAGAATCTCAAGAACTGTTACTGAGGTCGGTCCTTCACTAAAAAGCTTCTGGATAGAAAATGAATATGCTTCTTCTAAGTTGTTTCCGCTAATAATTTTAGAAATTAAGTTATTCATATATTGACCGCCACAAGAATTATTT
The DNA here is from genome assembly GCA_964369165.1 of uncultured Desulfovibrionaceae bacterium. Lineage (GTDB taxonomy): Bacteria > Desulfobacterota > Desulfovibrionia > Desulfovibrionales > Desulfovibrionaceae > CAYJAZ01. The sequence continues at coordinate 10,547 of CAYJFE010000054.1, read as the reverse complement.
CATGGTAAGAACGCAATTCTTTATATTTCTCATTATTTATAATATTTTCTATTAATTTTTCCGTTGAAATAGTTTTTGCTGAAAATGCGATTGCATAACCTTTTTCTCCTTTGTTAGCACTTACGATAGCTTGTTCACTAAAAAAATGAGAAAGCTCCTTCAAGTCTTTAATATCTTTTTTATCTTTGATAAAGTCTAAAACTTGTGTTAGCGCAACTCCATATGCATTTTCTTTCGACTTATACTTTGCTTCTCCGAAGAGGATGGTGTTGCATAGGTTTTCGGCATGAAAATCAAACCCCGGATTTCCTGATTTTTGTTTTAAATGTATTTCTGCTATGGGTGGGCAAGAGTATTTTAGTCGCTGCAGAATTGCCTGTCTAGACAGTTCGGACACTATATATTCACCTGCATCACTAGATATGCCATCTTCTATACAGTTTAATAGCTTATGTTCTATATCATCGATAGTTGGTTTAGCACACTCTAGGAAACTATCATGTAAAAACGCTTTAATCTTAAACTTGTGAAGCCATGATAAATCAGAAATTGAAACTATGATTTGTTTGATACTGTCACTTAGCTCAGTTGGTTCTAAGCGAATGAAAGTAACTTTACTGTGGTTATCATTATCAATTTTCCTATGGTTTAAGATTTTTAGCATAAAGTGTGTACTCATAAGGCTATATCAATTGTACCCTAATTATATCTAAGTGGGCAGAACATAGTATCAGTTTATAATTTTACACTATCATTATTTGTATAACATATCAAATCTTAAATTTAGCAATAAATAATCAAAAAATTTTATTCATAGTTTTTCTCAATTTATATAATTCTGCCACTGCCTGACAAAACTCTCCTTTGTTAATAGTTGTTAAAGCTTTGTATTGCCTCATTGTGGGGCTTTATGTGGGCTTATTTCAACATTTAGCAAAGGAGATTTTTTTATGAAAAAACTGCCTCAAAAACATGCAGGATTGGAGCTTACGCACAACAAGTCAAAAAGAAGCAAACTGATAACTGCAAAAGCCAAGGAGAAGGTATGGGAAAATCATTCTGCATACAATGTCTGATGGCGGCGTTTGTTTTTATGTCAGGAAGTGAAATTGCTTTAGCGGCAAGTACGTCAGAAAATTCAAACGAGCAAGCCCCAAGTCATGTGACAATGCAAGCTTCTGATAGTACAACCGTTCTTGGGCAAGATAACTCAAAAATGCAAAACAGCGTATCAAAAGAAGAACTAGAAGCTCAAGCTCTTTTTGAAGAAAGTTTGAATCTGATGATGCCGCTTACTGATGAACAAATCCAAGAATATCGGGAATATTCAGATAAAAGGGAAAGAGCTTTATTGCCAGTATCGCCAAGTCTAAATTCTCGCACTGTGCGTGTATCTCTTGAACCGGGCTTATCACCTGTAAAAGTTTTTACTACTGCCAATATAGCTACATCATTGGTTTTTCACGATGTCACGGGGCAACCTTGGGCTATTACGTCTGTAACAAATGGCGGTTCTAATTTCTTTCAAATTCTGCGTCCTGAACTGCCAGAAGGTAATTTGCTCAATGTTATGCCTATGCAAGATTATGGAGCGTCAACAATAGTAGTTACTTTTGCTGAGAAAGATGTGCCCTTAGTGATACGTTTAGAATCTGATTCTGTACGCTCACCTGAAAGAAAGGCAGACGCTTTGGTGTTGTTTCAACTTGCCCACCAAGGACCGAATGCACACGTTCCAGTTGTTGCAGGAATTAAAGAAACTGTAACTTCTGATATGTTGGCGTTTTTGGATAGAGTTCCGCCAAAAGAAGCTGTGCGTATCCGTCCAAAATCACCACAAGAAAAGCTTCTTATTTGGCAATATAATGATAAAAATTATATCCGAACAAGTAGCACACTTGTGTGGCCGGCTTGGTCGGCTGTGGTTAATGGTGCAGGAGATGTGAAATGCTATGAAACGCCTGTAACTTCACGCATTATGCTATCTGTTGATGGCATAATGCAAAGTATAGCTCTTCAAGATACTTCTCATATTAATTCTTATGAGGATACGAATAATGAGTAGTATCAGCAGTACAGAAAAAAAGCGGCGTTTTATCGTGTTTTGCCTTTCTGGTATAGCCCTTGTTACCGCTATTCTTGTTGCTTCTTTTATGCTTTTCACACCTGAACAATCTGCTTCTAGTTCGCAAATTGTGCAATCAAGGGAAGACGCTATTCAAGGCGGAGTTGGTGGAAGTGGTTCTGCTGAATACAATAAAAAGTTAGAAGAACACGATACGCAACAAGCAGATATAGCTTTGCAAGCCGGTGAAAGCTTTGTGCCTACGCCTGTTGGGCAAAGGCAGTCAGTTGTTCAGCGTAAAGATGACACACCACCGCCGCCACCTCCTGTAGCTCAAGTCCGTACTGCACCAGTGCAACAAGCACCAAGAAACAATAGTGCCATGCTGAAAACTATGATGGAGGATTTGGCAACGCTTGATAGTCGGCTTGCTTCTTATTCAGTAAGTACAGGGCAAATTGCGTATATCTATAACTTTGATGATATACCACCACCTACTGAAAATGCAATTTCAATTTTGCAAACACCTATTGAAGGTACAGCAAAATTAGATATTCAAACTGGCGATATTCTTTACGCTATTGTTGATACTGGCGTAAATTCTGATGTTCCGTCTGCCGTTATGGCTACAGTTGTTTCGGGAAAATATAAGAATACTCGCTTGCTTGGAAGTTTTCAGCGTTTTGAACAACGTCTTGTGCTGACTTTTTCAAGAGCAATGTTGCCTGATGGAAAAAGTATTCAACTTGAAGCCTATGCCATTGACCCTAAAACGACAGAAGCTTCTGTCGCAAGTTCTGTTGATACACACTTCTTTAGTCGTTGGGGTGGGCTTGTTGCCGCTTCTTTTCTTGAGGGATTGTCAACTGCCAAGAGGTATAGCGGTGCAGAAAGTACAGTGTATAGTAATGCTTTACAAGCAAGTGACCAAATGCTTTGGAACACTTACAGCACAGCCGACCAATTATGGATTGCCGCAGGAAAAGTTGGCGAAAGGGCAGGTGAAATCTTAGAAAAGAATTTTGACCGCCCTCCTACAGTTTACCTAGAAAGTGGGGAAGCTATAGGTGTACTTGTGCTGAATGTTAGCGAAACACAGAGGTAAATATGGAAAACTATGTTGCTAACGTGATTCCGCATTTACAGCAATGGTGGGAAGTTCTTATACGCTTGGCTTATGTGATGGGTGTGGGCTTTGCCTTTCTTTCACTTGCACAAGCAATCAATCAAAAACATCGTTTTAACCGCTCTATTGCAGTGTGGACATTCTGGTGTGCAGTTCTTCTTTTGAATTTGCCGCCTCTTATGGATTCACTTGCAATGACGGTATTCAATCAAAGTTCTGAACAAAGCCTAAGTTATAGCCCTCCGTCTTCACCTGCTTCTATCTATATTCAGTTTGCTGTGTATGCCATAGCAACTATTGGAGTTATTGGCATTATGCGTGGCTTATGCCTTTTGCGAGATACGCCAAACCAAGCGATGAATTTTAGTCGAGGCATGGTTCACTTATTCGGCGGAATTTTAGCCGTTAATTTAGTGACTTTTCTGCGTGGTATCGGCGTGACTATCGGCGGTGATGTTCAAACTTATATTTCAAACATTTTAGGATAATAGGAGAAAAATATTATGAATTTTTACAAAGAAAAAACTCAAACAATCTTATCAGACATTTCGTCTATTTCGTCAGTTCGCTTTACTGCTTTTTGTATGGCAGTAGCCGCAATTTATTGTTTTACGCCTGAACTTGCACAAGCCGCTATTGGTTTTGGTGAGATAGGGCAGAATGTGGCGGAAAACTCTAAAGGCGTTGCAAAAGGTATCACGATGGGTGGTTATGCCGCAGGTGCAGGAATGGGCGTTTGGGGTTGTGTTGATATGTATAAAGCAGGAAAACAACAAGGGCAATCAACCTATGCAGGTGGCATTACAAAAGTTATTATCGGTGCTTTAGCCCTTGGTTTAGGCGAGTTTCTCGGTTCAGGTTCAGCCACTCTCTTTGGTAGCGACCAAACAACAGGTCTTGATGATTTAGGTCTGTAAGAGAGGTATAAGTGAAGTTTTTTAAAAATAAAAAGACTTCGCCAAAAGATAGCAATATGGGTGTGTCGAAGCAGATTGAAAATAATCAGCAAGACATGCCCCAAGCTATTACAGGTGAAGTTTCAAATAACATACCTATAGAAACAAGCAATATACAAGACGCTCCGTCATCTGAGCACGTTATAGGCGGTTTGAATTGGTATAGAAATCAGTTTAGGCGTTCCATGAAGCTCAATATTGGCTTGCTTTTAGCTTTGTGCATTGGCTTGGTAATTATTGTTTTTCTTGTTTTAAACCGCCCTACACCACAATACTTTGCCGCCACTCCTGATTTGCGTTTAGCTCCGCTGATACCTCTTGATAAGCCTGTACTCACGGAACAAGGTTTACTCAACTGGACTGCTGATACCATTACAGGCGCAATGTCATTGAATTTCTTGGAATGGCGTGAAAAGCTTAATGATTTGCGTCCAAACTTTGATAGTGCGGCATTCAAATCCTTTTTGGATTCTCTCAACACATCGGGAACATTGGATATGATACGAGATAAACGCCTTTCAGTATCCGCTTCAATAACCAAAGCACCCATCATCATTACATCTGGGCTTATTGGTGGAAAATCCACATGGCGTATCGAATTTCCCATGCTTGTATCCTATGAATCAAGTCAAGGTGTTGAAAGTACACAACATCTTATGGCTACAGTTTTGGTAAGCCGTGCTTCTACCGCTACCAATCCTCGTGGTGTGGTTATTCAACAAATTGTATTAAAAAGGAATAGTTGATGTTTGATAATATAGTAAATAATCTTGAACGTGGAATACGTTCTTTATCAGAAGTTTTTGCTGCGCCTGTAAGTTCTTATTGTCGTTTAGAAACAGTTGATAATGATGTTTTAGTTGCTGACGATGGTAGCCTTATCAGTATCTTACGCCTTGAAGGTTCACTCAAGCATGTGGGGGTGGAAGAGTATGAAAATATTGTATCAGGTTTGACGGAAAAATTACAATCAACACTTTCTAAATCAGGTCATCTTATACAAGTAGTTTTTGAGTATGACCCTGAAAGTAGTGCAAGGCGAATTGATGAACTTTTACAGCCATCAGCACTTACAGCACAGAACTTAGGATTAAGCCTTAACCCTCTTTTAGAAAATTGGGGCAATGCACTTAAAAAATATTGCTCACTTGAAATGTGTTGGCTTGTGTTATGGACACGCCCTTCTGTTTTACCTGAAAGTTTGAAAAAATCGGCGTTGAAAGAAAGAAACATTTCAATGAGTAAAACACCGACCATCGTTGGTTGTCAGCAAGTTTCTCGTGCAATTATGGCTTTGCATGATGCTCATAATGGTTTTTTAACAGGTGTACTTGACGCTTTTATTCAAGTTGATTTGATGATTTATCCTCTCACAGCCCATGAAGCTTTGAGAGATATTCGTCTTTGTATTGACCCTGAATTTACAAGTCCGCATTGGCAAGCTCTTATACCAAGCGACCCTCTACCGCTTCGTTTGCCCGATGCTGATACAAGCAAAAAGGAAATAGTTCATAATAGCTTATACCCTGACTTCAAAAGTCAATTATGGGTTCGTGAGGGGGAAATGATTTCAAGAAGTGCCATAAAAGTAGGCGATAGAATATATAGCCCACTTATTATGACGCTTATGCCTCAAACACCAAAGCCCTTTCAAGACTTTTTCCGTATTCTAGCAAGAAGAGAAGAACGCTTGCCCTACCGCATATCTTTTCTGATTGAAGACGGGGGGCTTAATTTAGGAATTAAACCTCTTTTGTCCTCACTTTTAGCTTTTAGCAATTCTGATAACAAGCGTTTCAATAAAGCCGTTGATGATTTGAAACAGCTAGATTTAGAGGGTGTTTGTTGCGTTAAGTTTCGTATTTGTCTTTGCACTTGGGTACGTATAAATGAAATAGCCGAGCATGAAGCTATTTTACTTTTAAGACGGCGTATGGCGGAACTTTCCAAAACTGTGCAAGGTTGGGGAACAACGGACGTTTCAGAAGCTATTGGCGACCCTTTACTTGGTTTATCAGCGACAATTCCTGCGCTTATGCCATCTTCGCCAGCCCCTGTAACCGCAGCTCCACTTCAAGAAGCTTTGGGAATGTTACCCATGCGTTCTGCTTCACCTTGGCGTGATGGAAGTCTTTTACTTCGCACTCAAGACGGTAAAATTATTCCTTTTGCTCCTAACAGTTCAGAACAAGCGGCTTGGATTGATATTGGTGTTGCTCCAATGGGCGGCGGTAAATCTGTTTTTCTTAATGCTATGAACTTTGCCTTTATTACGCAAGCAGGACTTGCAAGATTACCTTGGCTTTCTATTGTTGATGTCGGTCCTTCAAGTTCGGGTTTGATTACATTACTTAAGGAAAATTTACCTGAAGATAAAAAACACCTTGCTGTTTATCATCGTTTACGTATGACACCTGAATTTGCAATCAATCCTTTTGATACTCCGCTTGGAAGCAGAAAACCTTTACCTTCTCACAAGGCTTTTTTGGTAAATCTTTTAAGCTTACTTGCAACGCCGCTTGACGCTAATGCTCCTGCCGATAGTGTGCCGGGGATAATTCAAAGAGCGATTGACCTTGCTTATGAAGATTTATCAGACAAGCACCACCCAAGACTATATCAAAAAAATATGCTTCCTGAACTTCACGAGCTTATTATGCAAGCAGAAATACAACTAGATAGCGCAACAACTTGGTGGGAAATTGTAGATAAGCTTTTTATGCTTGGCTATATCCATGAAGCTATGCAAGCCCAACGATATGCTATGCCTTTACTTGCAGATGTGGCGGCACAAATAAGACAAAATAAAGGTATTCAAAATACTTATGAAGAATACACTATTATGCACGTTTGGCGTTCACTTCTTGACGCTATAGAAGCGTATGTCATCCTTAAAGAACCCACACAGTTTGACTTGGGAGATGCCCAAATTGTTAGCCTTGACCTTGACGAAGTTGCTCCTCGTGGTGGTGCGGCGGCTGATAGACAAGCGGCAGTTATGTATATGATGGCAAGACAGATTTTGGGGGCAAGATTTTTCTTAATGCCTGCTGATGTGAAGTTGATGTCTGAATTGTATCAAAGCTATCACGCTGAACGTATTGAAGCTATTAGAGAAGACCCAAAGCGCCTTTGCTATGATGAAGCGCACCGTGTAACTAAGAACACTTCTGTTTCAGGGCAATTACAAGCTGATATGACCACAATGGCAAGGGAAAGTCGTAAATGGAATTTGAGTATTGGACTATACACACAATCTATTGATGATATACCACAAATTATTATTGATGAACTCGCTACAACCATTGTGATTTTAGGTTCTGGCACAGAAAAAAGCATTGAAAATATTAGTAGCCGTTTTGGTTTGAATGGAGCTTGTCGTTACGCTCTTTCACGTCTTGGTAAGCCTAGCCGTGCAGGTGCAAACCTTGTGGGGCTTTTTCGTACTGGCTCTGGAATGTCGCAACTTGTTTTGACCTTGACCATTGGTGCAGAACCTCTTTGGGCTTTTTCCACAACTACAGAAGATGTCACAATCCGCAATAATCTTTACACTCAAATTGGTGCGTCAGAAGCTTTGCGCCGTCTTGCACTGCGTTTTCCAAGTGGTTCAGCAAAGTCAGAAGTTGAACGCCGCCGCCGACAAGTGAGTGACCAAAGCAGTACAGATGATGTGCTTATCAATGTGACCAAAGAAATTGTTGATGAAATTATCAACATTTAGGAGAAGTTTATGAGAAAATATCTATTTTTGATACTATCCTGTTTAATTTTTCCTGTGCAAGCTTTTGGCTACGGTTGCGATTGTGGAACAATAAACGCAATGATTACAATGGCAAAGACGGAAACAATTCAATCTGTCAATGCAAATACCACTGTCGAAGCAAATGCTATACGTTCAGAAATTGTTATGGCGGCACAGAATATTATTGGAACAATAAAAACAGAAAGTGCAACTATTGTAAGGGCTATTATCAGCTTGAAAGAAAGCAATGCTGCCATGATAAAAGGGCAAACTGTAGCCAATGAAAGTGTAAAAACACAAGATACTTACGGAACAGCATCGCAACCTAGCGGACTTTGTGGAGCGACTTCACTTGGTGCAGGATTGCAATTAAGTGTTCAAGCAGGAAATGAAGTGCAAGCAACTATGCGTGAAAAGCAAGCAGAGTATGCTAATGCCTTAGATATGCGTCCTGTAGACTATCTTTATCGTATTTTAGATGGAGAACACCCACAAAGGCAAGAAATTGTGGAAGCTTTTTATCCTTTAGAATCAACACTTACAGAAGAACAAGTAGCGCAAGCACATGAAGCGATAAAAACCTTATCTAATCCTCGTCCTATGCCTGTTGTTACGGAGGAACAAAAAAACACTTTATCAGGGCAAACCTATTCTGTCGCAAGAGATATTCACGATAACCGACTAGCCGTAGTAACAGAAAACCTCAATAGTCATATTGTGTATCACGCTCCAACATTGCCCGATGATGTTACGGCTTGGGCAAAAAATCAATGGACAGAAGCAGGTGGCAGCACAACTATCCCTGGGCTTGTTGATGGTAAACTTTCTGAGGCAGGACTTTATAAGCTTTTATCACAAATGCGTGTGGGTAATCCTAATTGGTTTATGCAAATTGCTTCAATGACTGATACGGGGCTACTTCGTGAACTTGTTCTTATGCAAGCTTTTCAATTTGAGCTTAACCGCAAAAATACAGAATTGCTTGACCGCATAGCCTTTACCTCTTCACTTGATTCTCTTATCCGCATGGAAGAAACATCGGGCAAAGAGCTAAATGACTTGTATACACGTATGATTGGTACGCAACAGTAAGGGGAATGAGTATGGCAACAGAAATTCCTGCAAGTTCAAAGGTTTTGCTACCAAGTGATGCAAGTAAACAATTTCTCGATACGCTTTTAGGGCAAGGTTGGGATTCATGGGGGCAAGGTTTGGGAGGCTCACAAAGTGCTGAACTCATGCTTGAGCTTTTTTCCGTGTTTAACCTTGTCGCTTTGGCTATTGTTTCTGGGCTTTTTATTTGGATTATGGCTATTTCCGTTGCAGGTTCAGCGCATGAGGGAACACCATTTGGTAAAAAGTACAGTTCACTTTGGATGCCCTTGCGTTTTGTGGGGGCAATGGGTGCATTAGCACCTATCTTCAAAGGTTTATCGCTTTTTCAAGTGGCAATTTTAGCTTGCATTGGTTTTTCCATAAACCTTGGAAATTATGTTTGGGAAATGGGTGTTGATTATTTTGTAGAGCATGGCGGTCAAATTACCGTTCAAGCTCCTGACCAAAATGTAACGCATTATTCAGCTATTGCTAACGGAAGTTTAGAATCACTTACTTTGCAATACTATCTTAATGAAAGGCGAGAGCATGATATAATTCCGGGGGGCGAATGGGAACATAGTTCTAATTGGATTGGCTCAGGCGGTGAATATAAATTTATCTTTAACGGCAATGCAGGAAGCATTTCGGTTTCATGTATTGATGAAGATGACGCCCTATGCCGTGGTAAAGTGAACGCTGTCGGTACTGCTATTTCTTCTTTATCTTCTGTATCGCAAGATTTAGCAAACCCTAATACTGCGGCGGCGGATATTGACCCATTAGCCTTATACAATGCCGCCAATAATATTAATGCAACGATTTTATCGGAATTGAAAAACTATGCAAAGCAAGGACAATTAAAAGATAAGCTCAAAGACTTTACTGATATTTCCAATCAATACGGTTGGTTTATAGCAGGTTCGTCTTATTGGTCGATTGCGTGGATTAATCAAGAAGTAAGAGAGGCAATGTATTCTGGGATTAGTTATAGCCCTAAAGAGTATACAGCGTCTGAAATGTTAGCCATGACACATGGTTTGCACGATTATGAAGCTGTAAAAGAACGTGTGGCAAATTACATTAAGACGGCATACGCCACAAGACGTGGGATTTCCGATACTACAGCTTCACCAGCCGTTACCGATGAAAGTGGTATTCTTGCCATGATTCTGAATTGGATACGCTCTACTATTAATTCTTTAGTAGCAGGAAATATCTTGCCTCTTGCGGTTGAGAAGCTTTCCTCACAAGACTCTATTATGGCAGTTTCAAATGTTGGCGACTATTTCATTGGCACGGCGTGGGGGCTTGCAACGGCGCTAGGTGTTCTTGATGTTACGCACTCGATGGGAAAAGCAATTCCTCTACTTGGAAAAGCAATACCTAATTTAGACAAGTATATATCTTTTATATTGTTTTCTGTGTTTTTACCTTTATTGCTCTACGGTTTGGCTCTTGCTTATTATCTTCCTGCAATTCCATTTATTAGATGGGTTTCAGCCCTTGTTGGTTGGGTGATTTTGATTGTTGAGGCACTTGTTGCCGCTCCATTGTGGT
>CAYJFE010000053.1:0-19812 GCA_964369165.1 uncultured Desulfovibrionaceae bacterium | reverse complement strand
AAGTTGTATCAGATTTTCTACTGGAATGCACTACTTTTTTTAGGGAGTATTACCAGCCCCCACCTTTTCATTGGAATGCTGAAAAGCGACAAGCTTATCGAGAAGAGGCTATTCTTATACATAAGTACCTCCATACTGCCAATGAACTTTTAGCACAAAGACTTGCTAAGAAAATAGAGGCTTACAAAGAATATATTCATCTTCTACAAATCTAGTCAGTATAATATCTTTACTTGTGTCGCTTTCTATTAATTTGAATTGCACGGGAAAATATTTATAAAATAATCCTAACTTTTTTACAACTGTTTGTGTCATCACGCTCATAACGCTTCTCCTTGGCCTTGTGCCGTTTTATAGAGAATCATCATTTTGTAAACTAACACAGTAAGACTTGGACGAAACTACTACTCTTTACCTACCACGCTCGGCTTTTTGTTCATACATTTTCGCATCGGCTTTTTCGAGTAGTTCTTTAGGATTATTTCCCTCTATGGATAAAGCCCAACCGATGCTTGCCGAAATGTTGATATCTATTTCTTCAATAACAAAAGTTTTTTCTGAAAGTTCTTTTATCCTTGTTGCAATGCTCACCGCCGAACACTCATCGATGACATTGGGCGTAACTATCACAAATTCATCGCCACCTATTCTCGCCACAAGAGTGTCTTTTGAAAAATTCCCTGCTAATCTCTTTGAATAGGCAATCAGTAATTGGTCGCCTATATCATGCCCGTATGTGTCGTTCACCGGTTTGAATTTGTTAAGGTCTATAAAAAACAATGCAAAAACAGCACCCATGGCTTCGCTTAGGTATTTCTCAAGTTTCAAACGATTTGATATGCCTGTAAGAGGGTCGGTTTCCATTTTAATCTGTATTTGCTCTCTCTGCTTTTCCCCCTTACTTAAAAAATGAAATATAAAGAAATTAATACCAAGCACAGCGAAGAACCAAAATAAACCATATGCGATAGACTGGGTATAACGCTCTTTATCATAGAGGGTTAACCGCCATGTGGATTGCGCCACTTCAGACATATATGCTCCTGCCACATCAAATTCACTTGCATCAACCACACCAAGCGCAAAACCCTCTGACTCAGCTGCAACTGTTTTTTCACCTTGATAAGTGGTTGTAAGCCTATATTCATACCCCATATCAACGAGTGTGGATAATCTAATATATTCTATGAGTGTATCTACCAGCATGGCAACGCTTACAAATCCAATAAAATCCTCATCAATAAAAATCGGATTGCGAATAGTAATGCCAAAACCGCCTATAAGCAGTTTGAAAGGACCGGATATCACTGGTTGCTGTGTTTCATACGCCAACAACACGCCTGCTTTCGTTTGCTCATCTTCAAAAAAGCTGACGTTTAGCGTAGAAACGTCAGGATTTGGTGGGTATCGGTGGGTTACGATGCCCTCTGGTGCGAAGGATGCCGCATGTATAAAGTTAGCGTCAGTTATAGTTTTTGCAAGACTTTGAAATTCTTCATGTGATAACTGCCCGCCGTAATTGCATATAGTTGCGTCTAAAATGTCAGTGAAACGCACTGCCGAGGTGATAGCTTCCGTCAGATGTGTTGCATAACTTTGATTTAACGCGTATTCCTTTTGCTCCACTTCACGGTAGGCAGTCATCCCCGCATAAGTGCTAGCAATAATTCCGATAATCAGCAGTGCTATGAAGGTAATTTTTGAAACTTTCAAATTCCATCGCCCTCCTTATATGGTTTACACCTTGGGCATGTATTTATCATCGTAAAAAACAAAGTTCAGGAAAATTTCTCTCAACACAATAAAACATTATGATACGTTATAAATTATTATACGCAAAGAGAAAACAATGTCAATTTCTTTGTGAAAGAGAGTGCAATCCACCCTCACTCAATAGAAAGGCAAAAATCTCTTGATAATAATATATACATTTTTCATTAACACCTATAAATAATATAGGAACAAAAAAGTACGTACTTGTTATTTTTCCAAGAGGTGCTTATAGTATACAAATACTTTAAAATACATAGGAGATTTGTATGAAAGAAAAAATTAATGTTTACGACTATGCAGGCGAAATTTTAAAAGCTCTAAAAAAAGGTGTACTTTTAACAACAAAATCTGATGATAAAGTAAATTCGATGGTTATATCTTGGGGCACACTCGGGATTGAGTGGGAAAAAGCTATCTTTACAGTTTTTGTAAGAGAAAACAGATGCACCAAACATCAACTTGAAAAAAACCCTGAATTTACAATCAACATTCCACTTGAAAAAATGGATAAAAAGATTTTTGCAACTTGTGGAACAAAATCAGGACATGATATTGATAAAGTGAAAGAATTAGGATTGACTCTTATAGAAGGTGAGTCAATATCCGTACCTGCAATTAAGGAAGTTCCTTTAACTCTTGAATGTAGAGTAATTTATAAGCAAGAACAAGATTCTAAATCAATTGCAAGTGAGAATAAAGAAAAGTTTTACCCACAAAATGTAGAAAGCTCATTTCATGGCGCAAACAAAGACTATCATACAGCATATTATGGCGAAATTGTGAATGCCTATATTGTAAAATAGTTTATAAAATAGGATTATGTATCTTTTTTATTGTTCATGATTTGCTTTATCATGTGAGAGATAATCTATTCATTTGTTAAACGAGTTGCTGTAGCCTATTATTGTCTTTTTTAGTAAATAGGCTGCAATAAAAACCGAAACAAGATCGGTTATCGGCTGAGAGAGCCAAATTCCATCAAGTTCAAAACGATATGGCAAGAGTAAAATCAAGGGAAGCAAAAGAATAATTTTTTTGCTTGCTAGTTCTGAACTCTTAAACTAAACTGCTTTTAAGAAGTAACAGAGCTTATACTCTTCGCCATAAAATAGGACTACACATGATATCTTACACAACAAAACACGTTTGTGCATCACGCATAACATTTGAAATTTCTGAAAATTTTACAGTTCACAATGTAGCATTTGAAGGTGGTTGCACAGGCAATGCTCTTGGCTTAGCCGCTTTAGTTGAAGGGCAAAAAGCGCACGATATTATCAAAAGATTGAAGGGCATAATCTGTGATCATAGACCAAGTTCATGCCCTGATCAATTAGCTAAAGCTCTTGAAGAGGCTTTGGAAAAATAAAGATTTTTTTAGAATTTACTGATAATTTTCTAAGCTTCTTTCTAAATCATTTCTGATTGCTTCGCGTATGTCTTGCGGGTTAAGCAAAGTTGCCGATGAGCCAAATGACTGCACAAAAGATATAAGTTCGTATCTATTACTTGCAGAAAATGAAAGAATTGTTGTGCCGTCTTCTTGATCTGTGAAGTATTGATCATCACTATAAATTCTGTCTTTGACATATTGAACAGCAAAATCTCGAAACAAAATTTCTGCCTTGATTTCTTCTGTTTGCATTATCCCAAAATATTTGGAAGAATCCGCTTCCTTAAAATCATGCTTTCTTTGCGTTACAAGCACATCTTTCATGCGGTGGATATAGAAACTCACAGAGTCAACAATTTCGGGCTTACCCATTTCCGTGACGAAGTAACCTTGCGCATAAAGCGCATCGTTATTTATAAGTAGCTGAGTGAGCGCTACTTCAGATTTTTTCCCGCGGATACTTTCAATTATACAAACTCTCTTGTCTTTGATAGCGCGCATGACTTTCGTGAGCACTTCATGGTTGTGCTTGTATTGAATTTTTCCTTTGAGAGAATTGAAAACAGGCAAATCACAATTTATGCAATCGTTTTCATTGAGCGGAGTTTTGAAAGCATTGATGATTTTTTCAAGCGCAAAATTCAAACTTTGCTTCTGATTTTCAGGCAAAGGCGAAGTAAAATGCTTTGCCATTTCAAGGAGTTCAAGCTCATTTGCTTTTAGATTGATGCTTGCTCTGTATGATTGAGAATTTACAAATTTATAAAGAATGCTATTCCCCTGTTTTTCTTTTACAAGCATTTCGGGAAACATATTTTCAAAAATTAAAATATAGCGTGTAATGCTCGATTTTGAACAATTCAATTTCCTTGCTAATTCAGTATGCGAATAGGAACGAGTAGAAAAAAGTAATAAATTATAGAGTTCTAATATCTTTTCGCTTGCTGTTGCATCATTTTCTTTTTTAGCCATAATGTCCTCACTTGTTTTGTATGAACTCAGCATATTGAAAAAGCGTTTCAGAATATAAAACGAAAGTCAAGAAAAGAATATTTTCTGAAATTATAAAATAAAACAATGAGCGTTTTATTTTCTGAAACATTCTCTTTTTAGACTGCCATAAAGTATGAATTTAAGGAATGTATGGATATTTCGTAGCAATTATGCAAATTCAAAAATGAGAAAGGAGTCTATTATGGCAAATTATTATTGTGAGTATTGTGGACAAAAATTTTCAAGTGTTCAAAGCTTGACTAGTTCAGGTTGCCCTCGTCATCCTGCAGGTTCTCATAAAGGAAAACATAAACTTTATGAGGGAAGCGAGAAAGCTAAATATACTTGTAAATATTGCGGAATTACTAACGCAAGTATAGCGAGCTTAACCAGCTCAGGTTGCCCTCGACATCCCGAAGGTTCACATAAAGGCAAACACGCCCCAGCATTATAGTTTTGACACAAATCGCTCTAGAAATAGGGCGATTTTTTATTTTCCTTTGCAATACAATTCTCCATTTCTTTGGCATAGTTCTGAGCTCATTCTTCCCACAATTTTTTGCAAAATACTCCCTGGAATCATGTTTTCATGCAACTTTTTCGCTGAAATTTTGATTTCTGTCACCTCATTTTCAATTGCTGTGTAAAACAATGCTTGCTGATCTATAAAATAATTTTCTTTTACGCTAATTAATCCATATTTAAGCTTCTTTTCTTTTATATAAAGAGAACATTTTTCAACAATTTTCTCGGGCACAGCAAAATAAAATCTATGCGGCACCCATAAAAAACGAGGTCTTTTATATGCTCTGTGCTTCTTTTTTTTGAAATCTGCTAAAAAGTCACTATAACTCACTTTTACTTCGACTTCGATAAGCTCTTTGCCATTATATCCTAGTATATCGGCAGAATAATCACCGCATTCTGTAGCGCAGTAAATGCACATACGCTGAAACCTTAGATATCCCATAGTATGCGCCTTCATGTAATTTGAATCCATAAAATAAGCTCCTTACTGTTTATGTAAAGAGCTTAGCTTGATATTGTTTTAGATTGTGGAATGATATTATTACATATTTTAGCAAGAAGAATATAAAATCATTTTTTACAACTCTCCTCAATTTGCTTGAGCAAAGCTTCATGATCAAGTCGCACTTGCTCTAATTCATCGGCATAGAGGAAATCTTTATGGACTTCATTTGCTATCACTTCTAGTTCCGCTTGTTCTGCTTCATACAATTCTCTTGCTTGTTCAATTTTCTTATCAAAAAAAGTACGCAGAAAGTTATTAAATCGTAAGAATAAAGCATCAATAGCCATCGAGCCTTCCATAAATTCGTGATAATCAAATCGTAAAGTTTCGCTTGAATAGATTTTCTTCTGCTTATTCTTAAAGAAGAATTGTATATGTCGCTTGCCTGTAATTTCTTGTAAAAGTACGCTTAGCTGAAAACCACGATACGTACCTATTGCAATATGTTTACCTAAAGTGAGAGCGCAAACAGTAAGCGCATTATTGAAATGCTCTGCAACTGTTTTCATCTCTTTTTTTGATAGCTTTTCATTTTCAGCCGACACAAATTCAAATTCGATTTGCGGCTTATTATTTTTCATAATAGTTTTTGTGTTTGAATCACGCAAACCACAGTTTTCTTGATACATTTTTTCTTCGTATGCAATCTTACTTTCTGAGTACCTCAATTCAGTAATTCTCTTTTCCATTGCATTGTGCGATTTTATATAATTGAGACACAGAGCTTCAAGGCGCATACGCTTTGTGCGCAGTGTCACTTCCTCAAGCGCAAGCGGATTTCCTGATGCCAAAGCTTTCATTTCCGATGCAGTAATTGAGTCCGTCTGCATTTCATCTATAGTACGCTGAAACAAATCGCCTTTTCTAAATTGCTCAATAGCAAGTGTTTTATATTCAAGTATTTGCCACATTCTAGAATCATACATATTTTCAGTAAGATAATAGATGATTTCCACTTCAAAATTATCCTTCTTCTTTGCAAAAATATTGCCCTGCCTAAGTATTCTGCCATTTCTTTGCTCTAAGTCAGATGGTCGCCAAGGAACATCTAGATGATGCGCAGCAACAAGTCTTTTTTGCACATTCATGCCCGTACCCATTTTCTTGGTTGAACCAATAAGCACGCGTACTGTCCCATTATTAACATTCTCAAAAAGTGTATTTTTTTCACTGGCAGTATGAGCACTATGGATAAAGGCAATTTCCTTTTCAGGAATTCCATGAGTCACAAGTTTTATCTTCAAATCTTCATAGACTGAAAAATTTGTGTTAGCTGTATAGGTGTTTTCTAAATAAGCATTCACAAGTTCGCTTATACTTTCTTTTTCTGTGTTTTTTTCTTCAGCTATATTTGTAATTTGATTAGATGACGAAGCTTTTGAAGGAATAGAGAAATCACAAAAAACAAGTTGTGTTCCCTTTTCTAGGATAGTTTTTGTCCAAATTTCAAAGATTTTTTCTGCACACTTATTTACCTTGGTATAGGAAAGATCAAGAGCTGTATCGTCAACTATTCGCATATCTAAGGAAGCTTTACGCGCATCGCTGATTATCATTAATACATTGTCTTCACTTCTGTTTTTCTTTTGTGCTTGAAGCCTCTGTACCAGTACATTCATAAAGGATGTTTGCTCATCTGAACGCTCAGAAAGTGATTCAATAGGTTTTCCGAATTTTAGTTGCGGAATATCAGATTTTTGTCCAATTCTAAAAAGCTCTCCTTCCAAATCTTGTTTTGTTACTACATCAGTAAAAGTGCGAAACATACTAATAAGTTCGGGCAAATTATTAAATCTATCAAATCTATTTTCAAGAACATAGCTTGAACCAAGCACATCAAGAGAAATTGTTGTTGTTATGCGGCCAAAAATATTAGCCCATACATCAAAATGGTTCATACCCTTCATTTCTAACTCTTTGTATTGCATAAATCTTTGCATATGAAAGACTTCTGAAATTGAATTTGTGATTGGGGTTCCTGTAAGGAAAAAAACGTTCTTCCCTCCATTTATTGCCTGTATATATCTACATTTCAAAAACAAATCCATTGCAGCGAACGAACCATCAGGATTTCCAATTCCAATTATTCGTCCTCTCCTTGTTTCAAAGGGAAGGTTTTTAAATTCATGTGCTTCATCAATAACAAGAGCATCAATTTTTAAGCTTTTTAAATCTATCAGCTCAGAATTTTTGTCTAGTCTGTCTTCTAAATAGGCTCGATGACTTTCAAATTTCATGGAAAGTTTATCCATGGTGTTTACAAGTTTTGACTGCCCATAGAGGCGATTATACGAAGGATTCCTAATTCCCGCAGCATGATCTTTGTGGACATTATTCAAAGCTTTTTTATATGCGCTTATTTGATCATCGAGTAAAGAAACTTCAAACTCAGCTGGAATAATAAACTTTCTCAGACACGAATGCTTAATAATAATTGCATCATAATCACTTGTCGCTATTTTATAATAAAGGTTTTCTACTCTGCTTTTGCCTAAATCCTCTGTTTGCACCACAAGTATTTTGCAATCGGGGTAAAGCTCATAAAAAGCTTTTTTCCATTGCTCAAGCAAATGATTTGGCACAACAACAAGAGGCTTTTTAAATTTGCCCAATCGTTTTGATTCCAAAATGCTTCCAATAGCAACATAGGTTTTGCCCGCTCCTACTACATGATCAAACAGAACTGTTCCTTCAACTATAGAGCGATAGATAGCATCTTTTTGGTGCTTCCTTAAATGTATTACAGGATTAGCATTTTTTAGCTCATAATTTCTTGAATTATATATAGGCAAAACATTGGTATTGTATAGTTCATTATATTTTCGTGCAAGTCCTTGCTTTCTTTCATTATCACGCCAAATCCACGATATAAACATTTTATGAATATCTTCTGCAACAAGCTGTAGCTCCTGTGTTTTTACCTTATCGATTTGACTAAAACCTTTTTGTGGGTCTTTATCTTTTTCATACGCAATAATAGCTTTTTGACATATCATATTTTTAATTACTAGCTTTAGTTCACCTACTTTAATACCCCAACGATTACGTGGATGAATAAGATCAAATCTTGTTATCTTCCACATTCCAATTTCTTTAAGAAAAAACACACTGATTCTAGAACTGGGGAAAGATTCTTTAATAAAATCTTCAATAATATATGGATAAAGCCAAGGCGAACCTAGAGAAAGTGCTATATCCACCATATCTATATCTTTAGGTATTACTTTTAATAGTGCATTTTTATTCACTTCTAATGAAGGCATTTTGGCTAGAGCATTTTCTACTTCAAGCAATTTCTGTTTCACATTGCCACTTAAATAATATTCTGCTAATTCATAGACTTTACTTACTGGATTATAAAAGACAAGATTTGCTTTTTCAAGCTCTCTTCGTACTATATCAGCATCAATATTCAAAAGCTCAGCAATAGCTTTGAAATCGACTTTGCCCAATTGATGAAATGAAGCCATAAGCGCTTCTTGAGTATTAGTAAGCGTGTAATCATGAGTGATTTCTTGAAAAATGCGTTTTGTAAAGACGCTTGCCTTTTTATATAAACTTTCTTTCTCTCCTAATTCAAGATTATCCTCTTTTGCTTCGAGTGATATAATAAATTCAAAAGCAGGGTCATCAAAAAAAAGTTTGCTATTTTTAGGTGTTGAAAGATAAGCATATTGTGCAAAAAAGGTATCGTATAGCTCATTTAATTGCATACGCATTTGCTCAATTTCATTTTGTGAAGCATCTGTTTTTTCTAAAGCATAAAGAGCTTGCAGACAATCTCGTATCTCTATAATTTTAGATAGAGGCCTGTAACTGTTATGTGTAGGCAAAGAGTGGCAAGCAACAAATATTGTGCCGTCTTCTTTAACAATTTTTTTGCCTATTGTTTGCTTATCATACACGAACAAGGAATTTGGACTAAGACTCTTGAAATAATTGCTTTGAAGAAAGCTTTCAGAAACTGACTGTATGATATCAAATTCTTTGTTTAAAATTTTATCCTTGCTCACCTTAATACAGTTTTTTTCTTGTGAACGAGTATAAGTACTTGCTTTTGAAGTAATTTTTTTTCTTCTTTCTGCCCTTTCTTCCTGCAAAACTCTTTCTCTTGTTTCTTCCATGGCAAGTTTGGCCAATTCTTCTTGCCTTTTTACTCTATCAAGCCCCTCAATCAAACTTTGAAGTTCTTGATGCAGATGACTTTCCTTGACATCTTCACCCGAATTTATCTTGCCTAAAAGAGATTTTAATAGTTCAAGAGAGTTTTCATCATTTAAATTTGTCATAATATAAGACCTCACTGTATAAAATGAAAACTATGCTCTTTGCGTTCCAGAATATGAAACAAATTATTATTATATTTTTTGCATAGCCGTGAACACCACAAAAGATTCACAGTAATTTATAACATGGAGGCATATATGCCAATAAATGCAAAGAAGATTAAGAATATACTCAAAGAATTAAATACAAATCTTTATGAGCGTGAAGAAGTTATTGCACTCTCTTTGTTAGGTGCACTATCAAAGCAGAATGTTTTTATGCTCGGGCTTCCCGGTGTTGGTAAAAGTTTAGTGGCAAGGCGCATTGCTCAAGTATTTAAAGGCAATTATTTTGAATATTTGATGAATAAATTTTCAGCCCCAGAAGATTTGTTTGGCCCTGTTTCTATTGAAGCTTTAAAAAAAGATACTTTTAGCAGAAAAACAGAGGGTTTTTTACCCGAAGCTGATTTTGCTTTTCTTGATGAAATTTGGAAATCATCGCCCGCTATTTTAAATGCTTTACTCACTATTTCAAACGAAAGAATATATAAAAATGGATCTGAAATCTGCAAAGTTCCACTCACTTATATAATTTCAGCATCAAATGAAATACCACCTCCTAATCAAGGTTTAGAAGCGCTTTATGACAGGTTTCCTATACGTCTTTATGTTGATCCTATAAGTAATGCTGAAGCGAAAGCAAGTTATCTAAAAAACACGCAAAAGATGGATTTTCAACCAAAAGAAACTATCGAATTAAATGAATTACATAAATTTGGTGAAAAAGTAGCAAATATCACTATTGAAGATAAAGCGTTAGAAGCTTTTATAGAATGCATTGAAAATTGCCATCAGCTCGAAAACCCTCTCTATATCTCTGACAGAAGGCAAAAACAAGTATTGAACATTCTACGATATGCAGCACTTTATTCAGATAAAAAGTCAGTTGAAGCGCAAGATATGATTCTTCTCAAGCATTTTTTGTGGGATAAAGAAGAAGATAGGGAAATAATAGAAGAAATATTAAAAAAAGTTATTGCGAAATACCTTATTCCAGAAGAAATGAATTTAGAAAGTTATAAAGACTCTCTCTATACTGCAACAAAAGAAGCAGAAAAACAAGTTTTAGTGCAAGAAAACACTAACATTATAGGCTATAAAGAGTTTTTAAAAGCGAAAGAAGTCAACTTGATGCACGGTAGAAGTTCTATAAGAAACTGTGCACTCTTTGATAAATTCTATCTGGATGTAGATACTCTTGAATATTTTGAAGCTTATCCTCCTGATTATTATGGATTAAAGAAAGGTGATGCAAGTATTGACGAAACAAGACTACTTCTTAATTTAGACAATGGGCAAAGCTTTCCCCTTAATCATGAATACGAAGAAGCAGGTGCTTTAAAAAAGAATGTAAGAAAAACAAAACTTCTTGAAGCACAAGAAAAGATAAGAGAATATCAAAAAAATGCAGAAGAATTTTATAATAAATATTTAGATTTTGAAAGAAAAACCATCGAAAACAAAGGAAATTTCATAGTTGGCAATAGCTATAATTTTTTGGAAGAAATCCTTGAACAAAATAAGATTGAACTACACGCATTAAAATTTGACATTGCAAAAATTACTCAAAATATCACAGCGGCCAAAGCCTAGTCTTTAATAAATATGGAAATACTATGACTACATATACGCAGAAAAAAAGATCTTTGCCATTTATCAGTTTTTCAGATTTAAATTTTCTAAAATTCTACAATATCTATTTCCCCACTTCGCAAAAAGAAAAAAGAGGGCAAAACTCTTTACCCTCTTTACCTTGCAGTGAATCTATAAATAAAGCCTTATCTGATGATAAAAACACTTTTCTGCAATCTAATATTGGACAAAGCGAGATTGCGCAAAAAGCTATAGAAGAAAAATATGCAAAACTAAGTGAAGAGATAGCAAATTTAGCTTCTATAAATCCATATATTAAGAAAAAAGAAAAACTTATTAAAACTTATGCCTCATGCATGGAAGAACCTGAAGAATTTCTAAAAACTCACTTTCAAGAATTATCTAAAGAGCAAGTTCAATACTTTAATCAAGAGTATGTATCCTTAGAAGAAAATACGAATTCAGCTGAAAAAGACCTACAACATGCTGCATTAAATAAAAACTTACACAAAACAGCTCTTGAAGAAATTGAAAAATCAGCACATAAATGGCATAATAATGAAGTAAATATATTAAGGGAAATTCTATGGCAAGACTTGAGAAAATATTTACAAACTTTAGAGCGAATAAATAGGAAATATTCAAACTTAAAACAACCATCTTTAGGATGGGGAGGAGCTATTTCAAGTGATTTATTTGATATCGATATTTCTGAGCTTGAAAAATTATTGAATATTATTTCAAGAAATAAAAATTTACAAAATCTTATACACTTAATAGGGCGGTCAATAGCTACTGCACCAAAAGAAGTCATAGAAAAGGTAAGTTTTGAAAAGAAAATTGAAATTATTAAAGAATCATATCATTCAAAAGAAGAAATGAAAACTATTGAATTTAATAACGATTTAATGCGTGTTACACCACAAGAATTAGTATTACTGGCTGATCCACTATTAGAAAACCTCTTCTATCAAAAATATTCGGAAAAAAATCTCCTTTGCTATATGCTCACAGGCCAAGAAATTGAACAAATTTCAAAAACAGAAATAAAAGAAGAAATAAGCACAGAAGACGATACAAAAGGCCCAATTATTGCTTGTGTTGACACAAGTGGCTCGATGATGGGAAAACCTGAACAAGTTGCAAAAGCTGTAATGCTTGCTCTTACAAGCTGTGCACAAGAAGAAGATAGAGGGCTTTATATAATTAATTTTTCTGTAGATATTGAATGTATAAAATTTGAAAAAAATACAGGTATGTCTAAAATTATAGAATTTTTAAAAAATTCTTTTCACGGTGGCACAGATGTTGACCCAGCTTTAGAACATGCTTTAAAAATGCTTGAAGAGGAAGACTATAAAAAAGCAGATGTTCTTGTAGTTTCAGATTTCATTATGAGAGAGATGCAAGACACAATGCTTGAAAAAATTAATATTCAAAAAATGAAAGAAACAAAATTTTATGGCTTAAACATAGGGTTCCCTGGAAATAAACCAGAATTTATGGATAAACAATGGACATATTCTTTAGAGGATAATTCTATTATTGAGGAGTAGGCTTTGTATATTCCAACTTAACCATACAGAACAGCTAAAATAGTGAACTGTGCGGTTAAGTTAGAACTATATAATTTAGAAAAATACCCTACTCGCCATAGGTGTTTTTATAACAGTCATCGCAAAATCTATTGGAATGATCGGTGCGACTTGCAGGCTCGCCACAAAAATTACAAACATATCGTATACCTGCTGGAGTTTTCTTCAAATCAGCAGTTTCATCTAAGGCAACATCATCAAGATTCGCATGATTATTTTCTTCATAATCGCGATTATGCTCTTTTTCATAGCACTCATCACAAGCATTCATATAGAATTCACTTCTTACAACTTCCTTTGCTGTGTCAATTGACTTTCCACAAAAGAAACAAGCTAAACCTATTTTTGCAGTTTTTTCATTTGTCATAATTCCCTCAATTTTATTTTAATTTATAAGGTTCTAGTTTCTGATTTTGAAGTATGAACGAAGCACAAGGCTTTCCATAATCCCTCACTAGCTATAATATTCGTTTAGTTACAGAAAATCGTTCCAGAATATAAAATGAAAGTCAAGAAAAGAATATTTTCTGAAATCCAAAAATAAAAAAATGAGCGTTTTATTTTCTGAAACATTGCTTTTTTAGACTAGCATAAAGTATGAATTCAAGGAATGTATAGGCTTTTCGTAGTAATTAATCAAATTCAAAACACTTGATTGGAACTTGACAGCTAGAATCAAATAAGCTAAATATAGTTACTTTTAAATGGGGTGATATCTATGCCAAATTATTTTATATGCACTTACGGTAATTTTGAACGTGAAGACAGTTTTCTCAGAGATTCTCTCAAAAATAATTATTACTTATTACACGAAGCTGCGCGGTATCCCTACGCAATAGATAATATACAAAAAGGCGATATACTACTTCTTAAAAACTATTCCTGGATTGTTGCATGGGGATATGCAAAAGGATCAGTTTATAATAACAATGCTGAAAATGGTTGGACATATGTTGTTGAAGTTGAAAAATGGCACTCTTATGATGACAATGATTTAGCAGCTGGTTTTTATGCTTATGGGGTATCTTGGGCAACAATTCAAGGTGGACAGATGTCTGTTGTAAAACAAGTTGAAGAAGAGTGGGCAAAGCAACAACTGGAAAAATTTCAAAACAATAAAGACTTAGAAAAAATAAATCTTATTTCAGATGAAGTCACTTGTTATACATTATCGCTAAAAGATTTATTTGACCAAAATCTAACTATCCCGACATATCAACGCGGCTATTGTTGGCGCAAAGAAAATATTATTAAATTCTTAGATACCATGTATTTTGAACTTCAAAAACATATTTCTAAAAATGAAAAAACAGAAAATACTGACTCACCGCCTTATCATCTTGGAACAATCATTTTAAAGAATAATGGAACAAGTTTTGATATTATTGATGGTCAACAAAGACTGACAACGCTTTCAATCTTATTGTATTGCCTAGGTAATTCTACTTTGTTGATTACAAAAGATATTTCAAAAACTGAAAACATTTCAGAAGAGCACATTGGTTATATTATACGAGCAAAAAGAACAATTAAAGAATGGCTGGAAATTAATAAAATTGACCCTGTAAAGTTATTGTCGTCAATTTGTATCTGCCTTATAACAATTCCTCAAAAAGAATCAGAAGATTTAGCTTATAGGTTTTTTAATGCTACAAATGCAACAGGCAAACGATTATCTGACTATGATTTATTGAAAAATCATCATTTACGCCATGTGCCTAATAGCCAAGCTGGTTTTGTTGCAAGCAAGTGGAACACTATGCAAGAAGAAGAGCAAAAAAATCTTCTTAATCATACATTGTTCCGTCTACGCAACTGGAGCTATGGAAACACTTTTGACCTTATGCCAGATGCATACACAAAAAGGCTGATTTTTGAACATTATTCTGTGAAGTACGACCCTATAAAAAATATGTATAGCATACCATTAACTCCGCAATACAATTCAATTTTCAGTGGTGGCTTAGATTTCTTTGGTTTTGTTGAAAGCAATAAAGTGCAATATCGAATTTTTGAAGAAATTGATTGCATAAAAAAATTAGATCAATATTTATCATGGCATAGCAACGGTGTTTTATGTTCTGGAATTAAGGCTATTTCCTTCCTATTTTATATGAAATATGGTGAAATTTACCTTTCAGAAGCATTGTTTTGTATTGCATTAAGAGTTTCATCTCTAAGAAACGAAGGCAGAGTTCAAAAAAACTATCTTGCAAAAGGCTATCCCTTCAAAGAACTTGTGCAAATGATAGATATTTCCACCAGTCCAAATATCTTTTTTGCTTATTGTTTAAGCCCTGAATTTCAATATGTACAAAAAGACGATTCGCCTATAAAAAAACGTTATTGGGAAGCTTTAGGTAACTTATTCACAGAGGTGTGTAGCCGATCTGATTTTCAGCTAAAATCACAATATCAAATATATTTGGAGAATAAAAAAAATGCACAATAATAATGAAATTTATACTATAGCAACCCTTCCTACAGTACTTTGCGCCATTCCAATATATCAAAGACTTTTTGTATGGGATAAAGAACAAATTAATAAATTATTAGACGATTTATATGAAGCTTTTAAAGTCAATAGTGGAAAATATTATATCGGTGCAATAACTGTTGTTGAAAAAAAAGACGAAGAAAATCAAATCAATTGGGAAATTGTAGATGGCCAGCAACGTCTTACCTTTTTGTCACTTTTTGGAGCGATGTCATGTAAAGAAAATATGAAGTGGAATGATTTTCTCTATATGGACAAAAATTCTTTTCTGCTTCGTATGAAATATATTGGCAGATATACAGATGAAAATGACTTATCTTCAATTGCTAAAGGAGATACTAACTACATTCATAATCAAAATATGCGTTGGTTTAGTGAGTGCTATAATTCTTTTATGGAAGAAAAAAGCATTGATATGAAAGATTTTTCTGAATTTGTGCGCACAAAGGCTACTTTTATGCGTTCAGTTCTAAGTTCTGATTATTCTGACCATGAACTTAATCTTTATTTTGAAAGAATTAATGCAACAGGCAGACAATTAGAACCACAAGAATTGGTAAAAAGCTCGTATTTTTCAATGGATGCAGCTTTATTCAATAGATTAATTGACTTTTCATGTAAGTATGAAGAAAAAGAAAATGATAATAGTAAAAATAAATCAGCAGAAACTACTTTTGAACAAATTTTGAAAAATGATAATTTTGATGCAAAACTTTATAATGAACCTAGCATAACTTCTGCACCAAGTAATAAAAGAGCGATTTTTTCAGAATCGACATTCTTGCTTCATGTTTTAAGGCTTGTCTGTACGAATGAAACATCACTCAATCAATACAGTCTTCTTAATATATTTAAAACGCATTCTAATGCTTTTGAAGTAAAGCAATATATGGATGAAATGAGAACATACCGCAAATGGCTTGATGAAAATATTATTTATCAAGATGAAGATGGATATGTATTTAGGCAAGAGGATAAAGAAAATATTGAAGTTGAAACCGTACGCACGCAAGATAGACAAAAATTATTGCAATATCAAGCAATGCTTACTGTTGAATCCGCAAACCAAGAATGGGTTCTTAAAGCTTATGAAAAAAGCCAAAGAAGCGTGCTTACACTTGAAACTCTTAAAAGTGTAGATATTCGAGCATTGCCTTCTCAGGAATCTATGATATATCATACAATTAACCGTTACTGGTTTTGGAAATTAGATTATCTTCTTTGGAACAACTTTATGGTAAATAATAGCAAACTTGTTATTAATGGAAGAACTGTTGAGTTTTCAAAAGAAGAGCAAAATGCTATAAAAAATTATAAATTCCGCCCTAATCGTTCAATAGAACATCTTCACCCGCAAACATCAGAAACCCCTTGGAATGATGAAGATTTGCACTCTTTTGGTAATCTTGCAATGATTTCTTCAAACTTTAATTCTGCTCAAAGTAATGATGGTGTTGCAACAAAATTTGGGCGTTTGAGAGATAGAATAAACAAAGGGCAACATTTAGAAAGCATAAAACTACTTCTCATGTTTAAGCTTGTTGAAGGCAATGAGAGTAGGTGGACTAAAGAAATAGCAAACGAGCATGGAGAAGCTATGTATATGCTATTAAATAACAGTTTCTAACTTCTAAATCAACTATGTACAAAGTATAACAAAATATGGAATAAAAATTATGATTTTACCTACCGATGAAAACTTATGTGAAATGTGTGATGAACAAGCCTCAGAGTTGTTTGATTTTGAAATAGAGCCTCATGTACTTATATCTATCTGTAAAAATTGCATGGAAGATTATAAACCCTCATCCTCAAGAATTAAAAATGCTTCCTGCGATTTATGCGGCGACCCTGCTACTTGCTCAGATCACTACAACAATTATTGCGATGATTGTTACGAAAACAGTTATGGAGAATAAGTAAAAAGTAGCCTTCGAAGTCTGCAGTAAAATAAATATATTATGGCTTTCCATTTCATATTCTAAAACAACTTCTTGTTAACCTCTTTTCATAACAAGGAGTACAACATGAATAAAACTATAATTATTGCTGATTTGGGTCTACTAAACAAGAAAAGAAAGAAGAAAAAATACTTTATTGAGTTAGCAAGGCATCGCAGAAGAGCAGAATGTATAAAGATTAAAAATAAACTTAGACGTGGGTATAACTGCGGCAAGCATTTTACAACACACCATGAATTGCGTAGTGGGAAGACTCATAGATGGATAGACATATGTTTTCTGTCAAAGAAAGATCCCTCTATTTTCTATAATGCCGCACTCATTTCTTCTGCAATGGATCTCTATGAAAAAATCGAGAAAGCAGCCGATGAAGCTCATGACACATTGTTTCCAGATTTTGACTATGAACTAGAATTTATAGATTTAGGCGAATTATCACAGATCGTATTTCCGCAAGAACTTAAAGAGCGTAAGCAATGGCTCAATCAAAAAAAGCTTGAATTAATAAAAGGAGAACTGCCTCCAATTTTTGAAAAAGCCAAGCTTCATTATGACTCTTGCTATGGCATTGGCTTGCAAGCAACATTAAAACAAGAAGCATTGACCATAGAAGACATTGATGCCTTTATTGAAGAATTTTGGGCAAATGGCGAACAAGAATATTGCTCTGATACACCTATCCAAATCTCTCAGCCTTGTATTGATGATTTAATTCAGAGAGCTGAAAAAGGACAGTTTTAATTATCTTACTTTGCTCTTGAGAAAGCAGCAAAAACATTATACTATACTATCAACTTTCAAGATACTGTTACTATCGCTGGAGAGTTCAATGACAAACAAACAATTCATAAAAAAATATGCAGATAAAAACGGAAATATTGATTTATCAAATAAAACTATTGATTCATTTCCTAAGAAATTAGATATTGAAGGCAATCTTTCTTTAAAAAATTCAAAAATAGCTAAGCTTCCCAAAACACTTTCTGTCACAGGCAATTTTGATTTGAGAGGAGCTACTATTGAGCATTTTTCAAAAGATTTATGGATACTTGGCAACTTAGACTTACGAGGAGCAGCAGTCAAATATCCTGCTAAAGAAATAAAAATTTTAGGAAATCTTACTCTTTCTAAAAACACCAAAGTTACTAAGCTTGCTGACATTCTTGAAGTGTATGATGAACTGAATGTTCCACTTTCTTTGTATGCTCTTTTAGCCACGCACTTGAGTGTAAGAAACCTTGATATAAGTAGCGATTCAGCTCAAACATTTCCTAAAAGTTTATCTATTAGTGAAAACCTTGTTATTCTACCCTCACAACTTGCAAAACTTCCAAAAAAATTCACAATACTAGGAAATTTTATTGTGAAAAACACTACAATTCCTTTCTTGCCACAGCATTTAGTTATTGGAAAAGATTTTCGTCATGATAAAAAATATGATTTGGAGAACAAGGAAAAGTATTTTAAAAAAGTATATCAATATCTTATTGAACTGGAAAAATTCTATCAAAAAAAATCTGTTAGCCCTTTTAACACAGTAAAAACTAGTAAGATTAATCCGCAATATAAGCTTCCAAGCCTAGACCTTCTTCCAGAAAAAAGCTCAGACAAAATCCTTGATCACACAAGATCATTGCACTTACAAGGTCAAATCATTATTCGAGCTTTCGCTAAACATGAACTTGAATGTGAAATATGCAGAATTATGCCTGAAGCTTTTACCTCAGTTTTTGAACTTCGTTGCATAAATACAAATTTACATCATAATTTCAGTCAACAAGAAGAGGAATTAGTTAAAGTTCTTGAAGTTGAAAAAGTGAAAATTACAAAAAAAAGAGGTTGGGAAAATGTATTTAGTGTTGAAGTTTGGCATAAACATAAAAGAGAAATATCTTTACGAGAACTGCATGAAAATAAGCAGTATCCACAATCAAAATCCCCCCTTAGCTTTCCCCTTGGAAAAGATGCGAGAGATTTGACATATTTCGCAAATCTTTCATGCATGCCTCACTTGCTTGTAGCGGGTGAAAACCACCATGAAGTAACTCATTTACTTGATACAATACTACTTTCTTTAATCTACAAATCAAGTCCAAATGAACTACTGTTGCTCATCATAGAGACGCAAAATCGTGCCTTTGAACCTTATCAAAATCTTCCTCATCTGGTTCAACATCTGGCTCAACCTATAATACATGAGAAAGAGCAAATTGAATATTCTTTAATCTGGCTATTAGAAGAAATGGAACGAAGAACTCAGCTATTAGAACAAGCTGAAGCCGAGAACATTTCAAACTATAATGCAAAAATTGAAAGTTCTAGTCAAGCAAAACATACAAAACTCCCCTATCTTGTTTGTATTCTTTCCGACTTGAGTGATTTATTAAATTCACATAAGATCCAACTTGAAGTTTTACTCTATAATCTTTACGAACAAACTCAAAAAGTGGGCATACATCTAATTTTAGCAAGCAATTCAGTCAACAAAAATCAACCGCCAGAATTTATAGAAAAATGTTGCCCTATGAAAGTTGTATTTCAAAGCAAGGAATCAGAATTTCCTTATATCAAGGAAGCAAAAGAATTGCTTGGTAAAAATGATATGCTTCTGAAAGGAAAATCAAGCTGGCTTGAAACATTTTATGG
>CAYJFE010000052.1:0-20315 GCA_964369165.1 uncultured Desulfovibrionaceae bacterium | reverse complement strand
GGAATTTTCTCAGGCAAATCTATCGCTATTTCAAGTTGCGGAATTATTTGAAAACCTTGGGCGTAAAGCGCATTTGCGATTCCTTCTTCTAGCCAATGCCCTCTTTGTAAAGTGAGTTGTTTCTTCAAGATTTTTTCATAATTTTGAAGACTTACTTCTTCTACTGGCTTTGGTTCTCGCTTTCGCAAAGTTGCAAGCCTTGGGCAAGCAGACATTAGTGCTATGTCTGACATTCCTATATAAGAAGTTCTATCGCCTAGCTGAGATTTTGCTTGTAATTCTGAATGCTTTTGCAGGCCGCTTGCTATTGTAGCCAACAATTTTTCTGATTGATTAGCTACCATAGCGCCACCACACTTTCTTATTTGGATTCCACTTGAAGCCAGCCTTTATCAACTCTTCCTTGTTGGGAATTGTATTGCCAGAAGCCGTGATTACCTCTCGTACATTGCCTTGCTCGTCTTTTCCTTCAAAGCTTTCATAAACAACGCCATTCAAGTTTGGAACTTGTGGTTGAGTCGGCTCTGTTTGGCTTGTTTGCTTCTTTTGCGCTTGTGAATTTCTCTTAGCTTGCTGACTTTGCTTTGGAAGAACTCCATCTGTATCTTCTTCGGTGACAATGCCTAGCATAGCTGACAATGCGTATCTGCGCGCATAAGTGATAGCCGAGCCCATCGCTTGTGGATCAGCCTTAGAAAGTGGAATAACCGTAAGCGACGATTGCCACTGCCCAGATTCTGCATGAGTAAGCTTTGTGACAAGCCCAAGGGAGTAGCCCTGACCCGCTTCATTTTGCATTGAATTTTCTACAGGAACGGGGTACTGACAGAGCCAAATTCCGTTACTAAGCAAAGGCTCACGGCAAACGTCCATAACGCTGTTCAAACTTGCATACTTATTTTTAGCGAATGGGTTTACGGAATCTTTCGTAGCAGGTTGAAGCGTTTTTTGTACTGATAATAAAGCCTTAGCCAATTTTGTGATGTCTTGCGATTGATACTCTTGCATATTTTTCTCCTTATATTTTGATTTTTCTGATTTAGACGCAAAAAATCCCCTGCACAGCCTTTTGAGCTATGCAAGGGATTTTGTTTTTTTGCGCTTTTGAAATAAGTTGGAGGTTATTTCAAAAGGGTGATATATATTTGAAATGGGTTGAAGAGCACAATTAACACTTCTTATTTGCCATCGCTAATCATAAAAAGAAGTATCAAGAACGATTGCCTCTAAATCTAAATCATAAAATTCTGGTGCTCCTCCTAATAGCAAAAGAACATGGTAAAACCTTTCTCTCTTTTTTTCTTTATCTAAAGAAATTGTAGGAATAGCTTTGCGAAGTGCATATTTTAATTCTGCACTTGCAAATTCATTGTGTTTCTCTAGATAATAATTACATAAATCTAATTCTTCACCATGCAAAAGCAAGAAATCATCCATAATGCATTGAAAAATATTTTTATGCATTTTCTTCCAAAACTGTGTCATAAGAATACCAAAAGAAATATTCTTTTTTGATAAAATAAAATCATAGCCACTATATCGAAATCTATTACGGTTTTCTGTTTGCATATCAAGTTCAATTACACGAAGAAATCTATCTGCTATTGGTATATTGATATTTTTAGTTTTTCTCACTAAATCAATGTGTTCAGTCCAGCCAACAACTGGTATTGTCTTATGTGTTAGTAAATTTCTCAGCGATGTAAAAAAGTCAAATTCACCTGTACTGAATTGTAGTCTAATATTCTCAATTGTCATAAAGTTATTATCTGTTACAATATCCCGAAAGGGAGTAATTGTCTGAAGAAATGCAAAAATAAGAAAATTTGCTTCCGATTGAAACTTTTGTTTTAAATGTACATCAATTACTTCTATTTCATTTACTTTTTTATATAAATTAGCATATTTTACTATTGAATTATAAGCATAAAACATCAAGTTTTCTAGGGAAAGAATATGATTAAATCTTTTAATCGTATCACAATTTAAAATCTTTTCAGTTATCAGTTGATTGTTTTTGAAAGATGTTGCATTTTCTAATAAGTATTGATTATAGGTATCTTTTGTCCAAGGCAAGTCATTCATTTCATTCCCTCCAAAAAATGCAAAACCAGTTTATAAGTAAAGCAACTGTTTGGAATTGTATAATTTATGTGTAACACTTAATATTACACTTGGAGTCTAAACCTTCCCCAATTGCCCTTCAAAGCTCAAGCTTGTATCGCTTTCAGAAACAAGCATAAAAATACCTTTTCCATTACTTTTGCTTGCCCAAAGTTCACCGATATTTCTTTTCTCTTTTGTGTCGTCTGTGCTTAGTATGTGCCCGCCTTTATACTCAACAAGAACAATACGGTCATCATTCAAAATCACAACGAAATCAGGATAGAATTTATCAGTTGAAGTTGGTAAAAAGAAAGAATGCGCTTGCCTGTCAACATTTCGCACCCACATTTTCACTTTTGGATGATTATCAATAGCTTGTGCACATCTAAATTCTTCACCATTAGATTTTAAATCTCGTGGCAAGGGATAATAGTGCTTTTTGAATTGATAAGGTCCTGAATATTCAGAGATGGTTTCAGCATAGCCAGATATTGGAAAATTGAAAGCTTCTTCAAATGAAATCTCAACATGGGCTGTTGGTGCAAATAGTAATTGTTGAAATCCTTTTTTCTGTGCATCAATTCGTAATTGGGCAATTTTATTCTTTATAATAGTTGCTAATGCATCTTTTGCCCTATATAAAGTTTCAATATCAATACCTTCACGCTCTAACAAACCTTGAACACATCGACGACAAAATTCTAGCATTTTCGCTTGCTCAACATCATCTTGTCTGCATTTACTGTCTAACCAACGAGATAGACGCAGTTCAGTCCAATTTTCAGGTAAAGCATAAAGCGTATGCTGCTTCTGAGCCATACCACGTTTATAGACAAGTTTTTCGCCTTCTAAGTCAAAGATATACTCTTTAGAATTAGGATCATAGTTGAATAGTAAAGAATCAATTGGATGCTTTCCTGCTTGAATAAAATCGAGCGGAGACCAATTTATACCTTGCAATATTGTTTCAGGTTCTGCCCATTCAAGGCTTCCCCATACTTCAACCAACATTCGTGGCACTGCAAAGGGGATATTTTGCTGAGATAAAGATTTAGGGCGTGCTCGTTTTACTTCCTCTCTATGGAGTGCAACTTGTTTTTTTACTTCTTCTTTTTGAGCTTTATTCACAACTGCTACAACACTTTCTTCGACATCAGCTGATAACATTTTTTCAGCTTTGAGCAGATATTTACCATCTTTTTCTTCTATAGTAATGTGCTGTACATCTTCACTAGAGATATGCGTAAAATCTGGTTTTTTAGTCAAAACGATTTCTAGCAAGGGGGCAGACTTAGGTTCTGCGAACTGACCAAGTGGTGAGTTTTTCCAGCTATCATCAGGTGATAAGCCGTCTAAAAATCCCTGTCTAGGAGCTATGTTAGTTGCAGCTTCTGCTGAATCAAAGCCCATATTAATCATGTGATCATACATACTACTTGCAGCATCAGAAAAGTTTGGCGATCTCACATGAGCATACGCCATATTCAATTCTTCTTGCTTGCGTGCTTTGGCATAAGGCATACGCATAACACGTCCAAGTAATTGCTCAATGTCAGTAGCTGATTTTACATTAGCAACTGAACAGAACACATAGGCAAAAGAGCAATCCCAACCTTCTTTTAGGGCTTCAATTGTGATAATATATTTAATTGCGCAGGTTTTATCAAAAAGGTCAACATTGTCTAATTCACGTTGTTCACCCGTTGCAATAGCTATTTCTGATTCCGCTATGCCATTTTCAATAAGAAAACTTTTCAAAACTTCAACAGTACATTCTTGATTGATTTTTTCTGCTTGAAAAAGAACAAGTGGACGAATATATGCTTCAGCATCTTGGCTTGCAAACTGCTCTAATTTTGTACGAGTACCTATAGATTCAAGCACTGCATTTTCCCATGAGGAATGTTCCGTGAGGCAGAAAGGCAATTTCACCATTTCTTCCGCCTTTAGCTCAGAAGGCGAAACACGATACAACACATTGCTTTCTAGTGGTGTTGCTGTAAATTCAATAACACAAGAGGGATTTAATCTTTTGATTACTTCACCTGAAAGGTTTGAAGTCATTTTGTGTGCTTCATCAACAATAATTAATGGTTCTAGTTGATGAGCAATATTGATAAAGGAGTACAAGACATTCCCATAAGAATCACGGTCAAGTCCTTCGGCTTGATTGGGCAAAGACTTGAAGTGAGGTTCAAAGTTCTCATTATGCTTATAGACTCCATATTTACCTTTAATTTCCTCCGAAAGTCTAAAACTTTGACTTGTTGACACTACAATACAAGTTTTATCAAAAATATCTTTAGGGCGCAGATTTGTGATGTCTTCAATGTCTATAACACAAACATTTTGCAAGCCAAATGCGGCAATAAGAGTTTCATTATAAGGGTGAGAGGGCTTATTGAGAGCTTGCACAGTTTGCTTTCTAATTTTATCAGTTGGTACAAGCCAAAGAACAAAAGGAAAATCTCTTGAAAGATAATTCTCTGCCGCAATTTGAACTGCATGCGCGGCTAAAAGAGTTTTACCTCCACCTGTGGGAAGCTTTAAACAAACATAAGGCACATCTTCTAAATCCCATCTAGTCCTGTATTCATAAGAACATTTTTCTCGTGGCAAGGCTTTAACAGTGTGCTTAAATGCTTCTGCTGGAGTGCGGAACTTTACTTGAAACAAGAAATCTTGGAGAGTTGAGAGCGTCTGTTTTTGGTATTCTTTTAGCGTAAACATATCTTATCTTCCCTTTATGTCGTAAGGTGTTTGCTTAAATTCAATATTCATTTCTTTAAGTCTTTGCGCACTTAATAATGAGCGTTCACCGTAAATAACTTTCTTACCTTCATACACTTGCAATTCTTGTAATAAAGCTTTGGTAAGTACGTTACCGCCATTCACACTTTTATCTTTCAAAATTCCGTTATATAGTAGATAGTAAGCAGTTCCTTCATGTATACCTAAACATGGAGAATTGGCATTTTCTTGCATAGGAAGGCCTGTTTCAGCAAACCAAATATGTGCGGCAAGATGAGCAAATGAAATTCCATCTCTAATTGAGCCGTCTTCTTCAAATATAGGTTCGCCAAGTTTATAGAAGCGGAAACCTCCGCCGCCTTGCCAATTATTACTTTTGGAAACCCCGCCTTGTTCACCTCCAATAACTTTTTCTAGACGTGGTATGCAGTGTGTTAGGCAATGATTTCCTAGCTCTATACCAATATATCTTCTTCCCATTTTGTGCGCTACTGCGGCTGTTGTGCCAGACCCAAGAAATGAGTCAAGGACTAAGTCCCCTTGTTTTGTAGACATAGAAATAATTCGCTGAACTAGCTTTTCAGGCTTCTTAGAATTTTTAAAATCTATTCCCCCTTCATTGTCAAGTCCTGTAGTTTTTATATCAGTCCACAAATCCCCAGCATGAATGGTTAAATATTGGTCTGCAAATAAGAGTTTACAGCGGGAAAGACTGGTATTAGTATTAAAATCCGCCTTAATAAGGTACATTTTGTTTTGTCTTGTTTGAATAGAAAATACACTTGGCAATTCATTGTACTGCTCTTTTTTATTAATAGCTAATTCCCTAGCACCACCAGTAAGAGTTGCAAATTGTACAATTCTATGTGCATTTCTAAAGCACCAATCTTCTGTTGCTCTTCCACCAGTTTCTTGCTTAGCAACATCATTCACATTAGAAAAATGAATATTTTTAACAGCATTATCCACAAATTCAATATCTTTTTGATTACGCTCTTCGTCAAGTAGTATAACTTTGATCTTTTCTAAATCTTCATCACTGATATTTGAACAGTATGTTTTATACTCGTTATCCCACTTCTCCTTCGGAATACGTTCTAAATTGAGGTTCTTAATACCGTCTTTTTTAATTAGTATGATGTATTCTTTGATTTTTGCAATTGATTTAGCTTTATTAACAGATGCCATTTTTACACCTGTTGCTTCACTCATTTTTACACAAATAACTTTAATTTTTGATTCACTAAAAAGCTCACACAAAATCAAATATAGTCGAGCAAATTCATTATCATCAATTTGGATTGCTAATAAACCATCCTCAGTTAGCAGTTCTTTTAGAAACTCTAAGCGTGGATACATTATCGAAAGCCAAATTGAGTGTTCTAAATTATCATCATAGTGCTCAAAAGCATTTTTAGTATTATACGGCGGATCAATATAGATACATTTTACCTTGCCTGCATAATAAGGAAGAAGAGCTTTGAGAGCGTCAAGGTTATCCCCTTGAATAAGCATATTTTCATTGTTTTCATCACCATAAGTTTCGACATGCTCGAGCAGACGATACGGTGCTTTTCCTGAAAGGTGTAAATCATGTTCACGGGTCAACCAGTGTAATATAGGCATAATGAGCTCTCTATAAATAACAATTTTAAAACTTTTATAATAATGTTAACCTATTATATTTGAAGTAGGGTTTATGTCAAGTTTTGAAAGAGTAAAATTACCTCTTTTTACTCTCTATCACAGCTATGGCTTGACATATTTATAATTCTATTTCAAAATATAAGAAAGTTGAAACTTTGAATACTATTTTCAGCTAACTTTATGAATCACTTATGAGGCAAATATGGAAGATAGAAGACTAGGCGGAAAATTTTATATCTACTTTGATTGTCAGGGGCACACAATTACGCCAGATGAAGCAATAAAAGCAATAGAACTACTGAAAGTATGTACTGAAGATTTTAAAGATAGCTTTCTAAATAAAAAAATAGATTTAAAACTTGAGATTTGTCCCTCGGAAGATGGTTCATATAAACTGGTAGCATCAATAGCAGCAATTCTTGGATTTATTGGTGGAAATATTATAAGTCCTATCGGCGAAGGTATTTCTGATGGTTTTTGGAATAGATTAGGAATTGACCCAAAAGTTGAAATAGGTGAAAATATCGGTGAATCTATAGCTGATGCACTATCAATCCTTTTATCAATACCCAATAAAGAACTAGAAAAAGAATTGCAAGAAGCTTCTACATATAGAAAAATAAATCTTGATAGAACTCAGTCTCGCAGAAGCTCATTTTTTAAAGAAATAGACAAAAATCAAGATATTACAGGAATTCAAATTGGCTCTAAAGGAAAATATATTCCTCGTCATTCTTACCATAACTATATTATCGACAAAGACATTATACGTCCTTTAGATGATGAATTTGCATATAAAGAATTGAAAATAAAAAAACCTATTACAATCAAAGATTATGTACATGAGCATTGGGGGTTCATTGACTCTTCAACAAGAAAAACGATAAACGCGCCTATAGAAGATAATACATTTATTGAGAGCTTACTTGCAGGTAAATCACCTCTAAAAAGCACTTCAAAAGATGACATAATTCTTTGTAAAATTAAAACTGAAAGAGAACTTAAAAACGGTGAAGAAAGGTCGAAGAAAATAAGCATTATTGAAATTTATTCCTATAATGAAACTGAACTACAGCCACTTCCAAATGACTTTGAAGTTGATAAGATTGTAAGGCGAAACACAAAACAAATGTCTTTGTTTGACGCACTTAATAGTGAAAAATAAGGAGTTATAATGAGTAAAAAATTATTATCCTTTGAAGAAGCACTGAAAAATGCAGGTACATTAAAAAAGCATTTGCTGCTTGGAAATGGATTTAGTATTGCATTTTCTTCTAAAATTTTCTCATATGAAAATTTATATAAAGAAAGTGATTTTTCCAAATTGGAAAGTCCTAAAGCTATTTTTGAAAACCTTAAAGAATATGATTTTGAAAAAATCATCAAAATGATAGAAGATGCTGTTTTTATAAATAATTTTTATTTCAAAGATCTATCTAAATCACAACAAGAAAAAATGTTGTCTGATTCAAGTAGACTTAAGGAAGTTTTAATTGAGACCATTTCAACTCACCATCCGCATAATGCTTCAGAGCTTTCAGAAGAAAACATTGCAGCCTGCAAAGTCTTTTTATCTAAATTTACAAAATCTACAAACAATGGTTATATATTCACATTAAATTACGATATGCTTTTATACTGGGTGCAGCAAAAAATAAGCTCGGGTGATGGCTTTGGTAATGACCCTGATAAACAAGAAAAAGGTGAACTTACATGGCTAGGCGATGATGCAAGCAAAGAACAAAACATATTTTATTTACACGGAGCGCTTCACTTGTTTAATTCGTACGCAAAGGTAAAAAAATATTCATGGTCTAGGACAGGAATTGCAATCATTGAGCAGATTAGAGAAGGACTTGATAAAAACAATTACCCACTTTTCATTACAGAAGGAACTAGTGAACAAAAACTCAAAAAAATATTCTCAAATCAATATCTAATCTACTGTTATAATAACTTTAAAGAAATAATAGATGAAGAAAAAAATTGTCTTTTTATTCACGGGCACTCACTAGCTGAAAACGACAAACATTTCTTAAGCCTAATTGAAAAAGGAAGAATACCGCAAGTCTATATCAGTCTTTTTGGAGATTTTGACTCTACCCCTAATAAGGAAATAAGAAGAGTTGCTATGGGAATAAAAGAAGTACGAAAAAAAGCATACCCACTTCAAGTGCAATTTTACGATGCTCCTTCAGCTAAAGTATGGGGATAAAATTGGATATCGATGCTACCTTTATAAACACTAAATTACTATCTAATTTATTATAACAAATTAATGAAGTTAGGAGAAAGTATGTTTTTAAAATCTATAAAAATAACAAACTTTAGAAACATTGGTGAAAAAGGAATTCAGCTTGAATTTAATAAAGGCGTAAACGCAATAATCGGTGAAAACAATCAAGGAAAATCTGCTGTTATTGATGCTATTAGACTAGCCTTTAATTCTCTTTCATACCAAAAGCAACTTTATTTTAATAAAAGTGATTTTCATGTTAACTTAAAAAATGAAATTGCTTCATATGCTCAGTTTGATATATTTCTTGAGGAGGTACCTCGTGAGCTACATGAAATCATTGATCCTCTTGGAAGTGGTGGTGAGTTTCATGTTAAATTCATGTTAAAGATAAACTCAAAAGGAGTTGAAAAGATTAAACCCTCTATTTGGGGAGGAAAAGTTGAAGAAAGTCAACTTTCTGCAGAAACTCTTGAAGCAATTGAAATCGCATATTTAGGAGCGTTAAGAAATGCTGAGGCCGAAATGAGACCATCCAAGTATAGTAAACTTGCAAATCTTCTGAATAGCACAGCAAGTTCAGAGTCTCAAAAAAATGAACTTGTTGAGCTACTAAAAGTTGCTAATGCTTCTATTCTAGAAAAAGACTCTATTTCTAGAATAAAAGGGATAATCAACACTAACCTTTCTGCTGTTGAGCAAGAGATATTAGGACAACACATAGATATTGGCCTAGTAGAACCTACTTTTCAATCAATCGCTTCATCCTTAAGAACTTGGGTAAAGTCAAAATGGATTTTTCTATCTAATACAGAACCTAATTATACTGAGATTACTGAAGCTTTAAAAACTGCACATCTATTTCACTATTGTAATGAAGATACAAATGGATGCTTTATTCATTGTTTACCTTTGTCAAACGTAATTGAAACATCATCTATTCCTCAAGATATAAAGCAAAAACTATCACTTTTATTCGAAAGAAACTTTGAACTGAACCAGAATGGTTTAGGATATAATAATCTCTTATTTATGTCGACGGTTCTTGGTGATATGTCAATCAAAAAAGATGAAATCATTCACAATATTTTTCTAATCGAAGAACCAGAAGCACATTTACACCCACAGTTACAGGAATTAGTACATAATTTTTTCACAGAGCAATGTAAAAACAGTGAAGAAGTGCAAGTTATTTACACTTCACACTCTCCTACATTAGTATCAAAGATAGATTTGGATAATATCAACTTACTTTATTCGGTAAAACATCATGTTATTAGCCTGCCATTGTCACAAACAGATTTAGATGAACACGACAAAATTTATCTAAAAAAATATCTTGATACTACAAAATCACAAATGTTTTTTGCTAAAGGTATTGTATTCGTTGAGGGAATTTCTGAGGCACTTTTACTACCAGAAATAGCAAACTATCTCGACAAATCCTTTGTAAAACATGCTGTAGAGGTTGTCAACGTAGATAGTTTAGCGTTTAAGCCATTTATCCATTTAATTCACGACATCCAAAAGAAGCAACCTGCGATTAAGGCAGTGGTCATTAGTGATGATGATAGGTGTACTAAAAAGGCTGACACAAGTACCTATATATCAAAAGATTTCGATTATGATGACGATATAACTCAGATCCAAAATAAAATTAACACGGGTTCACCATCTGAAAGATATGAAGAACTGAAGCAAATTTGTAACGATAAAGGAATAAACTTTTGTGGTGCTAAAAAAACATTGGAATATGAACTAGCATTTTGCGAAGCCAATATAGTAATACTTCTAGAAATAATTAAACAAACTTTTCCACAAGTTGGTCTTAAGTTAGAAGCAACAGTAAATTCTTTAGTGACTACTGACGAAAAGCAAATATGTATTTGGCTGTTCATTAAAAACAGGGAAAAAAGTAAGGGTGAAATAGCTTTGGCTCTTTGTGAGCACCTTAGAAAGCAAGATTTCATGAACCCTAAGCCAGACGATTTTGAAATCCCACCGTATTTGAAAGATGCAATTGAAAAAGTAACTGACTATTTAGATATCTAACCCGTTTATTCAAAGGAAGCTAAAATGTCTCTCTCCAAAGAACAGCAGCAATTTGTTGAGGCAAAAGGTAAAATTATTCTTTCAGCTTGTCCTGGTAGCGGAAAAACATATGCACTCACTCAAAAAATTCGTCACCATCTAAAAGATTGGCAGTTTACTCACAAGGGCATTGCAGCTCTATCATTTACTAATGTAGCTAGTGATGAAGTTAAAAAACAACTTACATCAATGAATTGTGAAAGTTATATAAATTCATACCCACACTTTGTTGGCACTATTGATAGTTTTTTTAATCAAAATATCTTTCTAAGATTTTCGTATCTTTTAACAAAAACTTCTAAGAAACCTAAAATAATTTTAGATGACATAAATTTTCCCTTCAAGTATTGGCGACGAGAATGCCGTCAAACTGGCTGCGTTGAAGAAATTTCAACATTTCGGTTTGGGATAGATGGCAACACATATAAAAACGATAAGCAGATAGATTGTCAGACTAATTACTATGGAAGACCATGTGACCAGTACAAAAAACTACTAATGAAAAAAGGAGTTTACTTTCAAAATGACATAGCCACTCTATGTTGGCATATATTAGAAAAATATCCTGACATAGCTGAAATTATTTCGAGTAGATATCCTGTTATGTTAATTGATGAAGCTCAAGACAGCTCAAAAGAACAAATGGAAGTACTAAAAAAGATCGCAAAAGTTAATACTGATACATTCTGCATGGTAGGCGACCCTGATCAAGCAATTTATCAATGGCGAGGAGCAAGCCCTGATGAATTCATAGCTTTAACTCATGATAATTCTTGGAAAGTTCTTTATTTAAATGAAAACAGACGAAGCTCTCAACACATTTGCAATGCAACAAAGCAATTTTCTATTCAACTTGATAACAGTCCACCTAATATAGCTGTTGGAGAACATCAGAACTTCTCTAAAAAACCCGAATTGATATTTTATTCACTGAGTTGTGACAATTCATATATTTATCAATATTTTCAGAAAAAATGTGAAGAACTAGAGATTTCTAAGAATCAACAATCACAAGCAGTTCTGACTAGAGCACGTGTAAATAAAGGCACAACTATAAATGGCTTGTGGAAAAGTGTAGAAATAAAAAATCTTGCTAAGGCTTGCTATCATTGGCATCATGGCTCTCGGAAAAAAGCATACAGACTGTGTGAAGAGAGTCTATTTATGATGCTCATTGCCGACATTAGCGAAATGCCTAGCTCAAGTATTGAACTTGAAGAGCTACTTGTAGTTCCTTATGATATCTGGAAAAAAACTGCACAGGCTTTATTATTTTCCCTTCCTAATGAACAACTCTCACTATTTGAATGGTGTAAACAACTTTTAGAAAATCTAGAAAAAATTAACTATCCACTCCCTTTTCGTAAAGAACATGATTTAGCTAAAATAATAAAAGTGAAAACCCGCGATAAAAATAACCCTGGATTTAAAACATATCCTTTAATTTCTTTTTTTATGGAAGAAGTCACAGCAGATATAACATATTCTACTGTACACGGAGTAAAAGGTGAAACTTTTGATGCAATTTTGTTGCTTGTTACTTCGACTAAGGGGCAAACTTTAACACCTTCTTTACTCGTAAAGGGTGATTTATCTGAAGAAAATATGCGGATTGCATACGTTGCAATGACTCGACCTCGAAAATATCTTGCAG
The DNA here is from genome assembly GCA_964369165.1 of uncultured Desulfovibrionaceae bacterium. Taxonomy (GTDB): domain Bacteria; phylum Desulfobacterota; class Desulfovibrionia; order Desulfovibrionales; family Desulfovibrionaceae; genus CAYJAZ01. The sequence continues at coordinate 7,830 of CAYJFE010000052.1, read as the reverse complement.
TAGCCATGCCTCTCTCAAAAAAAACTCCAAAGGAGCTAGCAAGATTTCCTACAGCATTATGGGAATATGTTTATCTGTAAAGCCATATTTAACTTTTGCGTTTTGCATAGAAACAGTTAAATAAGTAATAGAGGTAAACATTATCCCCATCCTAGATGGTTTGAGAGGAGAAAAAATTGTCTAAAAAAGTGTTGCCTTTCCATTTTATTCATTTTGATGTTTCGGATATAAAACCCCCTCTATGTAGCCTTTTGGCTACATAGAGGGGGTATGGGTTTCTATGTTTTTAAAAGAAGTTGAAGTTTCTTTCAAAGAGGTAATATATAGCTATATTTAAAATTGCAAAGCTTTATGTATGCATTAAATCTAAAGAAATATTACTATAATTTACCTTAGTTAAAGATTGTCACAAGTAAATCTTCTTTCAAGATTTAAATAAACTACAGAATCTTCGTCAATAAAATCACCCATAATTTCAACAGCTTTTCCATCTTCAGAAGAGTAGTAAATGCATGGATCATCAGCCAGCTCTCCCCATGATCCCAAAAGAATTTTCTCATGTTCTGTAATCAAATAAAATTTAGTGCCTTTATTTTCTTTTACCTGTTTTATGGATCCAATATATTTTTTTCTGTCATCTTCTGGACTTGGTTTTGTTGCTGCGTATTGCTCAAGCAACTGCAATATCATACCGTTCTTGGCAAGATCTATCGCAGTTAGACCTTTGTTGTCTTTGATAAAAAGATTTGCTTGACTTCCTAATAATTGTCTTATGATGTTTTCAGCTTGGGCACTATACTGCGACCCCATAGACTCTGAAGCTACTCTCATCAAAGCTGTTTTTCCACTGTTATCCTGAAGGTCGATGTTTGCACCGTTTTTAAGCAAATATGCAACAAAATCTCTCCAGTACTGAGAGGGAGTAGTTGCATACATGAGTAGTGTTTCACCATTTTGATCTTGGGCATTGATATCTATTCCATTTAGTATTAATGCTTCTACCGCTTTCATATCTATTGATGCCGCAATTGCTTTCATGGCAGAGGGAGCAGCAAATAGATCTGCTCCGTTTTTTACTAGCAGTAACATTAAATCATAATTTTTCTCAAGAATTGAATCTACGAGAGGTGAAGAGTAACTTTTGGGATTAGTATAGTTAGGGTTTGCGCCATTTTCTAATAAGAGCTGTATAAAGTTTAAATCTTTCTGTTCAATTGCTATTGTAAGAAGATGTTCACCTGCTACTTTATTTATTTTTATCCCCTGCTCAATAAGTAGTTTGGCAAAATCGGTATTACCACTTGTACATACGTTATAGAGAAAATTTTCAGCAGTTGTACCCTCTAAGTTTAACCCATAATTTGATAATAACGTAAACATTTGAGGGCCTTGATAATCCATGATGGAAAAAAGATTCTCACCTGTGTCTGTTATGATGTTTGGATTAGCACCATACTCAAGTAAAGCTTTAACAATGTTGAGGTTGTTATATCTAACAGCTTCGATAAAATTTTGATCAATATTATAGTCGATTGGATGTGCACCATTATCTATTAATAACTGAATCATATCATTATTCGCCATACTCAAAGCTCTCATAACAGGGGTGTTTATTCCGCTTTCAATATTTGGGCTTGCACCACTTTCTAATAGCACCTGCACTATACCCTTATTATTTCCATCTACGGCAACAGAAAGAGGCCAACTACCATAACTTGTTCTTATGGTAGGGTCAAATCCAAAGTTGATAAGAGTTGTTAGTAATTCAAGATTATTACTATAAATAGCATCAAGAATTGCATCATTTAAAAGTCTTAAAATTTCTTCAACAAGCGGAAGTGGTAAATCATTTTGATAAAATGTGGAGATGGAATTTATCACTTCATCAATCGTAGCTGGAGTATATAATGATCCAATGTCTGAATCAAAAGAAAGAAAATTTGCATAATAACTACCATCAGTATTTATTGTAAATTCAATTAGCAGCTTGATGGGTAAAGTAAGAGTCTCTGTATTTGCAACAGCATGAATCTCTTTTAGCTGTTCATGTAGTAATCCAATGTTGAAGTTTGCAGAAAATTGTACATACTGTCTTTTTTGAGAATCCTCAAAGCTTGTCCATTCTGGTGAGGTAAAATATTGATTTCCTTCTAAGGCGTTACCTAATGTGAGACTTCTGTCAAAGTCATATATCCCTTCTCGCACAGTTTCAATATTTTTATCAGCAAACAGGCCTAAAAAAGCCTCAGCTTCTGAACTTTGCATGAAGCACAACAAAACACACAAGAATAGCAAAGTTTTTTTTATTAATTTCATATAGTTTTCCTTTATATTGTGATAGAAGCTTGAAAAGCTTCTATCACAGTTTGAATTTATGAAGTAAAGAAACTTTAAAGTTTTCCGATTATAAGAGAAATTTCAGAACACATAGAAAATAATAGCTAGAAAATTCCAAAATATTCAAGAAGACTGATTAAATAGTAACCGCAAATAGGACAAAGACAAAGCATCTTTACAGCAAGCGGAATCCAGTATTCTGTTATCGTGTTTCTTCCTAAAAGTTTTGCCCTTAGATACCAATATGAGTCAGAAGGTGGTGTATTGCTACCAAACATTGATATGGGATTTTTGTTTATTGCCTCTTCTAAAGGAGCTAATTGCGATAAATATCCAGCATTTTTCAATATAGCTTTGTCGAAATAGTCCGGTAGATTATAAACAATTGCAGAAATAGCAACCCACAAAAACCAAGTTTTATCTAACAAGATGTAAAATCGAAATGTTCCTAGTGTGAGCATCAACAAAAGGAGAATCATGGCTAATGCAAGGGGGGATAACACTGCAACCCATAGCCATAAGTTAGTCACCATATGCTTAGGAGTCGCAGCAAGGTGCTCTTCCATAAAAATTTCTATAGTATCATTTGAAAGCAAAGTTTCCGCGGGATTATCGTTTTCCTGATGATTATCAGAATCTTGACCCTCCGTGTTTTGATTCATGCATAGTGTATCATTATGGGTGGACATATTAGATATAGCTGCAGTTTCTGCTATCTCTTCAGGCCGACTATCTTTCATGCAGTTATAAATAACTGCGTAAAATAATACAATGCTTCTTTCTAAGGAATTTTTAAAGTCCGTCAAACTAATAAAAAAACCTGCTTTAGAAAAAGTTAAGGCTTCTCTATTTAAAGTTGTATCATATAAGCGTATACTTCCTTCTGAAAGAGTTTTCATGGCTGTAGGCAATGTTTCTGACTCGCTTTCTAATTTTGAATTTGTGTACTGCTCATATATTCTTACAAATAAATTTTCTGGAGGGAGTTTTTCGCCTTGGTTGATGGTTTGAATAATTTTTTCGTCAAAAAGTAATTCAGATTTTGCAATATTTTTAAGATTAATTATTCTGATATCATAAGTGTCTGTTGTGATAACATACAACAAACTCGTGCCTTTTTCAATTCCATAATAAGCAAACTCTAATCCATACGCGATAGGACAACAGTAGTGGAAGCATCGGTCAAAATTAGGATTTTTTTTCTCTGCAACCGACTCAATTACAAAAGCTTTTACAAGTTTACGCTTTGAGGTTGTCAAAGCCAAGCAACAAAACATAATAAGTAAAGCCAAAATGGCTACAATTATAAATTTTTCACCTAGAGTGAGAAGTAGAAGAAATGAAAAACCTATACCAATCCATGAAAGTTTTCCGATATATCGTTCTAATTTTGTTTCTAGTTCTTTTCCTTCAATTACTTCTAGTTCCTTTTTATTTGCTGAAGCATTCATACTGTTTCCTTCATACTGTTTACTTTTTATAGATAATTTTCATTGACTTTATTGAAAAAGTAATTTTAACAAATCAAAATCTTTCAGCTCAACCCAAAATCTATCTCCCTTGTCAGAAAGTCTTACTTCATAAGCAATAGTAGTATCATAAATATTGGTTGTGCCATGAAACTGAAACTTGATTTCAGATTTACACATTCTAACATTTTCATCGGCTAAAGTTGTTGTAGCACCTAAATTTTCTACCAATCTTGCTCCAACACCGTCTAGCATTTCAGAGAGCACATTTTCTACTTCAGGTGCATCACATTCAGGCACATAATCCACACAACCTGCCATAGCAAGCATAAATAAAGATAAAATTATTTTTTTCATGTTTTTATCCTACAAAATGTTTTCTAGTCGATTTTAAGCAAAATATAAAAATATTTATTTTTACTTTGAGCCTGCCTAAACTTATGCAACTATTCGCTAGAGCAAGCATATACTTTATATACTGCTTTCGCCAAATCTATTTGGTCCTTCAGTTCCTTTTTTTACAAAGAAATAGAGAAGAACAAAGTTTATAAGAGGAATAAAACCAAGCAGCATAAACCATCCAGATTTATTAATGTCATGCAAACGTCTTACCCCTACAGCGAGAGAAGGCAAAGTAAAACCTAACAGAAAGGCTGCAAGTGCAATCAGAGCCAGTGTTTGAGGTAGAAACGCCACGAAAAGGTTCAACATAATACTCACAATCATATAAAATAAGATGAAATACCAATATTCAGAGCGTGAAGCACGCCCTTTGAATGTCGCATACTTTCTAAAACATGTTTGAATTGATGTCATAAAATTCATAATAAACTCCTTTTGTAATATAATTTCTGCTTAGCACAAGAGATGAATTTTATCAAGTTAAAAGATGTTTTTCGTCTTAATTTTCTAAGTGCTTATAAGAAAGTGATAGTATATAATTATTTTCAAATTCTATGCGGGAGTAATTATGTCTGTTGAATCATTATCAAAAATAATTGGCATCAATATTGTTTTACAGCGCAAGAGGCTTGGCTTCAGCCAAAAAGAGCTTGCTTCAAAACTCAATATTGCTTATGAAACTCTCGGTAGAATAGAAAGAGGCACTGCGACGCCCACCATAAAAAGGCTTGAAAATATTGCACAAGTGTTAGAATGCTCAGTTGCTTTTTTAGTACAATCCTCACCACATAATTTACAAGAAAAGAGCAAAAGGCTTGTTGAAAGTCTTGAAAATTTGTCTGAAGGCAAACAAGATATCGCTCTCAGTATTTTTTATGCAACTATAGATGCGCTGAGTAAAAAGTAACTAAAAAGAATAAAAAAAACCTCATTCCTCTAAAAGAGGAATGAGGGCTAATTTCTGATTATTTCTTTCTAAATTATCTTGCTGTAAGCTCGTATACAGATAAAGTACCTGAATTTTCATTTGCAGCAAGCACTAAAGCTTTACCATTTGGGCTGTCTTTTGCTGCTACGAAAACAAGTCCTTCGGGGCCAACATCACCTTTGATATCTTCTGAAAAGTCACGGGTGTTGATATAGTTTACATAGCTAATTTGACTAGGATTTGTCACATCATACACCATAATTCCGCTGATTCTTTCAAGCCCGATAAAAGCATAGTCTTTTCCGCTTACATTGCCTACTGCAACATATTCAGGTTCAGGACCTTTTTTGCCAGATCTATCTTCAAGACTTTTATCATCGTTTGATGCATTGAAATTATTAGGAATATATTGAGCGGTGATTTCTTCAAATCCGCTTTCACTATCCGCAACAAGTTCTAAACCATTTTTTGTTGCCTTGAATATTGAAAATGAACGTGTGCCATAAAGATATGCTTTTGATTGATCCATGCTTGAATAGCCTTTTCTTGGGTCAAACCATGTAACTTTTTCTGAAAGCGTTACATTGCCAGTTGGCGAAGTCTTACCTTTTACTTCATTTACATAAAAGTTTTCACTGTCTTCATCGCCCCATTCACGACCATCGCCTTCATTTGCTAAGAAAAGATAGGTTTCACCATCTTTTTTCATCATCGAAATACCGTCAGGCATTCTCATTCCAAATACATTTTGATTTTCTAATTTGATTTGTTCATTTGCAACAAGATCAAGCTTTACTTTGTTGAAATCTTGAAAGCCTAAACCTGTAACATCTATGAATCTTTGCTCTTTTAGATCAAGAGTAGCAATGGCATTTGCTTCTTGCAAGACAACATAGGCATAGTCATTATCTGCAACAATATATTCAGGCTCAAAATCTTCTGCTAAGCTTGCGTTATCATAAACAATGGCTCCGTTTTTGATATATTCGGCTCTTTTTGATTCATCAAAGCTGATAATTTTTGAGCTTCCTTTTTCAACATCAATAATTGAAACACTGCCTTCTGGATTTATGATGTTTTTCCCATAACCCTCTCTTGGTTCACCCTCATTAGCAACAAGAATATATTTTCCATTCGGTGTAAAAGTAAGTGCGTCAGGCTGAAAACCTGCTTCATACATTCTCACATCTTTCGTATTGATTGTGCCATTACTGTTGAGTGCAAAAACAGCAACTCGACCATTATCGGTGTATTCATCCGCTTGTAAAGCAACTGCAATATGCGTATTCGCATCATTTATAGCAACACTACTCATGTCTCCATAATTAAAATTTTTATCAGTAGCTTTGATAACATCTTCCATTTTGATTGATGTGCCACCAAGTTCTTTTGTCAAATTAGCCATATCAACAGTCACTAATAGGCCTTTTGCGCCCGCAACTGCATAAGCTTTCTTTGCTTTTTTATTATAAGCTATAATTTCAACAAGACCACCGTCTTCATTGCTTTCACCTATAGAATATTTTGTGATAAGGTTGATATCAAGGCTATTTTTACCATTTTCATAACCACTTAGCATTGAATTTTGAGCGTAAGCAAAACCAGCAGAAACCAGTAAAGCCGTTGACATAAAAGTTGATATAAAAAGTTTATTCATGTTTTCTCCAAATAATGATTTGATTTGTCATTGAAATAAAAGATGAATGTTACAAAAATATTGCAATTATGTTACAGCTTGATAAAAATATTATTTATGCCTACAAAGAAAATCTCCCCCTAAGCCATTTCAAAAAGCTCTCTTTTTCATAGCCTACCTTTGTGCCAATTTTTATTTTTCTTTCAGGGCCTTGACCAAGCGAGTCAAGATTACTTAGAGTCTTTGCTGAAATGAGTCCACCAATACCTTTTGAAGCGGTTTGACGGCTGAAAATTGCTGGAAGCTCTTTTTCTAAAATTCTGAAAAATTCATCACTGCCTATGCCACTTTCAATGATTTTATCGTTATAGCTTTTTTGCATTTGTGGCTTGCTTGCATAGTTTTGGTTATTTGCATGAATTTGTTTATTGATGCTGAAAATATCAAGATATGCCATTTTACCTCCTGTTTTTACGGGTTCTTTTGATAAAATAAAGGGTGATTATTGCCCGTGCAGAATAATCACCCACGACTCTTTAGTTCTTGAAAGAATCTATAATTTCATGAGCTTGCTGAGAATTCAATTCATAAATGGTACAATTATATCTTTCTTGACATAGTCTGTCGGTTTCAGTATCATTTTTTATAAGCCCTTGAATATAATTGATTTGTCCTCCCGATATTTTCTTGTTTGGATCGTGATTGTATTGCTTTTTTATAGCATTAGTGCTTGGCTTCGTCACAGGAATATAGTTATCTTTAGGGACGGGCTGAGTAGCAATACTTGAGGCTGTTTTCTCAACTCTTTTCATCGCTTTTTCACGCGCTCTATTGAGAAGAATTTCCGTATTATCAGTACCTTCAACATTGGCATTGGTAGTGCCAAAATCTGTAATAGATCCGCTTTGTGTTTTCAGTTCACATTGCACTATTGACGTTTGTTTGTTTTTATCGCTGGGAATTTGAAGAATTGTGAAAGATTGCATAGTGATTTCCTTTTATGATTTTTATTATGTGATAAGAGCATAAGCTGAGTGATAGTTAGGGGTAATATGGGA
>CAYJFE010000051.1:0-20971 GCA_964369165.1 uncultured Desulfovibrionaceae bacterium | reverse complement strand
TCATAGGAACTTTGAGCATTTGTAAGATTGAGAGGATTTAATAATTCCTCTGCTTCTTCTTTGCTAAGAATTTCTTTTTCAACAACTATATCAGCTATTGTCTTATTTTCTTTCTTAGCTGCTTTTGCTAATTCTGCGCCTAAGCTATAGCCATACACAGTGCTTATTGCTGCGGCTAAAGCTGTAGATTCTTTTGCTTGCTGCTTGCATTTTTCTTTGTTTATTTGAATGCCTTGAATGCATTGCTCATTAAAAAGTTTTATACCTCTTTCAAGCAAATCAAAGCTTTCAAGTAAAGATTTCAAAATAACAGCTTCCCAAACATTCAAATTCAAATCACCTCTTTCTGCTGCTAAGCTTACAGTGTGCTCATGCCCGCTTACTTGGAAGTAAATCTGAATAATCAGTTCAGGGATTGTAGGGTTTATTTTACCAGGCATAATTGACGAGCCAGGTAAAATTTCAGGTAATGTCAATTCTCCAATTCCGCTTCTAGGGCCTGAGGATTGCAAGCGCAAGTCTGAGGCAATTTTTGAAAGCCCTGCTGCCAAGGCTTTAAGTTGAAAGGCAATACGAGAATAGAAATCCGCAAACATTAATGCATCAAATAAATTTTCACTTTGTTTTACTTCATAGTTCAATAAAGTATTCAGGTGCTTATATACTTTGTCAAAATATCCCTCAGAAGTGCCTACGCCTGTTCCAACAGCCGTAGCTCCTAAAGGAATTAAGAGGCATTCTTCTTTTACAAGATTAAGTGCTTTTTCCTGTCTTTCCAAAAAAGAAGCATGGGCAGAAAATTCTTGCCCAAAGGTAAGAGGCAAAGCATCTTGTAAGCACGTTCTGCCAAGTTTTACGCTTTGATTATGCTCTTGAGATTTTTCTAAAAAAGCATTTTTCAAGCTTTCACAGGATTGCAAAAGTTTTTCTATTCTTTGATAGAAGAAAAGGTGCATAGCCGAAGGCACAACATCATTTGTTGATTGCCCCATATTCACATGAGTGTTTGGATGAACGTGATTATAGCCTTTTTTCTGGCAAAGTATTTCATTAGCTCTATTGGCAAGAACTTCATTCATATTCATATGTATGCCAACACCGCCACCGCCTGTGAGTATATCCACAGGGAATTGATCAAAAAACTTGCCAGCTATCACTTCGTCACAAGCTTCTGTGATAGCAAGATATATTTTTTCATCAAGCACGCCTAATTCCGCATTTGTCATAGCCACTGCTTTTTTTATCTGCGCTAAGCAAATAAGAAAATCTTTGGCATAACAACCGTGGCTAAGGCCTGTAACATTTGAGGCATTTGTGTTTCTGATAGTCTGTATTCCATAATACAGATTGTCGTCTACATATAATGAACCTAATGAATCGTGTTCTTCACGCATAGTTCAACCTAAATTTATCTGATGGTAAAACAAGTGGCTACAAATGAAATATTCATAGCCACTCAAATTAATTATTCAGGAAAGGTGATAACATATCTACCTGTATTTTTAGCACTTGGATCATGGAAAGCATCAAAAGCTTCGTTGATATCTTCTAATTTGATTTCTTTAATCACAAGATTGTCAAGGCTGTATTGACCATCAAGATAAAGCTGAGCAATACGTGGGAAGTCGTTGAATGGGTTTACTTCGCCATAGAATGCGCCTTTTGTTACTTTGCCAAAACGGTGGAAGCCACCAGCAGGCAATTTCAATTCAGCATCAGCAGGATATGCGCCAATAACAACTATTGTTGCGCCTTTTCTAGCCGCTCTCCAAGCTTGTGCGCCAACTGCAGGAATACCTGTGCAATCTATGCAGTATTCAGCGCCGAGGCCGTCTGTCAATTCTTTGATTGAATCTACAGCGTCAGCTACAGAACGTGAATTAATTGTATGTGTTGCGCCGTATTGTTTAGCAATTTCAAGGTTGTCGTCTTTTACGTCAACAGCAATGATTTTGCTTGCACCAGCGATTTTTGCGCCTTGGATAGCATTGATACCAACACCGCCGATACCAAATACGCAGATTGATGAACCAGGGCGAACGTCAGCTGCACGCACAGCCGCACCATAACCAGTTGCAACGCCACAACCAATCATAGAAGCTGGAATAAATGGCATTTCTTGTGGCATAACAACACAGCTCATTTCAGGAACAACTGTGTATTCAGCAAATGTTGAAAGAAGTGACATATGGTAGCAAGTTTCGCCATTTAATTTCATACGGCTTGTGTTATCAAGAAGTGTGCCGTTGAACATTGGGCCAAAAGCTGTTTCGCAAAGGCTTACTTTGCCAGCGCGGCAAAATGCGCAAGTGCCGCAATAAGGAAGCCAGCTAAGAGCTACTTTATCGCCAACTTTACAGGTGGTTACGTTCGGGCCAACTTCAACAACTACGCCAGAACCTTCGTGACCCAAAACTTGCGGAATTGGTGTTGTAGGATCTTCTAAGGTGTTCAAGTCACTATGGCAAACTGCTGTCGCAATGATTTTTACTAAAACTTCATTTGCTTTTGGTTTGTCTAATTCAACTTCATGAATTTCAAGGGGTTTGCCAACGCCCATCATGACGGCTGCTTTCATTTTCATAATATTCTCCATTTTTTTGTTTTTGGAAGGTTTCTTGAGGGGAAAACCACATTTTTTTTACCCTTATTGTAAACGCTTATTTAGAAAATAAGCTGGGTTCGCTTTTCCCCTCAAACTCCCCTTTCCTTAAAAAAACAATTTTTATTTTATAAATTATTATACTAAATACTAGGGATAGCTAAAGATTTGTTCGTAACACTCTCAAACTATTAATAGTTTAAAAAGTTCGTAAGGAAAGGGGGAGAGCTCGAGAGGGGGAAAAACTAACCTTTCAAGGTTTGGTTTTCCCCCTCTCGAAAACCCTATTCTATCCTAATACGCGTACCAAATTGCTTTAGCACGTGTGTAGTTTTCGAGTGACATTTGGCCGCATTCTCTGCCCCAGCCGGAAGTTTTGTAACCGCCGAATGGTGAAGCTGGGTCGTAGCAGCCGTATTTATTGATGAAGATTTGGCCAGCTTTGAGAGCTTTTGCTACACGCTGTGAACGGCCGATATCTGATGTCCAGAAACCAGCTGCAAGGCCATATTCTGAATCATTTGCCATTCTTACAGCTTCTTCTTCTGTGTCAAATGGGATAACTACAAGAACTGGCCCGAAGATTTCTTCTTGTGAAATGCGCATTTCGTTGGTGCAATCTGCAAAAATTGTTGGGTCAATGAAATAACCATTTGCATTTGTACCTTCTGTATTACGTGTACCACCGCAAACAAGACGTGCGCCTTCTTGCTTGCCGATTTCAATGTAGTTCATAATAGAATCGAAATGATCTTTTGAAACTTGCGCACCTTGGTGATTTTCTTGGTTGAATGGATCGCCCACTTTCCAAGTTTTAGCATAGGCAACAAGACCTTCAACTACTTGATCATAGACTGAACGCTGAACGAAAAGACGTGTTGGCTCAGAACATTTTTCGCCTTTACCACAGAACATTGCTACAAATGAACGCTCGATAGCAAATTTCATGTCAGGAGCATCTTCAAAGATGATGTTTGCAGATTTTCCGCCAAGTTCGAGTGTGAGAGGCTTTAAGTTTGTATCGGCTGAATCGTGGATAAGCTGACGGCCAACGCCTGTTGAACCTGTGAAGGCAACTTTGTCAACGTCAGGGTGACGAGTGATGAAAGAACCTACGCTACCTTTACCAACGATAAGGTTTAACACACCTTTTGGTAAAAGTTTTGATTCGTGGATAAGTTCAAAGAAACGGATAAGTGAGAATGATGTCACGCTTGATGGTTTCATGACAATTGTGTTACCCATGGCAAGAGCTGGGCCTAACTTGTAGCCAGCCATGTCCATTGGGTAGTTCCAAGGAATGATTTGACCGCAAACACCAATTGGCTCACGAAGGGTATATGAAAAGAAATTACCAGAAACTGGGTTTATGTCGCCATAATATTTATCAACCCAACCTGAGTAATAATCAAAGAAAGTGGCTACGTTTTCAACATCTTCGAGTGATTCTGTAAATAATTTACCATTATCTAAAGTTTCGAGTGTTGCAATTTCTTCGATATTGTCACGAAGAATTTTTGCCAAAGAACGCATCAAATTGCCTCTTTCGCGAAGAGCCATTGTGCTCCAAGGGCCATTGTCAAAGGCTTCACGAGCTGCGGCAACAGCTTTGTTTACGTCATCTTCGCAAGCGCCTTTGATTTTACCGATAACTTCGGCTGTTGCAGGGTTGACAGATTCAACTTCATTGCCGCCCGCCATGATCCATTCGCCATTGATATAGCAGCTTTTTGTTGTTTTGAGCCACTCTTTAGACCATTCTAATTTTGGTGTTGCCATAAGAAATCACTCCCTATATTGTTTTTTGTTTTTTGTTTGAATCAATGCTTCTTTCTTCCAAGGCTCGTTCATACAACAGTGCAGAACTCTCTTCAACCTTGGTAAGCATCAAAGGGTCAATATATTTTTCAGCCTCTTCTTTTGAAAGAAGCTTCATTTCAACAACAGCTTGCTGAATTGAAATAGAATTTTTGGCGGCAAATAAAGCAACTTCTGTAGCTGTTTTATAGCCAAACAAAGCAGAAGGGACAGTTGCCATGCCTAATGACATTTCAGCTTTGTGTCTATTTAATTCAACATTTACTTCTAGCGTGGCTATGCATTTTTTTGCAAAAGCATCAACAGTGTTATAAATGAGTCTTGCAGAATTGAGGGTGTTTACTGTGAATACTGGATACCAAGGAGTTACCTCTAGTTCGCCAGCTTCGACAGCCATATCTACAGCTACTGAATAGCCACAGATTTGATAACAGGCAATGTTTACAAGCTCTGCTAATGATGGATTTACCTTACCTGGGAAAAAAGAAGAACCATTTTGCACAGGCGCAATACTTATTTCAGAAAAGCCAGCACTTGGCCCGCTTGACATAATTCTTATGTCACGTGCCATTTTAGAAATACCAGTAATAGTTGATTTAAAAAGTGACTGTATGCGTAAAAAGAAGTCCGCAAACTGAATTTGCTCGACAGGATTTTTGGTGTGGAAAACCGGAATATCCAATTCCTTTTCTAAAACTGCATTGATTTTTTCATGAAAACCCTTGAAAGAACCAAGCCCCGTACCTATCACAGTATAGCCTATAGTGTGCTCTGAACATTCTATTTTCATTTCATCAAGTTTTGAAATTTGCTTTTCAAGAAAGGTAACAGGTGCGTTCAAAAATTGCCCCATATTGATAGGTGCGGCGTCTTGGAAACAAGTGTGAGAAACTTTCACACTATTTTTGTATCTTTCTGCTTTTGCATGGTATGCTTTTGCTAAAGTCTGCAAACTATCAATGATTTTAGTAATTTCATAATAGAGAGCAAAGCGGGCTGCCGCATAGGTGGAATCACAAGTAGATTGCCCTAAATTGACATGTGAATTGGGCGATACGGGGGTGTTGTCTTTTGAGCCAGTGAGAATCTCATTTGCGCGTGTAGCAATAATTTCGTTGAAATTCATATGAATAGGTGCAAAATCATTCCCGCTTAGCATATCAAGGACTAAGTCTTTATCAAATTGCCCTTCTTTCATTTCATCACAAGCTTGAGCGATAGCATCTTTGAATTCTTTTGAAAGTAGACCTAGCTCATAATGTACTATAGCGCAGGATTTTTTTATGCCTGCCATGGCATGAATAAAGGATGGGAAAGTTGAAATTATTTCTTTAGAGGGCGTGAAGAGATTAAGTGTTCTTTGTGTCTGAACGCCATAATACACATCATCAGAAATTTGTAATTCGCCTAGTAAATCTTTATCAGTTCTCATTTTAAACCTTTACTTATACTTTTGACAAAAATAAGCTGTGAAAGCTTGAAGTAAAATTCCGCCTATTTTTTTTGCAAAGATATTTTCATTTTTCATAAAAACAAAAATATACTTACAATAATCATGAATTAGCACCTTTCAAAGTCTTTGTCAAGTGTGTTTAATAGGAAAAACATAAGATTTTTTTTCACAAACTTTTCTCTTTTTTGAATCTGTATTAAAAGCTCTTTTTCCTTTATAGCTTGCTTTTTATTAGGAAAAGAATAGAGTATTTTAACTTGTTCACTCTTTCCTACTTGACAAAAATTGAAAATCTTAGCAAGATGAAAAAAAATAGCAGGTAAAAAATGAAAAATGTTTTACAAAAAATAAAAGAAGACTTCACCACCCTTTCAAAAAAGCATCAAATCCTTGCGAGTTATATTTTAGAAAACTCTACAGAAGTTGCTTTTATGAGTTCGGTTGAGCTTGCAAAAGTTGCTCAAGTCAGCAATGCAACGATCACACGTTTTACTACTACTATTGGCTTTGAGGGCTTTCAAGATTTTCAAGAAAACATACGCAAATCCGCGATAAGGCACTATTCTTCAAGAGATGAAATAGGCAACTTAGACGGTAAGGGCGATGGCCTGTCTACAGCTATGCATGAAGCTATCAGTCTTATGCCAAATTTGTATGCAAAAAGAGATATGCAAATGGTGATTGAGGCAAGTGAATGCATTATCACAAGCGAAAAAGTGCTTGTTACTGGCTTTCAATGGTGTGATACTTTAGCTACTTATACTACATACGAATTAGGAAAGTTCAAAAAAAACGTCTATAAACTTGTCGATGACTCACTTGCCAGTTATGATTTGATACACGAAAATCCAAATCAAACCTGCGCAATTATTTTTGCCTTGCCACGTTATCCAAGAAAGTTGATTGACCAGTTAGATAGATTGATAGAGCAGGGGATACCTATAATTCTTTTTACTGATGAAGTTTTTCCTTACGCAAAAAAAGCTGATTTTCTCTTCACTATTCCTATCACACCCTCATTACCTTCAGTTATTCCTCTTGTTATGATGATGCTTACGGTACAAGAAATTGTGAGTCGTGTTATTGTTGGAGATCCGACTAGAGCAAAGCAAAGAGTTGCAGAATTTGAATTAAATGCGAATTCTGCCTATACAAAAATCGACGAATTACTCTAACTGCCTTATTCTTTTAAGTTTAATTTTGTTTGCATTTATTTGAAAAAGGATATACTACTTTTTCACTCTACTGCTGTTTAAAATAGTGTAGAGCAGAAATCTTGTTTGTAAAAATATACTACAATTATATAAGGAGCGCATATGCTTGAATTAATAAAAAATAGAAGATCAATCCGTAGATTTACCGATGAAAAAATCAGTGAAGAAGACAAAATGTCCATTCTTAAAGCGGGTCTTTTAGCTCCTGCTGGCAGAGGCGTTAAAACAGTACGTTTTATTGTTGTTGAAGATGCAGAAAAAATTAAAGATCTTGTCAACTGTAAAGCACACAGCACTTCACCTTTTCTCAGTGCAACTCTAGCTATCATTGTGTTGGCAGACAGTCAAAAAACAGATACTTGGATTGAAGAAGCAAGCATTGCAACTACTTTCATGCAACTTGAAATTACAAATTTAGGCCTTGGTTCAACTTGGATACAAATGCGTAATCGCACAAATAAAGAAAATGAAAATTCTATTGACGCATTGCGTGCACGCTATAATTTCCCTCAAAACCTTGAACCACTCTGCGTTTTAGCCATTGGTCATAAAAATGAAAATATAGATCCATACACAGATGCGGACTGTAATCTTTCTATGATACATCAAGAAAAATTTTAATTTTCTCTCAAACATCTATTAAAATAAGTTTGTATTTATGAGCCTAATACATAATAAATATTTCTTCATTTTTTGCTTGTTTATCCTTTATCTTTCATGGGGTTCTGGATATATTATAACAAAATTTGCACTTATGCATTGCCCTGGGGTTTTGCTAACTTTTCTAAGAATAAGTTTGGCAGGCATAGTCCTTATCGCGATAAGCCGCTATCAAGGTGAGAAAATTGTTTTTACTTTCAAAGATTTGAAAGCGTATACAATATTAGGCTTATTTCTTGTTGTTATGGGTGGAGCCTTTGTAACAAAAGGGCAAGAAACTGTCTCATCAGGGACAACAGCCATGCTTTTAAGTGTTGTTCCTACATGGATGGTGCTTGCTGACTGGTATTTTTCAAAAATTCGCCCTTCACTCATACAGATTTTTGGACTTTGTATAGGTGTTGGTGCAATGGGCTGGATGCAATGGTATCAGGGAGCAAACGGCCAAGCATCTTTTATAGGCTTTACTCTATTATTGCTTTCAACTCTAGGCTGGGTTTATGGCTCGCACCTCACTAAGCAAATACGCACAGAAACGCCTATGTCCTTGCTGCGCTCAACAGGTTTTATGATGCTCATTGGCGGTATAGAGAGCTTGATCTTTGGGCTTTTAGTTGGCGAAAAATTGAGTGATATCAACTTTGTTCCTGAACTATTGATCCCACTTTTTCTTCTTGTGCTTGCAGCTGTGTGTGGTTATGCCTCTTATCTTTGGCTGCTGCAAAAAACTCGTCCCATGATTGCTATTTCTTATGAATTTGTAAACCCAGTAATTGCTTTATATCTCGGCTGGTTACTTGGCGGAGAAAAAGTAGATACGCCACTTATGATTGCCTGTGCCTTACTTATTTCATCAGCATTTTTTGCTGTTTCAAATAAAAATCCACACTAGTAGCCTCTAAAAAATTATTTGCCAATACTGCTAAGAAATGTATATAAATCTCCATAGATTGGATAGTGAGCGTATTTCATTATATCGGCATTCCTATCCTTATTTATTGCAATAATTGTCTTTATATTTTGCATGCCTGACATAAATTGCACAGAGCCAGAGACACCGAGCAAAAGAGCAAAATCAGGAGAAACCACCTGCCCAGAGAGCCCTATTTGTGCACTTCTAGGAAGGAGATTTTTTTGTATTGCCAGCTTTGTTCCCGCAAGTTGAGCATTGATATTTTTAGCAAAAAGTTTTATTTTTTCAACATCTTCTATCTTTTCGACTCCGTTTCCTATAATCACAAGTCTTTTTGCTTTTGTAATAGATTGCGATTGCAAGTCTTGCGGAACTTCAACTGTGTTTAATATTGTAATTTTTGAAGTGTGTTCAAGTTCGATAGGAATGTATTCAATTGATTTTCTAGTGCTTTTTTTAGCTTTATGGAAAATATTTTGCCTCACTGTTGCCATTTGCAAATCTGTATGCGGAGTAATAATTTCAGCTATAAGATTGCCTGAAAAAGCTGGTCTTACTTGCGTGAGTTTGTTCTCATTGTTTAGATACAAATCTGTACAATCTGCTGTAATTCCAGTGTTTTTTTTGATTCCTAGAGAAGAGGCGAGCAAGTTTCCTTGCTTTGTTTCGCCAAGAAGAATTATAGATGTATTGTCATTTTTTTGTGAAATTTCAATGGCTTTTGAACATGCTTCTGAAACTCTATCGTAATAAAAGCTTTTTTCTTGTGCTTCTTCACTGTTTGCTTCAAGATAATAAATTTTATCAATATTGTAGTGCTCAATTTCAGCTTTTTGAGAGCTTGATAAAGGAAAGGCTGAAAATAGTGAGATTTTCGCATTCTTATAGGCATTTGCGCTTTTGCATAAATCTTCTGCTTTTCCTAAAAGCTCAAATACAATGGGATGTATTCTATCTTCTTGAAATTCTAAGTAAATTTGTATCATGCTCTATTCTCGTTTATCAAATCATTTATTGTTTGATGAAGTTGCTTATACCCAATTTCTTCAGCGTCTATAATTGTATTTTGCGATTTAATTTGAGGTGAATAGGATTTCACAACTTTAGTTTTTGCGCCTTTCATCCCGTAATTATTGATATTTTTATCTTCAAGGTCAGCAAGAGTTATTGTTTCAACACTTTTCTTTTTAGCTAACATTTTTAACTTCAAAGTGGGCATACGCGGGGGGAAATTTTCGGGAAGAATGGAAATAACTACAGGCATTTTTGCTTCAATTTTTTGCAAAAGATTACCCATATTTTGCATAGTTGTGATGCTAAAAGATGATAAATTCTTTGTTAAATCAATAGATTCAGCATAGGGAAGTAAAGGATAATCGAAACGAGTCGCAAGTGCTGTATAAATAAAAGAAGTGCCGCCGTCTGTTGTTTGATTGCCGCAAAGTATAGCATTAAATTTGATGTTTAGATTTTCCTCACAGGATCGTATTGCCTGATAAAGAGCGTAAGATGTTGAAATGACATCAGAACCAGCAAAAGCTTTGTCGTTGACCAAATAAGCATTGTCTACGCCCAAAGAAAATGAATCAGATAAAATTTTTACTGCACTTTGAGGCCCCATGCTGAAGGCATAAACTTTTGCCTCAAGACCTTGAGTTATAAATTTTTCTTTCAGTTGCAAAGCCGCTTCTAATGCTGATAAATCGCTAGGGTTGATAGATGAAGACAAGAGAGCTCTTTTAATTAAGCCAGTTTCTAAGTCAACGGAATTGTTTGCAAAATTAGGTACTTGCTTTATACAGACAGCAATATTCATTTTAAACCTTTATGAAAAATACTTTTCAGCAAAATATTTATTCTTTTTACCTATGCCATATTCACTGATAAAGGCATTTGCCGTACTATTGCAAGCTTTATAGGCTAAATCAAAGATATTTTCAAGTGTGCGTAAAAGAGTATCTAATTCTTTTTGGCTTTGTGAAACAGTCATGCAAAAAACTCTGTCATTATCGGCATGGCCAAAGAAAAAAAGATTGCGAGTTGGCAGTTTTTCTTTTATGAAATCAATGGTTTTACCATAGTTGTTTCCTTGAATTTCAAGATTAAAAGGAAAGTTGAATTGATTATATAATAAAATTTCCATAATAGCATGACGAAAATCACGCATTTTTTGCACTTCTTCGTAGCCTTCAAAAATCCATGCATTTTCAGAATCTGAATTATTATTTTCCGCTATTTCTATGAGCTTTTCTACACAATTTTCGATTTCTTCTTCAGTGTTTTTTTCAATCTCGATATAGACAATTGCTTTATAATTGTCTGTGATTGTAGGAATTTTTTTTATTTTTTCAATGTTTTTTTTCTCTTTTTCAATAAGATCTATTGATTCTTTGTCTATAAATTCAACACTTGAAAAATCTTTATGCATAAATTTTATTGCTTCGACAAATGAAAAAGCATTTTTACTTTCCTCAAAAAAGAAAGCAATTCCCCAAATAATAGGGCTTTTTGGTATGAGCGATAGCTTGACTTTTGTGATTGCACCAAGCGAGCCTTCAGAACCAATTATATTTTGCATTGCTGAATCATGGTTTGTTATCTTTTCTTCTTTGCCTTCAAGAGAGATAAAAGTCAATTCTTCTATATAGTTAATAATTGAACCATATTTCATTTCATTAAAGCTGCGGGCATTCATAGCTATAATTCCGCCAAGGCTTGCAAGTTCTTCAGTTGGATTAACAGGAAAGAATAAAGCATTATTTTTTTGCTGAATATATTGATTTAATAGTTTTAATGTTATTCCTGCCTCAACTTCTATACTATCATCTTCAAAACTTAGCACAGAAGATAGGTTTGACAAATTAATAAGATGTCCACCAAAAGGCACAGAAGCGCCGACTATGCCTGTTTTGCCCCCTTGAAAGGTTATAGGAATTTGCAAACTTTGAGCATTTGCAATAATTTCAATAAGTTCTTCTTTATTCTTAGGCGTGTAATAGGCATCTGCATAGCCCACCAAACCAGATTCATCTTTGTTATAATCAGAAATATTTTGCATATAAATATCTTTCCTTAGAGAGAGTTAAATTCTTAATGTGTGTCTTCTATAATAGTTTTAGCCAATTTTTCCATAAATAGCAAACCATCTTCAATAACAACTAAATCAGCTTTTTCGATGATGGCTGCATTTTCATTTGTGTTTACTGCGATAATTGTTTTACATTTTTCAATTCCAGCATAAAATGCACCAGCACCAGATGCGCCAATAACAATGCAAGTGTCAGCCGAACATATATTTCCTGAAATGCCTACGATTTTATCAATACTTGCTTGCGCATTCATGGCAACGGGTCTTGTGACTCCAAAAGCAGCCTTCATGCTTTCTGCTAAAGCCTGAATTTGCAAAACTTTTTCCTTTGAATCCATTCCTTGCCCACAAATAACTACAAATTTTGCTTCTGCAAGTGAGTTTGATTCAGTCTTTTCCTTGAAAGAAAGAATGTTCTGCGGTACGCTGTTGTCATTCCATTCAAAAATTTCAAATTCAAGACTTTGTAATGACTGGATATCGCGAGTGTGCATTTGATCAGAATGAGTAGGGTTATGAGGAAATTTATTTGAATTTTCGCGTGCTTGCAAAATTTTTTCAGACTTAAAACTTTCTTTTGCTAGTGAGAGGCAATAAGGAGGTGAAGAGAGAAGGAATTCTACTAAGCAATTATTAGAATATGAAAATTTTTTTACAGAACAAGTGTTGTTAGAAATATTAGTTTCAAGAGAAATAACACTGTTTAATGAATAAGATTTTATCCGATAAGCAAATCTTGTAGAGAGTGATTTTCCCCAAAGATTTGAGGGGAATAAATAAGAAAAAGTTTCTCTATTGTTTTCATAGGAACAAAGAGCATCTAGCTGTAATTCAACACTATTTTGAGAAAGAGGAATCAGTGTTATTGTAGAAAAAATATTTTCTTTATTCAAATTTGATAAATAGTTGATGTGTTCATTTTCTTTTTCTGATGATGAAAAAATAATGAGCGAGCAAGTGTGCTCAGTATAAAATTGAGAATAAAAGGCAAAGCATTCTGAGAGTTGCGTAAAAAAATCTTTTTGAAATGCATTGAGAATAATTTTAATTTGCATACTCTAACCAACACTTTTTATAAAATTTTTTAAATAGTTATTATAAAGGGATTGCGCTTTTTCTTCAGTATTTTTTCCTGAGATAAGCTGAGAATTTCTTTTGCAGTTTTTTATTTCAAGCGATTGAATTTTATGTGTTTTAAAATCTCTTCTGTCTTCAATAAAAGGAATTGATTCAATTTTTGCATTTTTAGCATTCATTTTATCTTTAAGAGTTGGCACACGCAAATATGAAATCTGAGCATTCCCAATAGTTAAAACTGCAGGAGCAGAAATTATTTCTTCGATAATGCCATCATCAACATCACGCACAATTCTTAACTGGTTTTTCGATTCATAACTTATGTCAATAACATTTGTAAAGCATGGCAGGCAAAGCATTTCAGCTAAAAATAAACCTGTTTGCCCATTATCGCCAAGCCCAGCACTCGAGCCAGTAATTATAAAATCTTGCTTATTATTTTGTGTAAATTCAGCTAGTTGCATTGCGACAATGGAAGGAGTAAAATCTATATTGGAATCTGTTTGGACGTGAATAGCTTTATCAAATTTTAAAGCAAGCATAAGGCGCAAAAAACGCTCACAAGTAGAATTACCCACTGTGAGCGCACTTATATTGATTTCTTCTTGACTATCTTGAGTCAAGGAAACTTGCTTTGCTATTCTCAATGTCAGTTCTAAAGCACTTTCATCAAAACAATTCAATACTTTAGGAAGGTATTGGAGAGAGATTTCATTTCCCTCCAATACCCAATCTTCTCTAGTCAGTTTATCAATGTCTTCAACAGCTTTAAAGCAGACAAGAATATTCATTATAAAACCTTATAGGCTTATCTAGAATGTGTTTTCAATTCACATTTTGTGGAATTTCCGATAAAAATTATTGTCTTAGCAGAAAAAACTCAAAAGAATGAATTGAGAACTAGAGCCTAGCCTTCTGGGAACAAAGTCCCTTTATTCATTATACCATTTGGATCGAATGCTTCTTTCAAAGTTTTTAGCAAATAGTAAGAAGAGCCATGTTCTTCCTTAATCCAAGGGGTTCTGTGTTTGCCAATGCCGTGGTGGTGAGAAATTGAGCCACCAAAGCGTAAAGTTTCTTCCATAATAATTTTATTGATAGGATTATGGTATTTGTTAATTTCTTCTTCAGGTTTAACATCTACTACATTGTAATAATACATGAAATAGACATTAGTACCGTTTACATATGAGTGAGAAGAGTGTCCGCCCATCATAGTAATATCAGAAATTTCTGCTTTTACGCGTGAACAAACATTTTCATAAATGTCGTGAATGACGTCCCAGTTACCAGAAATTTCAGTGGTGAAACCAACATTGCTTGTTTGTTTGATAAGCGCGTATTCTTCAACAACTTTTTCTGGGAACCAGTTTAAGCCATCAAACCAAGTTTTGATCAATTTGCTGTCAACTTTTTCAGCTTTATTACTTGCTGAAACGATTTTATCAATGCTATTTGCAGTAAATTCAGCAATTTCTTTTATGCCTTCAGCCATGAAAACTAATACACATTTGTTGTTAGAAAAATGTGAGAAATAGTAGTCGCCATCTTCTTCATCGTATAAACGAGCAACAGATGGTTTTAGGCCTTCTACCATAACATTTCTGAGAATGTCAAAGCCTGTTTTCATATCATCGACGAGATAGCCTAAGAAAATATTGTTTTCAGGACGATATTTGAAAAGTTTTACAGTAACTTCTGTGATAACGCAAAGTGCGCCTTCACTACCCATGATTATGTGGCGAAGATCAGGGCCAGCAGCTCTGCGTGGAACGTTTTTAATTCTAACAATTTCACCATTAGGGAAGACGGCTTCAAGGCCTACAAGCATATCTTCAATGCCGCCGTATAAAGTTGAGAACTGGCCAGTGCTTCGTGTTGAAACAAGGCCGCCCATTTGCGCTAAAGGTTTTGATTGTGGTGAATGACCTGTTGTAAGGCCTTGCTTTCTTAGCATATTTTCAACATCTTCTAAAAGCACACCGCATTCGCAAGTGAGAAGCATATTGTATTCATCAACTTTAATAACTTTTTTCATTCTTGAAGCATCTAAAACAATAGAATTTTCCACGATAGTTTCAAGACCGCCTTCAATGGAAGAAAGACCTGTTCTTGGCACAACATTAATTTTATTTTCATTAGCAAATTCCAATACTTTAGCCACTTCTTCAGTAGTGTTTGCATAAACTAAAGCCGCAGGAATTGGTAAAGTATACACACCAAAAACAGCAGGGAATTTTCTGAAGCGATCGATGCTGCTTTCTTTCAACACTTCGCCATCAGTTATAACATTGTCTTTTCCAACTAAAGCAACAAGTTTATCAACAATAATTTGTTTATCAATTGACATAATAAATCCTTTTTATATAAATTATAATCTTATTTAAAGATTGGGTAGGAAAGTTTGAGCACTTCGTCAGTGTATTCAGTAACATGAGAATACACCCCATCAATAATTTCTTTATATGTTTGTGTGTTGATCATATTCGGTTGAAAATTATCTTTTATTTTAACCATTTTTGAAACGGCTTCTTCAAAAGAATTATAAACTCCAAGCCCAACTGCAACGCAGATAGCCGAGCCTATAACTGCCGAACCGTTCACAAGATTTCTTTTCACGGGTTTTCCAAAAACATCAGCAAAGATATGCATAAATAAATCGCTGTTAGAGCCGCCGCCTGTAATGATTAAACTATCGAAATCTTTATCAAGTTCTTCACACATTTCATCAACACGCATCTTCATGGTCATAGCGATCGCTTCTAGAATAGAGCGATACATATGCCCTCTTGTATGCCTAGCATCAAGGCCTAGCATAACACCTTTTTTATAAAGTTGCCCAGTAGGAGCCAAGAATTCAGGCACAATCATAAGCCCTTCACAGCCAATAGGCACTAAAAGAGCTTCTGATTCTAAAACGTGTTCACGTTTTTCTTCAGTTGTTCTTGTTTTTTCATAAAATTCAGGGCCGATAAGGTTTTTGAACCAGCTAACTGTCCACATACCTCTTCGTATCCCATTACTTTCATAAAGATATTTATTTGGCATACAAGCAAAGTTTGTCCAAAAGTTTGTTGTACCCTTTGGATTATCACTTCCATTTGTCATGCCAGCAATATAAGTACCTAATGAAATAAGCATTTCATTATCGTTTAATAGACCTGCGCCTAAGGCTTCTGTTGCTTTATCATTTGCCGTACAAATAACAGGCACTCCTTCAGGAATACCGAGAGCTAGAGAGGCTTTTTTAGAAACATGGCCTAAAATTTCGCCAGGCTTTGCTAAATCAAAAAGCATTTCACGCGGTAGATTGTATGAATCAAAAGTTTCTTTGTCCTCATACCAAGTCCAAGTGTCTGTATCCATTGGCCAAACGCCTTGATAGTTGGCGGCTGAATCAATAAATTTATCTGTAAATCTATGCGTGATATAGCCAGAGGAGGTCGTGACATAGGCAACTTCAGGATTCGTGTGCTCATACACTTTTGAAACCCTTTGGTCCATCCAGCTCATGACTGGTTGTGCCAAAGTGCCGTCAGCCTTCAGTAAAGCTCTGCAAAATCTAATTGTGCAAAGTCCAATGCCGATAATGTCATTCACATCGCCATCAAATTTTGACAAAGTTTTTTCAAAAGCAGCTATAATTGATGTCCATAAATCGTCTTCTGGATGCTCAACAATACCAGGTTGTGGCAAGTGCATAGCTTGGAGATTTTCGCTTGCTTGGCAGATTATATTGCCTTCAAGGTCAAAAATAACCACTTTTGAGCTTTGCGAACCGCCATCAACCCCTAATATATACTTCTTTTTCAAATTTCTAACCTTATTCCATAAAAAAGGATCTAGCGTACAAGATAGCCGCCATCAACTGACAATATATGGCCATTGACATAATCAGAGGCATTACTTGCCAAAAATACAGTTGCACCCATCAAATCAGCCACATCTCCCCAACGATTTGCGGGGATATGGTCAAGAACTCTTTGGTTAGTTTCAGGATTGCTTCTTGTTTTTTTAGTGATTGCAGTAGCATAGTAACCAGGTGCGATGCCGTTTACTTGTATATTGAATTGAGCTAATTCATCGCAATAAGCTTTTGTAAAGCCAGCAATGCCGTGCTTTGTTGCAGCATAAGCAGGCGACCATTGACCGCCTAAATAGGTGAATACTGAACAAATATTGATGATTTTACCACTTTTTTGCGGAACCATAAATTTTGAAGCTTCATAGCTGAGTTCAAAGGCGGCTGTGAGGTTTAGATTGATCATAGGATCCCACTGCTTTCTGCCAAATTTATCAACTTCTTCACAAATGCACATGCCAGCACTATTCACTAAAATATCAATAGAACCAAATACTTCAACACATTTTTCAATAATAGCTTTAGGTTCACCTTCTTTTGTGAGATCAGCTTGCATAAAATGATATTTCACGTTTTCTGCTTCAATCAATTCTTTTGTTGTTCCGTCATCATCCATAATACTAGGAACAAAAACATTTGCACCAGCTTTTGCTAAAGCAAGTGAAAAAGCTAGGCCTAGACCTGTGTTGCCGCCAGTTATTATGGCGTTTTTCCCTTTTAGAGAGAAAAAGTTCATGTTAAAATCTTTAATGTCCATAAGTTTTCCTTGTTATGACTATAAATACTTGCTGTATAAAATAAAATAAGCTTTTTTCATTTACTAAGTAAATAGAAACATCAAATCTAAAGACTGAGCAAACTTTGGAAAAAATTTATAAAAGCAAGTTCTTACTAAAATAACTGCCTTATAGAAACTTTAACCAGCCTCAATTATTTTTCTAGATAGTCATCTTTTTTCTAAAAAATGTCAACTAATTTTTCATAATTTATAAAATTGGAAATTTATTTTCACTTTTTTTCAAACTAACAATGAGCAGTATTTTTTTTATTTGCTTGACATTTGCCCTTGTTTGCGTTATTTTTCTTCTGCTGTATAAAATAAAATGAGCTGATATCTAAAGACTGCTTACGAATCATGAAGTATTTAAAATAATGATTTTATATACTTTATTCAACTTTATTCATTTAAGCATAAAGGAATTTATATGTCTAATATCGCTCAAGAAAAAGATAATACAAAAATGCATGGCATGCGTTTTATGGTGTTTTTGCCTGCTTTTGTTCTTATCTTCTTAACTATTGTAGTTGCAATTCTCAATCCCGAATCATTTTTATCAACAACAACATATATTAAAGATGTTATGGTTATCCAGTTTGGTGGCTTGTTTAGCTTAACTGGTGTTGCTTCTTTGTTGATGGTCCTTGCGGCATACTTTTCAAAATTTGGTAACTATAAAATTGGTGGAGCAAAAGCTGAACCAATTATTGCAAGAAAAACTTGCACATTTATTGTTCTTTGTACAACAATTGCGGCCGGTATTGTTTTTTGGGGTACAGAAGAACCAATTTACCACCTTGCCTACCCACCTGCTTCATTAGGTATTGAGCCAATGAGCGTTGAAGCGGCTAAATTTGCGATGGAAACAATGTTCTTGCACTGGACTTTTATTCCTTATGCTTTTTATACTATTCCAACAATTATTTTCGCTTTTGCTTATTATAATATGAAGAAACCTTTTAGTATTGGCTCACAAATTTCACATTTGTTCCCTGCTAAATACGAGAAAAAAGCAAATGAAATTATTGATATTATTATTCTTTTCTCTATCTGTTTTGCTATTGGTGCAGCTTTTGATACTTCAGTATTGAACCTTGGCGGCGGCTTGAACACAGTTTTTGGCATTGAAAGTAATCTTACAACTTGGATTGTTATTGCTATTATTGGTAGTATCACCTTTATTCTTTCTGCTAAATCTGGCTTATTTAAAGGTATCAAATATTTATCAACTATCAACGTCTATGTTTATGCAGCTCTTCTCTTTATCTTCTTTTTCTTTGGGCCTACATCATATATTTTGAATGGTTCAGTTGAAGCATTTGGTGGTTTTGCGGCAAATATTTTTGAAAAATCTTTGTTCACAGGCTCTTTTGCTGGTGACACATGGCCACAAGGTTGGACAACTTTCTACTGGTGCAGTTGGATTGGTTGGGCGCCTGTAACAGCAGTTTTCCTTGCGCGTTTAGCTTATGGTTATACTGTAAAACAAGTTATTGTAACAACTTTCTTTATTCCTGCTATCTTCAGCACAATTTGGATGAGTATTTTGAGTGGTTCAGCTCTTTATATGCAAATGACAGGAACTATTGATATTCTTGCAATTCTTAATGAAAAAGGCCCTGGTTTTGCCACCTATGCAGTTATTGAATATTTCCCATTTGCAACTCTTATCAGCGCAGTCTATGTTTTTGCTGTATTTATTTCCTTTGTTACAGCAACTGACTCAACCTTGAACGCTATGGCAAGTATTTCATCTGAAGGCCTTACAGACGGTAAACAAGAAGCACCTGTACTTTTGAAAGTGCTTTGGGGTGCAGTTATCACCGCTGTTTCGCTTATCTTCTTGGCATTCTTAGGGCTTGATGGAATTAAAATGCTTTCCTATTTAGGCGGTATTCCAGCTCTTATCCTTGGTATTCTCGGTATTGTTTCACTTGGTGTTATTATTAGTAATTACAAAAAACTAGATCAATTAGAACCACAAAACGAAGAATAATTATTACTTATTCCTACACAAATTAAAAAGCTCAACATTAAATTTTGTTGGGCTTTTTATTTATAATATATTTAACCATAAAAACAAAGAATATTCCTAAAAGTATTATGGAAGAAGAGCCTAAAACAGAGCTTTTTGTCATGCCAAAATGGTAGAGTAGAAAGGCAGAAAACCAAACGATGGCATTGAAAATATTGATATTTGTATCAGCATAGTTTTTTTGCGTGATATAATATTCAAAGATTAAAATACTCAGCATAGGCAAGAATACAGAGGCAATGAAATAAAGAAAAGGCTCAAAATAGGAAGAAGAAAACAAAAGTGCCACCACTGTTGAGAGTAGTAAGATTATTAGGGAAATATATTTATGTGGAATTGCAGAATATTTCTTAGGTAGAAGGTGTAAAAAGCTCTGTGCAGCTGAATAAACATCAAGATAGGCTGTTGTTATTGTTGAGAAAAATAAAACAAATAAAGATAATGTGCCGCCAACTAAAGCAAATAAAGGCACGATGGCTGATAGATTCAAATAATAGGCGCCTAAAAGCCCTAGGCTAAACATAGAAAATGATGCGATAAAATACCCTAAAGCACAAGCAAGAGTGAATTTGACTGGCTCTTTTGCTTCTTTTGTGTAATCAGAAATCAAAGGAGTCCACGAAAGAGGTAAAACGAGAGCTAAATCAAAACCGAGGGCAAAGATAAGGGAATTTGTTATTTCTTTTGTGTTTTCACTATGTTCCATTGTCAAGATACGAAAGAGTATAAGCATACAAACCAAGAAAAGAGCCAAAATAAGAAAAGTATGCATAGAATTGAGCCCTTTTTTTCCGCTTATAAGCCAAAGAAAAAGCCCAAAACTGAAAAGGCATATCCAAAATTCTAAAGAAAGTGAAGTAGATGCAAAAATAAGTTCTGCTGTAATCCCTCCAAATTGCAGCATAACGGCTGTCCAACCAATCAATTGAATGACATTGAGTGAGGCAAAAAATAAAGACCCGTACTTGCCAAAGGCAATTGCAGAGCTCTGCATTCCTGCCATTTTCTCTTTTGCACCAATAAGCCCAGCACAAAAAAAGATGATACAACCGACTAAAAGTCCTGTAAAGATTGCTAAAAAAGCTTTAGGCAAACCAAGGCTTGCTAATTGCATTCCTGTCATCATATCCACAAGCGAAATTGCCGCACCAAACCATAGAAAAAAAGCTTTTTTGTTTTCTGTAAATAACATAAATAATAATCTCCAAAAAAATATGCCCTGTCTTAGTTAAAAGTAGGGCATACTGTATTTTGAAGAAAATAAAATGATGGCTTCCCTACGTTGGCATTATCCAAATCAGGTTATAGGGTCGAAATGTTCGCATTTCCTCTCAGCCTGTCTACAAGCTCCCCTGCAAAAGTACGATAGAATACATAGATTAAAATGTCAATCAAATGCTACATTATGAATAAATATATTGTTGAGCAGAGTAGGAAATAATTGATTTTGCCATAAGATAAGTCCTTTTAT
>CAYJFE010000050.1:0-21090 GCA_964369165.1 uncultured Desulfovibrionaceae bacterium | reverse complement strand
TGCCACTTGGCGTATGCGTCAGAAGTATTTGTCCCCACGTTTTACTGCTGGCTGGAATACGTTACCAGTGGCTATGTGCAAGTAATATACAGCAAGGCTAATCATTCTTTGGATCAGTTGTTAGTCGTTCTCTCACACCACTATAGTCTGCTGATAATAGTTGTCTGATATGATTTCTGTTCGTCAGGTCAGAGATTTTTCATCCGACTTCCTTTAGATTCCGACATAACGATAGGTACTCTTGTCGTAACTATATCTTTCTTATTGCTAGTGCAGGTTTGGGGCTTTAACTCGTTAGATTGTATCCATGTTAGGTAAACAAAAGGCTGCCCTATGATGGTTGGGGCAGCCTCGTTTTTGTGAAGAAGAAAAACCACCAGCTAGGCTGGTGGATTCTTACTTTACAGGAGTTAGAGCTACATTGCTCCTTTAAAATGCTAATTTAGGGGGGGTGATGGAATGCTTGGAACGTTGGAACTTTATTTGAACATCTTGAAATGTAATATTAAAGTGTTCCAATGCCTAAAACCTTGACTATGGAAGATTCCAAAGGCTTACTTGTCTTTTTTTAACTTTATGGCTTCATCTTCAAGCTCATTTTTAGACATATTTTGATATTTATCTAAAAGCTCTTTTTCGTGGGGCTGCCAGCATTTTTCTTTAGCTTCTACAGTCCAGTTAGAGATTGTACTATTGCGAACACTAAAAAGATCATCCAATTTCCCTTTCTGCTTTAGTCCGTATTGTGTCATCAAAATATGAGCAATCATCTTACGTTTTGTTTCACTCGATACTTGCGGTATTTTCTCTTCAGAAGTTTCAAACTTGAAGGTATAATCATTACTGAATACTGGCCTCAGAATAAGAGGTTGGCTATCGTCGGGGCCAAGGTAGCGTGTTATAGGAAACGATAGTGTGACTGTACCATCTATATTTTTTACAAGTTCCATGCATAAGTCGGCAACACGTTTTTTGTCAACACTACCACTAAGTTCACCTTCTCGATTAGTATGATCAATGATACTAAATGTTTTTCCTTTATTTTTCCATGGTGTTATATAGGTTATTAACTCTGTGATGCTGACCTTGTTCGTGGTTAAACTGTACAAGCAGTCCAAAATAATTACATCGGTTGTTGTAAGTGCCAAGTCTATTTGAGATTTCCAAAATGGATCAAGTATATTTATTTGGCCTGATGCATTGTTTAATGCTTTTGCAAGTATACAAGAAAACTTAGTCTCTACTGGGAGGTTGGCTCCTCTGAGTTCTTCTTCACAAGCTTGTTCAAACTTGTCAGGGAGATCTTCTCCACTTATAAATAGAACAGATACAGGGCTGTTAACTTTGTATTTATCTAAAAAAGTGTTCCCATGACTTAAACTATGCGCAAGAATCCGGGCAAAACGACTTTTAAATGACTTTTCAGGGCCATATATCCAAATGAGCATACCACTTTCTATAATGGGCTGAAGAATTACCTTACGCTTAATCTCACTGCCGGGAATCTTTTGTCCGGGTTGAATAACAAGACTTGCTTTAGGTAAGGCTTTTGTGCTTTCTTCGAGCTTTATGGCTTTATTAGGAGGAGTTTTTTGAAACCAACGAGTTTCAGAGCTTTTCTTGTTTTTCATGAGGGAAAAGTCAAGAGTAAAGCTCTTTGCATTTTTTAATCTAAAGCTTATTTCAAGCCGATTAGGGTAGTGAAAATTACCTTTTTTCACAAAGTCAGCTTTGAAAGCGTTAAATATCATTTTGTAAGTGGTGGGGAAATCCTGGGAGAAAAGCGGAGCATACTCAAAATCCCAATATGATTTTTTATCTGGCGCGGCAAAGCTATTTTCATATTCATGCGTGCATATGTGTTTGAATAGGCATTCTATACTTAATGCAAGACTTTGTCCGCTAATAAGAGCGTATAGTGATACAATGTCATTTCCCTCATATAAGACGTTATCCATATGGATATTCATTATCCAGTATAGACCATCTTTACTCGGAGTAACAGTTATGTAGTCTTTTTCTACTCTTGCTAGGATTGATCTGAGAACTCGCTCAAATGCTATTCCCGTTAAGGCGAGTATAGCGAATAGATTGACTATGTGTCTGTAGGTAAGGGAGTCCTTTTCAACGCTCAGTAGTTTTTGCAAATAGTTTTGCTTTACTACACTAGGCTGTGGGTAAGCCCCGTTTGGCGGAGGGGGCAGATTTGGCATAGTCATTGGGGGTACTTGAACTTGCGGCATGGAGGGCAAGTTTGGCATACCCATTGGGGTTACTGGTACTGCCAACATAGGGAGCGGATTTGGCATAGTTATTAGGGGTACTTGAACTTGCGGCATGGAGGGCAAGTTTGGCATACCCATTGGGGTTACTGGTACTGCCAACATAGGGAGCGGATTTGGCATAGTTATTAGGGGTACTTGAACTTGCGGCATGGAGGGCAAGTTTGGCATACCCATTGGGGTTACTGGTACTAGCAGTATAGGGGGGGTAGTGTTAAGAGTAGCTGGTAGCGCCGGAACGGCCTCTTTCGATGAAAGAATATCCTTTATAACGGGTTCCACTAAGGCTTGAAGAGCAGGGTTTTGACTACCTAATTGCATTTCTTCATCTAAAGAATCGTATCCTACTTTATTATCAAAACAAATTTTAACTTTTTCAGTCGTTAGATGAGTAGATGGATAGGCGGTATTAGGGTCATGCACGACTTCGGTGTGGACTGTTCTTTGAAACTGACCATTGTTGGAATTGTACATATATTTGTCCTTTTATAATCTCCTCTCGCTTTTTTCGCGAGAGGAGAGAGGTGATTGGTATTACGCCGATTTCAGACGCGCCATGTCCGTTTCGAGCCACTCTAGGAAAAGATCTCGAAGTATGACAACCTTTTTCGGGCTGATCTTCTTAAAGCACTTTTCGGGGATTTCACCCCTAGATCGTCGATTTTGGATAGTGCGCCATTGCAGTATTTTCCCTGTGAGTTTATCCAAGTCACGACCACAAAAAACCTCTGGA
Source organism: uncultured Desulfovibrionaceae bacterium (assembly GCA_964369165.1). Lineage (GTDB taxonomy): Bacteria > Desulfobacterota > Desulfovibrionia > Desulfovibrionales > Desulfovibrionaceae > CAYJAZ01. Next base: position 18,075 of record CAYJFE010000050.1, on the reverse strand, counting down.
AGTATTCGCAAAAAAATACTTATAAGGTCATCGTCTTCGTATAAGATAACTTCTTTGGTAGACATCATAGCCTCCTATTTTAGACGTGAGTGTAGAATCGCACATAAGTGCGCTTACACAGGGGACTCTAGGGAGGAAAAAAGACTTGCAAAAAAGCGTGGAAGATGTCAAACTATTGACGCAAATTCAGCTGACCGAACCGTTGCCGCGGTTTTCACTGCTTTGTGCAGGCCTGACTCCTCCCTGGAGTCGGGCCATTTTTATATAATCACCTATTATGAACGACGAACCCTTCTTATTCTGCAAGCTTCTGAGCAAAATTTGGCTCTATCTAACTTGTAGAAATAGATACGCCCGCATTCGTTGCATAAGCGGTTTTTGATCCATTGTTTTGCCCCTCCTTGCAAGAGAGGGGTTATGTAAATTTTTCCTTCGAGTTCGTCTTGAAGGCTTGGGTATTGCATCGGTATATTGGAGTTTTTTATGCACCCCTGGAAATTTTTTATTTCTAAACCAAGTGGTAGTAAATTCTTCATACGGAGAAAAACTTGATTAAGGAAAAATTCATTTAAAGTCTGTTCTTCACGACAGTACTCTAGAAAGGCTTGCAGAGTTTTCTGCTGAGAACGTACTTCTTTACATATGTCTTCAAATTCCTCATCTTCTGGAGAAAAAATATGAGGCTGCGATGCTGAATTTTTTTCTTCTAAAGTCATTTGGAGTTGTTGCTTTGCTGCTTTGGAAAGGACATACAGTCTACTGTTGTCAATGTAGAAATCCTTAAAATTGTAGGCTGAGCTCATTTTTTTTAACCTGATGATTGCGGGGTCATTATAAAAACCTGCTAAAGGACTCTTACATAAATTATAAAAATCCAAAAAACTTGTAATTTGGGCAGGAGTAGCCTCAAGCGAAAGGTTAACAAGTGCCTCTGTCAAAGGAATCCAAAGTGATTTCGTTTTTCGACCCATTTTTAATTACCCTCCCGTGTTCTTCTTGAAAAATATGCCATGTTTGGCAAAAAGTGTCAAACATTTTATTTTTTGACATTGTAATCTTTTTTTTCAAGGCTTGAACTCGCGTTAAATGTAAAAGATTAGAGTAGGAAAGAGTGCCGCTTATGAATTTATAAGCTTTTTGGAAAAATAAAAATTTTGTTAACTTAAGCTTTGCCCCTAAAGACGCAAAACGCTCTTCGTCCGGAAAGAAGAAGTAGCTAGAGTGTTTACTTTTAGCAAAATAATGGTATATATGGAAGGATTTCATTGCAAAACGAAACTTATCTAAAGACGGGCATACGGCTTTAAGGATTTTGAGAATTACCGTTTGCGTGTCCGCACGCTTTGCTGTTAAAGAAAAAAGAGGCTGAGGCTGGAGCTGGTGACATCGATTTACGCTCCCTAAAATGAAAACCTTTAACCGTCAGAAAAGACATACCGGGTCTTATTGCCCCTTGCTTTGGTGAATACTTAAAGAACCGGAAAAAGCAAAAAACCAAAATGTGGGGCAGGTGTGGGGCAAATCACCAAGAACAAAATAAGGCAAGCTCTTTCGGGCTTGCCTTATTTTGTTCTTAAGTTCTTGAAATAATGGCGGAGGGGGAGGGATTCGAACCTATGGCGTCAATGTAGCGTAATCACAATTTAAAGCCGCATTTTTGAACATAGCTATGGCGATTATATACACAAATATATACACAAAATGTACTGCAGACGGTTATAGAAAGTAGGGACACGGGTTAGAATCCCAAATGGCTGTATTTCCCATGCCCTATTTCAGTTGCTCAATACGGCTTAACCATTGGTCAAACAAGGGGCATTTTTCTCGCATGATATCAAGGCCAATTTCTTTGGCTATGGCGATGCCGGTAGAAGTTTTTTTGAAAGAAGGACTCAGCGCATGAAGACGTTTTGAGGGTGCAGTCATAGGTGAGTCATTGATTTGTTCTGGTTCGCCGCATTCTTTCAAAATATCTAGTATGACAGATTCTTTGATATTCAATTTTTCCGCTAAAGTGGTTGGCTCACTAAACAGTAAGGCTTCAAATTCGTGCATAGCTACATAGGGGATGAAGCGTTGCTCGGTAGGGATATTGTCCCCCAAAAATTCTTTGAGACTTGCCATAGTGGCTTCGCAAAATGTTTTTGATTTCTCTATATGTGACTGTTGAGAACGTGCTTCTTCAAGCATGGGCCATTCTTTTGTTCCATAAAAATCAACCATCATAGTTACATAAGAATCAGAACGTTGTTTAAGATGTGCCCTAAAGTCTTTTTTCATGCGCTCAAACCTAATATCACCGCCCTTTTGTCCTTTTTTGCTGGAAACGATAGCAGTCATGAAAATATTCTTATAGCTAAGTGAAGGAGCCACAACTTCTCGTATGAAATTACTCTCAGTAGGCCCTTCTACAATCACGTAAATAGAAATGGGCTTACTCATGGCGAGGTCCCCCAGCGATGACATTCTTTGTCCAGAGTTCGCCCACAGAGTATTCTTCAAGCCAATGTGTGAAATCTTCCTCATTCAAGCGTTCAAATGTTGATGCTCCGTCCTTTCTGTTTACAACAATAATATCTTCGATGCTAAAATAATCTATGAGCGTAGGTGATTGCGTTGCCACAATAAGTTGTGTGCGTTCCGAAGCACTTTGAATGAGTTCTGCCAAAAGCCCCAAGGCCGCAGGATGCAAGCCGAGCTCAGGTTCATCAATAATGATGGTTGATGGAGGATTAGGCTGTAAAAGAGCCGTGGCAAGACAAATAAAGCGCAAAGAGCCATCGGAAAAATGGTAGGGCTGCATAGGATAATCAGAACCCTTTTGACGCCATGAGATGTTGACCTTTTCCGCTTCGCCAAAGCGAGTGGGTTGTAATATAAAATCATCAAAGAAAGGAATGGCTAGACGTATGGCATTAACAATTTCTGTATATTCAGACGGAAAATTACTTCTCAAGTGCAATAAAAATGGGGCAATATTTGCGGCATCATAGCGCAAGTAGCCTGTGTCCTGAATGATTTCATAATGCTTCATGTTTGCTGTAGCACTGGTGTCGTGAAAATGATATATTTTCCATGATGTTACGCTGCTGTAAACATATTTACTATATTCACTATTTCTAGTACTTGATAAAGCTTCTTGTGCTAATAGTGATGTTCCGTCGTGGCTGTTTCCTAATTCCCACCATCCAGATGTGCCTCGCTCATAATACCGAGCTTCATTTGTAAGTAAGCAATCAGCTGATACACTTGGTTCTATAGAAAAGCGGTATCCACGTAAACCAAAATAAGTCTTAAAAGACATTTTTTCTGTAATTTTTCTTCCATTGAACAAGAAGTCGCCTATCCCTCCCCTTGCTCTGATAAACTTATTAAATGTGCCTTCCATAATAGCACTTAGTAATCGGAAAAAGTCAATAAAGTTACTTTTCCCAGCCCCATTTCCACCAACAAGAATGTTGAGGTTTTTAAGTTTAAAATCCTTCAAATCTCTGATAGACTTAAAACCTTGTATCGTAAGCGTATCTAATTGGCTACTCACATCATTCTCCAAAGTGAAAAAGTTAAAATAATTCACACCCTTCATCTTTAAATTGCTTTATTCTTTCGAGTAGAAAATCTAAGTCTACTTCTAATTGTTCTGCTATACAGTCCATACAGTAAAAGCAGTCAAGTTCCATAGAAATAAGTTTTTTCGATAATCCTATTTCATACTTAGTCAACTTCTGTTTTCCGCAAGAATAGCATTTTACGTTTCGCATCAGGGGGTATTCCTTTATAAATCAATTTGTCTAACGGTAAATACAGGCATATTTTTTCCCCTATACTCTTCATCAAGCAAGCTTAGTTGATATTTTATGGTATCTCGCATTTTAGAAGCCCTACTAAGGCAATATCTTCTGAACTCATTTGAGCTAATATCATTTGCGTTTTGAACATGTGGAAATAATAACTTTAAATACGCAGTTGCAATACGTTTTACCGCTTCTGTATCTCGTGTATCGGCAGCCTCAGGAACTTCGATAAGTTCATCAACAATGGCCCGATAGCTTGCATCTTCACGAAGCTCGTGCATCATTGAACAAAAATATTCAGAGTTTAGTGCCCAACCGGAAATTTTTAGGTCATCATTCATTCTAGGAATGTTCCAGCCTTTAATAAAACCGTGGAAGCGTTCAATAAGTGCTGATTCATGAAAAACTCTGGGAAGTTCTTCAAACATATTCGCAAAACCATCTTCTTTCATAGTTTCACTTTTTATATTGCCACAAAGAATAACCCCAGCATCTGCAACACCTTCATAGTTGCCTACTGTAAATATACCAGATTCAAGATATCCTTTTAGGGCGGCACGCATTTCATCAACGTCAGTAAAAGATATAGTTTGCACTTCATCAAGAGTTATAAAGTCATTACCTGAAACTAAACCTTCTACCCTTTTATTTTGGTCGTAAAACATTTTTGCCCGACTCATTACACCGCCGCTTGAAAGCCAGCCAAAACGACTTACTCTGCCAAAAAGGTATGATTTCCCAGTACCTTTTGGGGCAAGCTCAATGAGATTAAGCCTTTTTTCTAAAAAAGGTAATAGACGTGTGAGCATCGTTAATTTTTTATTTTCATCGCCAAGGTATCCTTGTGCGTTATAGTCAACAGCACCTAAAAGTATGTCTATCCACTCTTGTGTGGTGAAATTGGCCCGAGCTTCCTTATAATGTGCTAAGCTTATGGAGTATGGACAAAAATCTTTAAACGAAATAAGTTTAATTTTACCTCGTTGAGCATTTTTTGATTGTGAACATCCAGAATCATCGGGCGGTCTGTAGCCTATTTCAATCATCCCCCATGTTTCACGGCCTTTCACTAGTGCATCTTTACAACTATCCCATACAATATCTTCTATCACAGTATCCTTACTGGAAAGACCAAAATCGGGTAAAGTAAAAGAAACTTCTGCAGTTTTAATATCAATATCAACAGATATTTTAGCTAAAAATTTCACCCGTTCGTGTTCAATGACAACTCTATTTTTTATAGCAGTCCAATCATCTTTGCGTGGTAAATAAGTGCGGACAAATTGAAGTAAATTTTCTGAATCAAACTGGCCTTGTTCATCTGCAAATCTCTTTAACAACCAATCACGCATAAAAGATGGCAATTTAAGAGATGAAAAAAAATTACTTTTCTTTAAATCTTTATAAACAACCATTTCATCAAAGTTATCACGCAATTTCCCTATCATTATCTTGCCCCTTAAAATAATTCATCGAACGAGCTGTTTATAGATGCACTTTTACCGCGAACCTTAATATCTACCTTTCCAATTAAATCATCACTTGAAAAAATATTAGCAGAATATGTTCCAGCACTCACAATATCTGGTATATTAACAAAATAATTATTATTGTTATGTGATATTGCTATATATTTTTTTTCGTTTATAATAACAGAAACATTATTGAGCATTTTTGATATAAATAAAGTAACTTGTATACCTGATTTTTTGTCTGCAATAATATTTTTATCAATAAGTTCAACTTTTACACTTGTGTCTCTGAGAGTAAGTTCAATTATAGGTATGACAACTTCTTCTAGGGATGCTCCACCGTGCACTTCGACATTAGCAGCACGGCTACCTTTAAATCGTCCATAGTCTGCAAGAACTATATACCCATTTTCAACGGCAGCAAAAGGTAGGTCACATGGTTCAAAAACTTTGCAACACCTTCCAGAGTGCTCTCCCTTAGTACCTGTATCGTATTTTTCCTCTTTTTTATGCAATACAGCCAATCTACTAGCTCCATGGTCGCTGACAATAAGAAAACTCTCACATTTTTGTGAGTATAAGGCTACTGCGGCATTGTCAATAATATTGGCAATTATATCTATTTCTTCAACAAGGTGAACAGGAAGTTCTTCTGTTAAAAAATTATAGTTCCCATCATGCTTATGTTTAATAGAATCAAGTTTAGAAATTTTTTCCTTGCTACCTGACCAGTCATCATAAAATTTACGATTTATAGATGTAATAGTGGGAAGAATAGATTGAGCAATGTCAATTTTAATAGAAAGGCCATGTCTTTGTGCAAGGTCAGAGATGAGAGCTAGATATTCAACTCCTAAAGCATCAATCCAACATAAATGAGTTGTTTGTACATTAAATTGTTCGATAACTTCTTCGCGAGCACGGAGACGGTTATAGCAACGTGTTTGAGCAAGTGTATTTACAGTTTCTAAAAAATCTTGCTCAATTTTATTAGTTACTTTTTGTTTTTTGTATTTGTCAAAATACTGGGTTAGTTTCTCATCTATACCTGTGTTTTTAAAGTAGTATTTAGATAGATAAGATGTTAACTTAGGATATATTTTGGGCAAATTTTGAGGTATTCCACATTGGGCAATCCATTCTAAAATGGCGTTACGTTCGACAGTTGTATTATCGCTAAGTTTGAATATGCTATCCTGCATATATTTTCTATTTAAAATAACAAACTTAGAAAGCTCGGCATCAGGAAAGCTCTCAACTAACTTTTTCCTTTCATCGTAAAATGTTTGAAAATTAGTATTTGGAGGAGTAATTTGAATAATTAATGACAACACGTTATCTTTAAAGTCTTTAAAAAAGTTGGTATTGTCTAAAACATGCCTGAGGTACGAATTTGTTAAATGGGCATAGTTATACTTCAAAAAAATAAAATATAGCCAGCCTAATTTATCTGAAATCACGGTATTGTAAAAAAGTTTACTATCAATTTCGTTGTTAAATGAATATGATTTAAACAGGCTAGTGAGGCACATACCATGTTCGTGTAATGCGCAAAATAAATTTTCCCATTGCTCTTCTGTTCCATATGATTCTGGGATAGTGAAATTTTGACAGAATGAAGTTATAAGGTCATATGAACTATTTATACGTCTACAATTTAAGAGTGAATTAGAAAAATCCATTTGTGTAACCACAAATTCAGTGCCACATTTTCCGTTCTCAAAAGTTTTAAGTAGCTTCTTTAGTCCAACTGAAGCATCTTCAAATATATTTTCTCTTAAATAGACAATTGAAATATTAGATATTATATCATCAGCAAAATATACATGCCTGTCGTCAAGGCGTGAATCTTCTTCGCAAAGTTTTTGCACTTGTACATTCAGTCCTCTTAGAAGAAATATCACTTTCGCACTATTAATATTCGTTTCTTTTAGACGCAACAAAAACTGCTGTGCTTTGGCTTGTCCGTCTAATGCCAAATATTCTCCTAAGCCAACAACAGCAATTTTGTGATTGCTTGTATTTTCGTGAGCAGACTTAATGTCTTCCATAAGACGGTCAAGATTAGGTCGCTTATCTTCACTTCCACAATAGTCGCTAATTCCACGAAAAGAAAATCCAAAGTCTAATAAAGTGTTTTTGCATTCAAGATATTGTGCATCACCAACAACAAGAAAAAACGGCGTATTGGTGAGTGAAGTATGGCTTTGCAAAGCATATTTTTCTATTACGTCTGCAATCATTTCAAACTTCCTCTATCAGTAATGATTTCGATACCAACAGCCATATTTTCTCGAATAAGCCGTTTCAGATAAACTTTTAATTGTTCATCATCCATCTCATCAATTTTTGATAATGCTTTGTTACTGCCTCCGGCATTGTATTCTGCTTCAGCAAGTTGTTTGATTTTAGCGTTAATAGCAGGATTGCCAAACCAGCCATATATGTCGGAGGACAACTCTTTAAGTACGCTTTTGACTTTAAGAATGTTTGGTAATAAACAACTATACTCATTCATGATAGTTTTTGTGAATGAGGCGTTACGCTTTTCTTCGCTTGATAATGTTTCAAAGATTTCAGTTTGCTCTAAAAAGTTTATGGCTTTTTGCATTTCAGCATCTGTAGCACCGATTCTATTTAAAGCTTCAAAAGCTTGCTTTGCGTCTGTAAATACTTCTTCTGGAACACAACAAAGGATAGGAGTTTGATACTGCTCGGACCACTCTCGCGGATTTTTCGTACCTGTTTTATCTTGCCATAATGACATCAATTTTGAGCGTAATTGTTTCTTTTGGAATATTTCAACTGCTTCTTTCACTTTACTGTTGCTTTCAATTTTTGAAACCGCAAAAATATCTGCAGATATTTGAGGTTTTATTTTTGTTATATCAGCTACAGTAAGACCTGTAAGGTAAGGAGCATAAATTTTGGTAAAAATAGCTAAATCATTTTCCAAAATTTCACGCAATTCATTACGATATATTTTGATGTCGCTTAAAAATTCTTTGCGTTGTTCAAATAGAATATCACCATGTTGAGTGATTTTTAGTAAAATTTTTAAAACATGACTTAGTTGAGGATACTCTGCGTTAAGTGCCTCCCAAGAGATGTTTAAAAATCTGATTTTTTCACGCCACTCTTTAAATGAGTGAGCAAGAGAGTTTACCTTAACAGTAAGTAAAAAATTTGTTTCTTTAACAATTCCATAGTCAACCAGAAGTTTTCGAAGTTCATCTTCATTTGTTTGTTGATTCCATAAGCAAGAGTGTTCCACTTGGAATAACGCACGAATATCTTTTAAAATGATATCTTGAGCTCCAATTTCTTCTGCGAGAACTTTAACTTTTCCATTCTCAAAGTGCTCCAAAAACTCACGCATTCCTTTTTGACAATTTTCTGGTGTAAGTAACTCGAAAATTTCATTTTCCAATTGAGTTCGATGTAGAGCAATATTTCCAATTTCAATAGCTTTTTTATGTTGTACACTACCTTCGCTTTGCATGAGTTCAATGTACTTTTGTACAATATCATAAGTACTGCCAGTAGCTACTTCTGAGAGCGTCCATATGGGTAAAGCTAAATGGCGTATTTTCCTTTCTATGGCAAGGGCTGCTTGATTTACAGAAATACAAGAGTTTTTAGTTAACCCCCATCCTTTTTCGGTAACATCGTAAAAAGCCATTTCTTCTCGTGTTCTTTTCAAGATATATGTTGGCTTTGGATTTTTTCCAATATAGTTGCCAATCATTTCAGATAATTTCTCTGGAGACATGGGCTCATGCCCACCAGAAGAATCTCCGTATCTGTAGGGCTCGTGAGCGTATTCTTTCAGTAAAAATCCTGTGAGAAATGCTGATAAATTACTGGGAGCAAAGCCATAATCTTTTTCTAAAATATCATAAATATGACCTATAGATATTTGTCCGTCTTTTGCAAAAGAACTTTCAATACTTTGCTCAATAGTGTTTTTAAGTTTAGAAATTTTTAAATTTTTAGTATCGGGGTTTTGCCAATAAGTATCTTTATGCCATACTTCACATAAAGCATGCTTCTCAATCCCACCTACAACGCCACGAGCCTCTTGTTTAATTCCGCACATTGCAGATGGCTTAGCTTGGGTTAATTTTAATTGAGTTTCTGTAAGTCCTTTTTCAAAGTCGAAAATGAGCGGGAATTTCTTTATAACTACTGTTTGTAAATAGTTTATTAAAGATTGACTATTGCTAAATTTTTCTCCGTGAGGATTTGTATAGTCATAGAGTACGAACTGCCCATTATAGATACGGTTTCTCCAGTCGGTGGATAAAATAGACTTTGCTTTGGAAGCGTTATCCTTTGCAGTAGCATGGTTAGTGCTTCCATAATACATAGCCATAGCCGAATATTCGACATACTGTTCAAAAGCTTCATCCCCTAGCGGCGTCCCAAGAGCATCAATAAAGATGATATTTTTATAACGCTCATCAGATGCTGCACTTTTGATTTTATTTCGAAAATCGAAAATTTCTTTGTCATTTAAGCATAGCGCAACTACTGCTTGGAATTTCCAACCAACATTTTTTTCACTTAATGCGTTAATGTTTCGAGAAAAATCTGCATTTGTTACAATTTGGAGTTTGCTTGTGGCTGTTTCTGTTTCAAAACGTAGTCTCAAAGCAGGAGAAAGAGGTATAGCAGTAGAGAGTTCACCTTCTAAAGCTAATCTAGCAGCATTACTGTTTTGAATAATGTCTTTCTTATGTTTTTCTATTTTATCTTGGTCTCCAGCAAGCACCGCAACTACAAAAGCATTTTTATTATCCGATACGCGACTTGTTACTAAAATACCTTTTCTAACAAGTTCTTTCGCAATATGAATGCAGGCACTATCTTGTAAATCTGAAATTCCCTCAAAAATATAACTTAAATTAAGCTCTGTAGTTTTGAATAAGTCAATTTGCCCGCCCATGCGCTTATCAAGTGCTTGCATAATAAGTATTGCCTTTAACACAATTTCTTCTTCATGTCTTAAGCCAGTTTGTTGGTTAAAGGTATCTAAAATATGTCGAATGTCGGGGGTTAAGTTTTCTTTTCCTTTTTCATAGAAAAAATCCCAAAGCATATCAACCGTAAGTAACGGGGCATCATCTAATGGTCCATAATTATCGATAAACCATTGAAATGCTTTCACATTGTCATTAGGCGCAGATTTAATAAAGTCAAAAATACTTCGTTGATTTGATTTGAATGAAGATGCAATATTTTTTAAGACGAGTGCTGCCATGGGATGCATCGGCATTATACGAGTCATGGTGTTTTCATCAGAAATTTTTGCGGCATTCATGACCGCCCTACGTGAGGCATTAATGCGAGCATTTAATTCCTCAGCGAATTCATTCCATTCATCTCCTGCAACATCTTTCACATTAAAAGCATGGCTTATTAAATTAAATGCAATATTGTCAGGCAAAGCAATGGATGTTGGAATAAATCTATCGCTGACAATTTTCCACGTTTTATCGCTTGAAGAAAAAAGCTGCCCTGATTCATGTGTTACAACTATGAGATAAAATGGTTTAGAGTTAACAAGTTCTGCAACTTTTTGAAACTCATCCAAACTCTCTCTATTTTTCTTAAAATATGAAGAAAATTCATCCCAAATAAGAACTATTTTGACATTGTTTTTATCAATAACATCATTTAGCCATGCAATTAGTCTATCTGCGTCAATATTTAAAGCTGTTATGCCTTCTTTATCTGCAAGGCAAAATATATTTGACATGAGCTCTGTAAGTTCGCCATTGGAGCGTAGTGATTCTAGCACCTCATCAGCAGTATCTTGAGAAAAAACTGTTGCCCATTCTGGTTTTTTCAAAAGGTCGTTAAAAAAATTCTTTCTAGTTGGGTCTTCAATCCACGCGATAACACTATCTTTAAGTGTGTTTTCTCCAACATACATTTTTTCTTTAGTCAAAGCGTTTTTTACGCTATCCTGTATTGCAATAAAAAGGTCTCGCGGTGAATTTATATTGCCAGATGCGTAGCGGTGGGCTGTTACAATGCCCTTTTCCTTATGCCCTAGCAGTTTTTCTAATAGGTCAGATTCTTTTTTTAGCGTATCATACGTATTCCAGTATTCTCTGAGCTCTTGTTCAGGTACTTCAAGAATTTTTTTAAGTGCATACGCACATTGAGATTTACCAGTACCGTATGAACCCTCAATCCATAAAGAACGCTTTTCTTGCCTAGCAAGAACTCGTTCCATGTTTTTCAATAGTTGTACAAATGTTTCATGAGGGTATGTTTTCATCCAGAATTCAGACGACGCTGCCGCAATGGATGATTCATTGACTTGTGGAAAGTAATCTTCGTCAATGGCAAAATATTCACGGTACATTCTTTCCATGGTACTAATCTCCTTCAAAAAGTACAAGAACGTCTAGAGAGGACTTATTTTTAGCTAAAGATATTTTTTCGAGGTCATGAGTAAATGATGCTTCTATAAAATCGGGATATTTGGCAGACAAGCCTGTGAGCAGAGGTATCATTTCATCACGCTCTAGCCCAAAAATACGACTCGGGCTAATGCCATCTCTTTCAATAGTATCATTTAAAAGGGTTGAAAGAGAAAATTCTTTGTAATCATCGCATTTTTCAGCAAACTTGAAGAGTGCATATAACACTACTTTCGCATCAGGCACAGAACATTTTGTGCGAACTAACCCTCCCGCTTCGGTGACATGCCCAAAGTTAAGTTTTGTGCCGAGGGGAAGGTCTGAAATACGTTTAAATGCACGGGTTATTTGTTTAGCAGGCCTATCTTTTACATTATCAGCGAGAAGCATATCAGTTATAAATTGAGGCGAATATATTTGCCCGATTTCCATATTTTTCACATACCAAAAAAATTGTGGGTTGTTAGCAACGAGATTAGAAAGGATAAGCCCTTGAGCCGTATTCGTTCGCCAACCTATTAACTCAGTGACTCTAGCAAATTGTGAAAAGTTACCTTTTTCAATAAGGCAGGCATCTGTAAGAAAAACTTTAAATTTTAAATTTTGGTCAGGACCAAGTGTATTTTCAGATAGAAAATTATCTTTATCCTCAAAAAAGGAAGCTAACCATTCTGTTTTAGGTGCATGGTCGTTAAATGAATTAATAGCACGCATTTTTTTCCCTCCATGAGGTATCTTTAAAGAATCATAACACAGGCAACCATTTGAAATGTCGTGGCAATCTAGACAATGTCTGCAATCTGTTATTTGAACATGGTTTCCTTTAAAAGTAAGACAGTTATGCTTACAGTTCGCTTCACAAGTTCGGCACGATTTACAAAAAGCAGCTTTCTTAAATACCTGTCGCAGAAGTTTAATCTCTTTAGGTTTGTCTTTTACTTCTTTATTTGTAATTTCAACAATATACTTGCCTTTGGAGGATGAAACAGTATAATCAATAGTAGATTTCAACGTTTTAATCCATTCTTGCCAACTAGAGCTTGGATTATTAACTATTAGTAATAAGTTGCCATCAATAGTTTTTTCTGTGTATTTACTGACTTTTTCAGCAATGTTTCGACCGTCTCCGCGAGTTCCCCAAGCTCCTTGTTTCATAAATTCTGAAAAGCTTTTATCATTAAACGTTCTATTACTCGTTGCTTTAATTAAATTTATATAGCTTTGAGTTTCTTCTGGGTAGGATATACAGCGCATGTAGTCACTATTTCCACCGGACATGGGACAAAATAGGCATCCAGCACGATTGTTTCCTTTTATATATGCTTTATTTATAAAAATATTATTTGTAAATAAATAAAGCCAAATTTCAGCAGATGTAAGTTCTAAAATAGGGTAAAAATCGTACTGTCCTCTAATTTTTTTTCCAAAATTAAAAGGCTGATAATTTTTACGTGCAACGCTCTCATGTTTCCTTACACCAACAAAAGCTAAACCTACGTAATTATTTTTATCTGTGATTTCTCTTAATTTTATGACTTGTGGTGCGCTTTTATGTACGCTGCAGCACCAGCGCAAAATCCGAGAAGGAGGACCAAAAAGTTCCCATGAGTCTTTGGGCTCTAAATGTGACTTTGCTGTATAAAATGGTATTTCTTCCCTTGCGCATAGTTTTTGAGTTTTTTCTATAGCTTCGTAAGTATCGGGAAATTCCATTCCGGTATCGCCAAAAACGACAACAAAGCTTTCCTTGGGTAAGGCTTTTTTAACAAGGTCAAGTAGCACTGCGCTATCTTTGCCTCCAGAAAAAGCCACATGGAAAATATCAAGTTTTTCTTTATATTTTTCGTAAATTGCAACAATTTTCTTGACGGTACTTTGTTCAATAATTTCCAAAAAGTCGTAATTTTTTTTTACCATGCCCTTAATATCTATAGGACTCAGGCTATTTCCATCTGGTTCAGGCATAGCTGGCGATTGAGCATCATCTGTTGCAATAATAATCTCGGGTGCAGTAAAAAGATTTCCTCCTTTTAACTTTGCAACACAAATTCCTCTGTACCAATATGTGTTGGCTTCCGACCACATATAAGGTATTTCGTTTTGTTTATCATATTTCCAATATCTATCAAAGCCCAAAATGTCCAGTTCAGCGGCATAGACTGGGCGAGGTTCTTTTGAAAAAGCGGTAGGTGAAGAATTTAATAAAATGCCGCCAGTTTCTTTGTCATATGTATATGAGTACAAATTTAACTCTCTTTAATTTTAATATCTTTAATCATTTCAATAAGCATGTGTACCTTAGAAAATGACCGTCTACCTATGTATCCAGAGATGTGTAAAAAATCAATTATTTCTTTTGGTTCAAGAGTGGTGTTCGACTCAGTGACAGCATGTACCATAATTTCAAAATAGGAAAGCGGACATGATTTTTGCATGATGACACCTACATTTTTGGAATTGTAGGATAGCGTTTGAAAAACATACTTCTCACTAAATCGGCGACAATAGCTTTCAAGTAAAAATAAATTCCAAGCATATCCACAATCTGGAAGGGTAGCAAAGGATGGAAACTGCTTTATGGGAAGGTACTTACCTAGCACAAAGTCATCAAGCATATTGTCAATTAGCCCAACATCAAAAAAAATTTTATTTTCTGCCACAAAAAGGTCTTTGCTCACACGAACAAGAACATCATATGCGGCTGCCAACGCAGGCCATATATAAACTGTTCCAGTCAATTCTCGCTCTAGATCTATGAGTTCTTTTAAAGTAATACTTCCCAAAGAAGAGCAATGTTTTTTTATAACTTTATCAAGATTTTCTGAAGTGCCTTTTTTGGCAATGATTCTTCCTTTGCGTTCAAATTTTTCATAAAGGCAAATTCTGAATATTGCACTTTGTGCAGCAGGGGTTGAGAATTGAAAATTTCTCTCACAAATATCGTCTATAGGTAAATTTGAGAAGGATGCAAAACCATGTTCCTCACAAACATTTAAGGTTGTAGTTTGGATGCGTTCGCATTCTTCAAACGTAATATTATATTTTTGAAAATGCGTGTACTCTTCTTGCGAGTTCCAAATGAAATCATTATCATCAAAGAGTACATTTCTAATTTTTAGAAACGGAATATATGGAAGTGTTTCACGTATCTCATTGTAAGTTAAGAATAGTTTATCTCCCCAAATACGCAGTAATTCATTTTTTATTACTGTCAATTCAGTAGTATTTTCAGAGTCAACACTAAAGTAATTTTTTTTATGTATAAAATGGGGAAACTGGTTGATGATAATATTTTTAACTATATCTTCAGAGAGATACTGTGAATCTACAAGTTGTTCATGATTTTTTTCAAAAAATTCTTTATAATATACAGCAGTGTTTCCGCTATTAATTACTTTATTTATCAAGCTTGTAATTTCAAATATGCTATTCTCATCTATTATGTGTACTTTGTCTTTGAAGACTACGCCACTATACTTAATCTTACTAAAATCTATAGTTTTGTCATTATTCTCATACTCATTAAAGTAAAATTTTTTAAATCTGTGTAGCTCTATAGAAGAATCAAGCTTAAATCCATTCTTAAAGTGTTTTGATAATATTTTTTCAAAGCTATTTATTTCTTCATTGTTAAGTGTATCTTTTTGTTGCTGTTCGCAAGCTATATTTCCATTAGAATTTTTCAATTTGTATATGTATAGTTCTTTTTTGTGAAAGAAATTCAGTTTTTTGAGCAGAAATGTTCTAATTTTTTCAGATAGATAGGGAGGTGTGCTGGTGTCATTAAGAGCTTCATCTAATGTTTTATTGCCCTTATCATACATTAAATTGAGGTAATTGTATGTTATTTCAACTTCACCAAAAGCTAATAAAAACTCATCTTTGGTAAAACTATATGTTTCGAAGATTTCAGATAAAAAATCTTCTTTAAATATTTTATTTTGCAGACGTATTTTTGATATAGCTTTTTGTTCAATTTGGCGAATACGTTCTCGAGTTACATTGTGTAGCTTGCCAATTTCTTCTAAAGTTTTCCCTTCTAATCTTTCTTTAAAAATTGAATATTGTTTGTCAGTTAAAATTTCATTAAGCTGCTCAAGAATTGAAGGATGAATTACAGTATATTTATGGTCTACGATTTTAACCTTTTTAATGTAAATCAAATCATTTAACACTGTTAAAACGTTTTTTTCATCTCGGAAAAAATCTGGCAAGCTAGTAGCAATCAGAGGTAAATCTTTGCACCCATATCGGTATTTAGCTAAAGTTTGAAGAATATGTTCGCAAAGTATTTCTCGCATGAAATCAGCTTGTAATAAGTAATTTCCTAGATTCTTGTAAAAACTATCATTAATAAAACAAGAAATTTTATCCTTTATATTTTCTTTATTTTTTATATCCATTTTTTCGATGGAACTAAAAATATACTCACAGATATCTGGAATTATATTTATATGATTATTAGCTAAAACTAAGTTAATATTTTGTTTTAGTTCAAGAATTTCATTGATAGTTTTTTTTCCAAGATTTTGTATTTTCCATAAGTCATTTTCTTTTAATTTGTAGATATCTGAAAAATAAAATAAACTTTGCTTTCTTAGGCAATTATAAGCTCTTACGCTTAATTTCATTTTATCAATACTTACATCAAAATATTCTTTCCCACCATCCATGAAGAATGTCTTTCGCTCTTGAGAGGGAGTAGTGCTATTCTTGTCTTCTATCTCCTCTTTTACTTTTCTTGGTTTTTCGTCGGTGTGTGTTTTTGTGTATAATTTTTTATACTTTTCAATAGGTAAATATTTAGAGTTTTTATAATATCCTATCATTATATCATTGGTGCTTATATTGCAAAACGCTAATAATTTTTTTATAATGATTGTTAGCTCACTATCTAGGTACCCAGTATTTAGCCATTTACCTGTAGATAGTTTGACACATCCTATGACATTTACCTCCTTTAATAGTAAAAAAGGACTGCCATCATAAAAAATTGTTGTTTCAAGGGCTTTTAAGTAAGGGCTGTCGCTTTCGATGAGGTGCTCAACAAATTGTACGAGTAGCTCAGCCCAATGGTGATTGGGCAGTTCGAAAGGTTCCCCATGTATAGCAAAATATACGGGATTTTCGGCTGAATATAGCTCTAAATTTGCTATATCCATATGTGAAATTTTTTTTAATATTTCCATATCTTTTAAAACAATCTACGCTAATGCTTTCTACAATTACTAACCATTCATAAGGCGGCGTAAAAGTTCTTCTGTCAAGGTGCGAGATGAAAGTTTACGTAAAGCAACCCTATCTTCCATGCGCTCAGTAAACGCACGTCCGCTTTCATAGTAACCTTCAAGAGGTCTTTCAAAATACATGGGGCCAATTCCTTTAGTTATCCATTCAGGAAAAATATTTTTAACTTGAAATAATAAGAGCAACCATTCAGCAGGAATTTTTCCTATTTTCTTAGCATTGGCAATAGAGCAAACGCTAACATCTAAAAACGTAGCCAGCTCTTTAGGAGAATAGCATTCAGCAGCGTAGTATAGGCGGTAAAAGAGCTGGTCAACTTCTTTGGATGAGTGAGATAGCTTATTAAGGTAGGTAGTTTTCTCCTCAAAAGATTTTATATCCTTTTGGACATCATCTTTTTTTGCCATGGCGTATTGCTCCTAAAAAATGAACAGCACTGCCATATTTATAGTAGGCGAATGCCGGGAGCTGATAACCGACTCTGCGGGCGGCGGAGTTATTCCTCTAAAAAGAGTATTATATTCCTCACACTCCCGACCATAGACGCAACTAAAGAGTCGCATGACCAGCGAAAGTGCAAGAAAAGCGACCCCGTGGCTACAACCACGGTCCGCAGAGTGTAAAGGTGTTATCAGCACCTATTTTTGATAATGCCGTAAAGTGCTTAGAAAGGCAAGAAGTTGAATTTAAACTTATAAATCTGATGAATAAATAAACTTTTACAATCTCATGCGCCAATTGTTTTCATTTGCAAAGTTATGATTTTCTGTTTTTTGCCAATGCTGTGAGCTGTTTTGCCACTTCTGTAAAGCTAAATCTCCTGCCACGCCAAAGGCATAAGCCGCTGTGCGCTCAGCGTATTTTTGCCAGTCACGGCCTTCTTTTGTGCGAATGGCAGGGGCGCATTCTGCTATGGCGTCCATAACAGCTTGGGAGCTGTGACCAGTTGCTCTCATGCGCACGGCAATCATAGCGTCAAGACGTGAAAAATCTTCAATGCTCATGCGCTGGCGTATGTCATCGTAGTGATTAAAATAGGCTGTTGTAGCCAACGTTTGAGGTAGCCGCTGCGCTCTATGCTGACTTTGTGCTTTTCGTTCACGTTCTTGTTCCTCATATTTTTTGGCA
>CAYJFE010000049.1:4977-21324 GCA_964369165.1 uncultured Desulfovibrionaceae bacterium | reverse complement strand
TTATTCGCAAGCTCATGATTAAGAAAGCTTACTTTGCTGCGCTTTGAGCAGCTTCCTTAATTCTTTCAAAGATATAGGCAGCCATTTCTGCGCTTTCTTCGTCAAGGTTTAGGCAAAGCGCATCTTCACCCATAAGACCTTGCGGAACAAAATCACCTAATTCGTCAGGATCATTAACCATATCATTATAGAAACAAACAGAAAGCCAGCGTTCTTCTGCATCATCGTCCACCACGTCAACAAGGACGAATAAAGGTCTTGCACTTTGATTTTGATGAGTAGCACGAAGCGAATAACTAATGCCTGGACGTTCGTTGAATTCTAAAGTCATGCCATTGTCTTTAAGCCATGCATAATAAGTCATGAAAACATTTTTTGCATTCATAGGATCTATTGTCCAATTCGCTAGCCAAGCGTCGATTTGCGCAATTGTTTCTGTTTTTGTCATTGTATTTTCCTTTTGTGAGATAAATTTTATGTGACTAGAATACAATTATTAATTCTATCTTGCAAGGTTTTTTTGTGAGGAAGGAATGACTATAAAAAATCATCGGGAAAATTAAACAAGAAAATTTTCTTTAAAAAGACTGCATTCAAGATTTTACAGCTAAAGTTATTATATAATAGATTTAAATTAGCTTTATACTAAAAAATACGCACGAAAAAAAAACTTTCCATGCGCCCAATAATAGTATATAAACTTCTCATTATTTATAACATAAGAAAGTGAGGAAGTTTATGTTTGAAAAGTTTTTTCAACTCAGCAAGCACAATACCAATGTGAAAACTGAGATTATTGCTGGTTTAACCACATTTATGACCATGGCCTATATCTTGGTTGTCAACCCTAGCATCTTGTCAGCAAGCGGCATGGATATGTTTGCCTTATTTACGGCAACTGCTTTAAGTGCTGCGATAGGTACTATTTTTATGGCTTTTGCCGCAAACTTACCTATTGCTCTTGCTCCTGGTATGGGGCTCAACGCATTTTTTGCCTTTGTTGTTGTTGGGCAAATGGGGCACACATGGCAATTTGCGTTAACCGCTGTTTTTATTGAAGGTATTATCTTTATAATCCTTACTTTGACAAATGTGCGTGAAGCCATCATCAACTGTATTCCGCCTTCTTTGAAAAAAGCTATTTCCGCTGGTATTGGTCTATTCATCGCATTTATCGGTATGCAATCAGCAGGTTTGATTGTTGATGATCCAGCTACTTTGATAAAACTTGGCAATATCACTTCCGCTTCTTCTGTTCTTACTGTTGTAGGGATTTTACTTATAAGCCTTATGCTTGTCTATAAAGTCAAAGGCGCTTTACTTATAGGTATCTTGCTTACAACTGTAATCGGTATTCCTATGGGAATCACCTCTTTAGCAAATTTTGATGCTTCAAAGCTTTTCAAAGTTGCTTCTGTGTCACCAACATTTATGCAATTTGAATGGACACAAATTTTCAGCTACGATATGTTTATTGTTGTTATCACTTTCCTTTTTGTTGACTTATTTGACACAGTTGGCACATTAGTTGGCGTTGCAACAAAAGGTAATCTTCTTGATAAAGACGGCAAATTGCCAAGAGCAAAAAGCGCTTTTATGGCAGATGCTATAGGTACAACTATAGGTTCTATGCTCGGTACATCAACAGTAACCTCTTTTGTTGAAAGCTCAAGTGGTGTTGCTGAGGGCGGAAGAACAGGGCTTACAAGCTTAACAGTTGCTGTTATGTTCTTACTTTCACTCTTCTTTGCACCAATTTTCTTACTTGTGCCAAGTCAAGCTACAGCAGCAGCACTTATTATGGTTGGTATCTTCATGATTTCACCTATCAATGAAATCGATTTCACTGACTACGTATATGGCGTGCCTGCTTTCTTTGCTATTATTATGATGCCACTTGCTTACAGCATTTCAGAAGGTATTATCTTTGGTATGACAAGCTTTGTTTTCTTAGCTTTAGTTTCAAAAAGAGGGCATGAGGTTTCACCACTTGCTATAATATTGGTTATTTGTTTTATAGCAAAATATGCGCTCACACACTAAATTCATTATTTATGAATTTACTTTGAAGTTTATAACTTATTTTAAAGCTAATCCCCTTTTTCATTACGAAGAAGGGGATTTAATTTTATCGTATAGATTTTGGCTGTTAGCACAAAATCCTCACTGCGTAAGAAATGTCATTCTTGCTTGTTCGCTAAAGATTTGTTCATTACATTCACAAAATAGGCTTACTCAATACTGCCAAAGACATAATTGCCGATCAGGCTTTCTATATCTAAAGGCGATTCTGTGTCGAAAATAGTGTCGTTTGCTTTGAGTTCAGTTGATGAGCCACCCACTGCAAGATTGATATATTTATCGCCTATAAGACCAGAAGTTTTGATAGAAGCAATAGTATCGTCGGTGAGAGTAATGTCATTATCCACATAGATTTCCACCTTTGCCATAAGTGTGACCTGATCAAGCTCGATAGTTCCCACATTTCCAACTTTCACTCCAGAAATTTCAACATTCGCGCCTTCTCTAAGCCCAGCAACTGAAGTAAAATTCGCATACACAGGATAGACATTATTATCCAAAAAATTCAATTTACCTAGATTTATAGTGAGATAGCCTACACACAAAAGCCCTAGAATGACAAATATTCCTAGGCTGAATTCTTTCTTTGCTTCTTTCATTGTAAGTCCTTATATGTTTATATCTTAATAAAATTATTTCATAATCCATGAATCAATGGCGTCACGCACTTCTTGATTAAGTGGCGCTGTCATTCTTTTTTCTTCAATGGCTTGTCTAGCAATAAACTGTTTCGTATAGGGATTTTCCGCTTGATAAAACTCTTCCTTGCTTCCATTATACACGGCTTTGCCTTCGTGCAATAAAAGCACATTTTCAGCTATTGATTGCACGCTTGCCATATCGTGAGTAATTAAAACAATTGTCATTTCAGGGTAATAGCTCTTCATATCAAGAAGGAGTTGATCCATCTGCGCAGAGGTAATGGGATCAAGGCCAGAGGTTGGCTCATCGCAAAATAAAATCGGAGGCTCAGTGATAATAGCTCGTGCTAGGCCAGCTCTTTTTTTCATGCCTCCAGAAAGCTCGGAAGGGTAATAGTCGGCAAAATCTTCTAAGCCAACGAGTGACAATACGCGCAAAGCCGCTTCTTTTCTTACTTGAAGGGAAAGCTTTGTATGCTCAGTCAAAGGCAGAGCAACATTTTCCCAAAGATTGAGCGAGCCAAGAAGCGCGCCGTCTTGGAAGAGTACGCCAAAACGCCTGCGAAATTTTCTAAAATCCTTGATATTCATATCTAAGATGTTGTAATTACCTACATAAATTGAACCGCTTGTGACGTGGTTTAGGCCTAAAATCATCTTGAGTAAGGTGCTTTTACCGCAACCAGATTCACCAAGTAAAGCGCAAATGCTTCCGCCTAAAATTTTTGCATTTAAGTCATCAATAATGATAGTTTCTTCGTAACCACCTATAATATTGCGAAATTCAATGTCCCATTTCTTTCTTATATTTTGTGTACTCATAAATTTTTCCTATATAAGCAAGAAAGTTGTAAGCACATAATCGGCAACAAGCACCAATATTGACGAATAAACAACAGCTGAAGTTGTCGCATTTCCTACTGCTTGTGGCCCTTTGCTTTCCTTTCTTAAGTGCACATTATAGCCTTGATAGCAAGAAACAAAGACGACAATAAGCCCAAATACAAAAGATTTTATAAAGGTAGCTTCAATATCACTCATGCGCACAGAGCCTTCAACACCCGAAAAATAAGTCCCTGGACTGAGTGGCAAAAGCACACAAGCCGAAATATAACCACCAATTATGCCGACAACATTAAAAATTGCGTTAAGCAAAGGAAAAGCCACAATAGAGGCAAGAACCCTAGGAGTGACAAGATAGCCAAGGGGATTTATGTCCATAACAGCTAAAGCGTCTATTTGATCATTTATACGCATCACTCCAATTTCCGCTGTCATTGCTGATCCAGCGCGTCCAGCAAGCATAATTGCCGTCAAGGCTGGAGCAAGTTCACGAATAAGTGAAAGAGAGAGGAGGGAGCCTAACATGGCTTGTGCGCCAAATAAACTCATAGCATAATAGGATTGCAAACCAAGAACTAAACCTGTGAAAAGACTTATTAAAAAGATAAGAAACATCGATTGCGAGCCGATGACATAGATTTGAAAAAGTGTTTTGGATAAAAGCCTTTGCGTTGAGGGAATAAGTGCTATTGATCGAAGGCAAAATAGAGCCCAAACACCAAATTTTTGTATAAATTTCAAAAAAATATCCTAAATATTTAAAAATCATGAAAAAGTCTAGAAAAATATAGCTAAATATAAGCGAAAAAGCAAGTATTTTCTCAAATATGCAAAATTTGTCTATTTGCAAAACTTTGACAGATAGAAAAATTATGCTTATACTATAAACTAGATGAGCAAGGAGATGGCATGATTACAAGAAGCATGGCGGATTATAGCCTGTATTTGGTAACGGATACCGGGCTTTGTAGAGGGCGTGAACTTATTGACGTCACTTTGCAGGCTGTCCGAGGGGGCGTCACCATGGTGCAGCTTCGTGAAAAAAACATCTCCACGCGTGAATTTGTTGAATTGGCAAGAGCTATGAAGCTTGCCCTCATAGATTTCAATGTGCCCCTTATTATAAATGATAGGGTAGATGTAATGGCGGCAGTGCCTTGCGATGGCGTTCATGTAGGGCAAAGCGATATGCACCCAAATGATGTACGCACCTTGCTAGGTATGCAATGTATTGTGGGGCTAAGCGCGACAAATCTCATGCAGGTTTACGAAGCTGAAAATTATGATATAGATTATATAGGTTTAGGGCCGATTTTCCCAACTGATACTAAGGCTGATGCCGCGCCCGCTATAGGCATATCAGGTCTTGCCAGGGCTAGATTTTCAACTGCAAAAGCTCTTGTTGCAATTGGTGGCATCAATGAAGAAAATGCTGAAAGCATCTACAAAGCCGGAGCAAATGGCATAGCTGTTGTTTCAGCAATCTGCTCGGCAGAAAATCCTATGCAAGCAGCCCAAAGATTGAGGGCAAAAAACCCTAGCTCTCTCTTTATGCAAGGGCAAATGCTTATAGATGATAATTATGCAAAATATAACGAAACACATACAAAACTTTCAACTTCTATGGATGAAAGAGAAAGTGCGGACAAAGAAGAAAACGCATATAAAATTCAATAAAAACAAGTGAGTAAAAATGTATAGACAACAACAATCACCCATTATGACTGTGGTGCAGACAATATTTTTTCTTATTGTCTTAGGCGCAGTCTTATTTGTGGGCTTTTATGTATTCTTGGCTCTATTGCCCTTTATTTTAGCTTTTATAATATATATTTGGTATAAATATAAAAAAGCAGTCAAGGCTTTTCAAGCTGGCCAAGCAAATGGTGAGTATCAAGTGTATGAAGATGCTCAAGGCTTTACGCAAAATGGTCCTTTTGTCAAGCGAAGTGTAAGATATGTTTACTCGAATAAGCAAGGAGCAAACGAAGACAATCAAGCACAAGAAAGATTTCATATATCTAGCCAACAGCCTGAATATTCGAGCGATAATTTCTCTCAAGAAGCAAAAAATCCTGAGAGTATAGTCTATGATATTGCCCCTGAAGATTATAGTGTTGAAGATAAAAAATAATTGTGAAGTAGAAAATGGAAAATTGGAAAGAAGATAAAGCTAAATATTTGGAAAAGGTGCAGACTATTGTCGTCAAGGTGGGCTCTGCTGTATTGACAGACGAAAATGGCCTTTCGATGCAGATTTTGGAAAATATTGTTGCTCAAATTGCACAATTAGTGAAGGAAAACAAGCGAGTTGTACTTGTTTCTTCGGGTGCAGTTTCAGCTGGTCGGGCAAATCTACGTAAGTTCAATATCGACGAAAGTCTACTCGATGGACTTTCAGGAAAGCAAGCCGCTGCCGCTATAGGGCAGGGCAAGCTTATGCATATTTACGATGAACTTTTTGCAAAATATTCTTTATTGACGGCGCAAGTGCTTTTGACTCGTGACGATTTCAAAAATAGAGAACGCTTTCTAAACGCTCGTAACACTTTGATAAAACTCTTAGATATGCAGGTCGTTCCTATTATTAATGAAAACGATACTGTTGCAGTAGATGAATTGAAGTTTGGCGATAATGACGCGCTTGCTTCCTACCTTTTGAATGCTGTGGAAGGTAATTTGTCTATTAATCTCACCTCAACAGGCGGAGTTTTGGCAGAAAATCCACTCACAAATAAGAATAAAGAAATTTCCATTATTCCTTGTATTGAGGATATAGAAAAACTTGATATAGACGCACTTTGCGGCGGAAAAACAACTGTAGGCACAGGCGGAATGTATTCAAAACTTTTGTCAGCTAGGCGTGCCGCACAGCTTTGTGTGCCAACATATATTTTGCCTGGGCGTGAAAAAGATATTATACTTCAAGCATTTAAAGATGTAAATCTAGGTACTTGGATTATGCCTTCACAAAAACATATTTCACGTAAAAAGTATTGGATGGCCTATAAAACTGCGCCAAAGGGAAGTTTGCATCTTGATGAAGGAGCTTCTGAAGCCCTTATAAATAAAGGAAAATCTCTTTTGCCTGCGGGGATTGTAGGTATAGAAGGTCAATTCAAAGAAGGTGATTTGGTTCGCCTTATGCATGAAAATAAGCCTTTTGCAGTGGGCCTCGTGAACTATTCAAGCGAAGATTTGCTAAAAATTTATGGCAAAAAAAGAGTAGAGGTGGCGGCTATTTTAGGAAATGCCCACTATCTTGAAGTTATTCATAGAGATAATATGCTTTTAAATGCAGCTATTTAGGGCAAGTAATGTATTGCAAAATTGCTTTATTATCGCCGCCTTATACTGAGCTTACCTATGCTCTTCCGTCTTATATCAGTGCGAAATATTTGAAGAAAGGTATGCGCGTAGCCATTCCATTGGGTAATGGTGCTTTGCGCGTGGGCATAGTTGTTGAATTGCTTAAAGAGCATGGGCTAAATAAAGGTGTGCAGATCAAAAATCTTACTTGGGTTTTAGAAAAAGAAAGTCTTTTAAATCAAGAGATTGTTGAACTTGTCGAGAGTTTGAGTGTAAGGCAAGTGCAAGCAAAAGGGCAGATATTAGCAAATATTCTCCCTCAAGCTTTGAGAACAACGCAGAAATTACGCTTGAAAGAATTTATAACAAATTCGAAGCCAATTATTCATTCATTCAAGGCTCTTAAGGAATATGATCTTGCAGTGGCGACCAGTCTTTTTGAAAGATATTTTTTAGGCGATGAAGTGCGTCTTATTGAATTGGCTGAGGATAGTGCGGCACATGAATTGTGTATATTAGCTAAAGATCCGCCTTGGAATATTCGTCCAAATGCCCAAAAACAAAGAGAAATTTTGGATTATCTTTACGAGAATTCACAATGCACTCGTAGGCATTTGAATAATCTTTTTGGTGCAAGCGCAAATGCAACTATTACAGCTTTATTGAAACTCGGTATTCTCTCTCTTCTTCCAATAGATGAGGAGTATGATAATAAAAAAAATAATGATTCAAATGAATTAGATCCTGAAATGCAAGCTGAGGAAGAACTCCTCTCACTTTTAGAGTCCACTGTGCAGGAATCAGAATTTAATTTTGAATTTTCTGAAGATCAAGAAGAAGCTATCAACCATGGAATTTTGGCTATAAAAGAAAAAAGGGCTGAATTACGCTTTTTGTATGGAGTAACAGGTTCTGGAAAAACAGCTACTTATCTTGAATTAGCAAGGCAAACTTTGCTCCAAGGGCGTTCTGTTTTTCTCCTTGCACCCGAAGTTGCTTTAGCTATTAAACTAAAAAAAGATGTTGAAAAATATTTACCTAAAGCAAAGATTTATTTTTCTCACGGCTATCAAAGTGCACAAAGAAGAGCAAGGAATTACAAAGAGATAGCTTCAGAAGAAAATCCTGTGATAATTATAGGCACTCGCTCAGCTCTCTTTCATTCAGTAAATTTAAGTCTAGGATTGATTGTCTTGGATGAAGAGCACGACGCTTCCTATAAGCAAGACGAGAAATTTTTCTATCATGCTAAAGAAATTGCATGGCACAGGGCTAAATGGCATAATGCCTTGATGATAATTGGCTCAGCAACGCCTGATATAAAAACTTACTATGCGATCAAAGAAGGACAACTTGCTTGTGATGTCTTGAAATCTCGAGTAGGCGGTGGTGCTTTGCCAAATATAGAGCTTGTGGATATTTCATCGCAGTCAAAAGCAGGTCTATTAAGTGCTCAGGCACTTGAAGCATTGAAAGAATGCTTGGAAAAGGACGAGCAAGCGGTTATTCTTCTTAATAGACGTGGTTACTCTCCTGTGATGTACTGCCTAGAGTGTAAAGAAGTACAAAAATGCCCTCATTGTTCTATAGCCTTGACATATCACAAGAAAAGAGAAGTTTTGTCCTGCCATTATTGCAATTATTCTCGCCCATTTCCTTCTTGTTGTTCAAATTGCAAGTCTATGGCTTTTCAACCTTTAGGTGATGGCACTGAAAAGCTTGAAGAACAATTAGCTGAATTTTTACAGACTCTTGGAAGTGATTATAATAAAGAAAAAGCAATACTACGGCTTGATCGAGATTCGACTCGCAGGCAAGGGAGTATGGAAGAGATTTTGGCGAAGTTTTCTCGTAAAGAAGCTTCAATACTTGTAGGCACGCAGATGCTTTCTAAGGGGCATCATTTTCCCTTTGTTTCTCTTGCAATTATAGCTGATGGTGATATGAGCCTTAATTTTCCTGATTATCGTGCTGCAGAGCGAACTTTTCAGCTTCTTGTACAATCAGCAGGAAGAGCAGGGCGCGAACTTACTGATGGTAAAGTGCTTATACAAACACGCGATACAAAACATTATTGTTGGCAATATGTGATAAATCATGACTATGAAAATTTTTATGCCTACGAAATAGCTTTGAGGCAAAAAAGATTGTATCCACCCTTTGTAAAATTGGCATTAATAAGAATTTCAATACCTTTTACAGTGAAAAATTATACTGAAATAATCAATCTTATTTCAAAAACTTTGAAGACTGCTAAAGAAGATAATGTGCGTATTCTTGGCCCTGCGGCTTCGCCTATTGGTATTATACAAAATATTCGCCGTTATCAATGCCTTGTCAAATCGCAAGATTGGAAAAGTATACGCATGTCTTACATTGCTTTACTCAAAATGAAACAAGAAAATCCACTTTTAAAAGAGGTTCGTATTTCTTTGGATATAGATCCAATCAATATGCTTTAATTGAGTTTGTACTATATATTTGTAAGTGATTTTGGATATTTATTTCTGTAAGGAATATAGAAATAAGTATATAAAATGCCAGCTATCATATAGATAAAGAAGAAAATAAATATAAATAGGGAGGGGCGAGAAAAGACAATTCCAAACACAACAATAATACTCACAAGAGTACCTAGAGGGTGTTTTTTGACAAAATCTAGATCTTTAAAGGCAAAATAACGTATTCTTGTGACCATCAGAATAGCTGTGAAGGCTGACAAAACAAGCGTAATATTTTCAAGATAAGCTGTAAGAAAACGCGGTAAATAGTTAGAAAATAATACAAATGAAGCAAGTGCACAACCAGCGGCAGGGCTAGGAAGGCCGGTGAAAAACTTTTTGTTTGCTGCGCTTGATGGTGTTATTGAAGTGGAAACATTGAACCTTGCAAGACGAAGTGCGGCGCAAGCAAGTATGAGGAAGGCAACGCTTATGCCAAGTCTGCCAAAATTATGCAATTGCCATGTCCACATCATTACAGCTGGAGCCATACCAAAAGAAGTGAGGTCTGAGAGCGAATCATATTGAATGCCAAATTCACTTTGCGTGTTTGTGAGTCTGGCAACTTTTCCGTCAAGCCCGTCCATGAGTGCTGCAAAAAATATACAGAAAGCTGCTTGACGATAGTGGCCGCCTATGCCTAATATTATACTGTAGAAGCCAAGAAAAATTGCCGCAGATGTGAAGAGATTCGGTAGAATATAGACTGCTTTTCTGCGAATAGAAGTTCTTTTCGCTTGTTTGACTGTGTTTTCTTCCATAAATTCCTCACATTAATGACATTTATATAAATCTATTAGCCTTCCATTTTCTTTGAAATGACGCTTTCGCCAGCAAATACTTTTTGCCCGATAGAAACACTTGGCGCATAAGTTTTTGGAATATAGACATCAACTCTTGAGCCAAAGCGTATCATGCCAAAACGTGCTGCACGGCGAAGCATTGTGCCTTCTTCAACCTTACACACAATTCTTCTTGCAATCAAGCCAGAAATTTGCACAAAAGTCCAAGCATTTTCTTCATTGTCTTGCATCTGATAGGCGCAACGCTCATTGTCAGTGCTTGCTTTATCAAGTGCAGCATTGAAGAATTTGCCAGGAATGTAAATGATTTTTGTGACTTTACCTTCGATAGGTGCACGGTTCACGTGTACAGAAAAGACATTCATAAAGATCGAAATACAGGTCTTTGTTTCGCCGTCAATAGGGTCTTCTCTTTCTTGTATGCGGATAATTTCACCATCAGCTGGAGAAATACCAAGGCCTTTTTCTTGCGGAGTGACACGTTCAGGATCTCTGAAAAAATGTAGTGTGAAGAAGAAAGCTGCTAATAATATAATTGTGATAAAAGCGCATTCTAAAAGAGCAAAAGAGAGTGTGGCCAAGAAAAGAAAAGTCAAGAGTGGGTAACCCTCGTTTGCAATGCCAAATTTACCTTGAGTAATATGTGTGAAGTCTTTATCTTGCATATTTTGCTCCTTTAGGTTGATAAACTAATGTTAGAGATTGGTTTACAGTATTTCGTAAAACAAGCTCATAGATTTATTTACTGTTTATGCACGTTTTGTATTTTTAACACGCGAGAGAACAACTCTTTTCATTGAACCATCGCCAATTGATCTTGTCTGAACATCTGGCATTTCTTGTAAAGCGAGGTGCACAATGCGGCGCTGATAAGCGGAAAGAGGGCGAGTAGAGGCTGATTTTCCTGACTCTATGACTCTTTCTGCCAAAGTGAGTGCAAATTCGTGTAATCTCTGATCTTGACGTGAGCGATAATCGCCTACTTCAATTTGGACACGCACGCTAGTGCCTAATTTTTTAGAGATAATGCGTGTTGTCAAATATTCAATTGCGGCAAGTGTTTGCCCTTCTTTTCCAATAAGAAGCCCTGAATTTTCTGT
Organism: uncultured Desulfovibrionaceae bacterium; assembly: GCA_964369165.1. GTDB lineage: Bacteria > Desulfobacterota > Desulfovibrionia > Desulfovibrionales > Desulfovibrionaceae > CAYJAZ01. Next base: position 10,045 of record CAYJFE010000049.1, on the reverse strand, counting down.
CTCAATAGCCATGCAAAGTCTGTCATTCTGTACTTCAATGTTTATTTCATCACCTTCAATGATGAGATTCAAAAGAGCGTGAATAACTTCGTTGCCAGTATTTATAAGCAATTCTTGATCAAGGTCAGCAAGAGGAGTGCGTTTTAAAGCGGACTCTTCATCGTATTTTTTAGCTACTACTTCTTCTTTAGGTGCAAGTGCTTGAATTTTTTCTTCTTTAACTGCTGGAACTTTTGCTTTTTCGATCTTTGCTACTTCATTTTTTTCCACTAACTTAGGTGGTTTTGCTTCTTCAACTTTAGCGATTTCTTTCTTTTCAACTTTAGCTACTTCTTTTTTATCAACTTTAGCTACAGTTTTATTTTCGCTTTTTACTTCTTCTTTTACTTTTGTTTCTTTAGTTTTTTCTTCTTTTTTAGTAAAAACTTTAGTCATTTCTGTGAAAGAAGTTTTCTTTGCTTCGATTTTTGCATTTCGAGAGCCTATAATACCAAAGATACCAGTTTTAGCATCTTCTAGTATATTGATTTCAAGTTTGCCGCGATCAGTATTAAAATAATCGCAAGCATTTTGAATAGCGGCATCGAGTGTTTTTGCTTCAAATTCTTTAAAGTCAGACATAATATTTCCTTTTTTCTAGAATGTATTACTAAACTATTTGATTTTACGTAGAGTAAACCATTGCTGAACTATAGAGAATACGTTACTCATAAGCCAGTATAGAACAAGGCCAGAAGGGAAGTTTAGGAACATAAATGTGAAAATGATAGGCATAAAGAGCATCATTTTTCTTTGTGTAGGATCGCCCATTGCTGGTGACATATATTGTTGCAAGAACATTGTGCCACCCATAATGATTGGAGTGATGTAGAGAGGATCTTTTGCAGAAAGGTCAGCAAGCCAAAGTATATCTGTGAAAGGAAGGTAGGAGATAAAGCTTGAATGACGAAGGGCTAAAGATTGGAGTAAAGCTTGGTAAAGTGCAAAAAATACAGGGATTTGTATAAGAATTGGAAGGCAACCACCAAGAGGGTTTACGCCATAGGTTCTATACAATTGCATTGTTTCACGGCTAAGTGCTTCTCTATCGTCTTTATATTTATCTTGAATTTCTTTCACCATTGGCTGGATACGTTTCATTTTTTCCATTGAAGTAAAGCTTGAACGTGTGAGTGGCCAGAAGGCAAGTTTGATAAGTATAGTAAAGATAATAATAACAAGACCCCAGTTTGGTACAAATTTATAGATTTGTTCCATAAACCATACCATCGGACGAGCAATGCTATCAAAGAAGCCAAGATTTGTAGCTGACACCATATTTTGTGGTGCATTTTCTAAAAGACTACGCTCTTTTGGGCCAAACCACCAATTGTTTTGCATGGTAAAAACTTGATTTGGTGAAAGTGAAACATCGCCTTCTTCTAAAGCAACACGCCAAACACCTTGTTGAATGCGGGCTTTAAGAGTTGCCATTGAATCGCTTTGTGGAGCAACTGAAGCAAGAAAATAATTGCTTGCTAGTCCAGCCCATGCAAATACACCATTTTGCAAGAAGCCTTCTTCTGTAAGTTCGTCTACGTCATTTTCTTCTTCAAGACTATCGTCAAGATCATAAACGACTTTCATGGTGTCGTAAGTGTTATTGCCGCCAGCAAGAGTTGTTGTTGCTAAAGTAAAAGAAATTCTTGCTGTTTGTGCATTTTGTGCAATAAGCTCTAGATCTTCTTCTATAAGGTAAGTATCTGCATTAAAAGTTAATGTACGCTTCATTTGCACGCCATTTACTTCGCCAAGAAATACTAATTGGCTTTCTTGCCCTTCAGCTAAAGTTGTGCTTTGTGCATCACTTGCCCATGAGCCCATATGCCAAGTTGGTTGGCCAGAATAGAGTATACCCATTGGTGAAACTTGACTAGCGACTTCTGTAATTATTTCAACAGGAACATCTTCACCAAGTTCGGCAGAGTATTTTTTTAATTTGAATGATTTTAGTATGGCACCACTTGTGTGCAATGTGGCTGAATAAAGAGGAGTATCGATGACAATCTCTCTACCTTCTTGTGGAACAAATTGAGCCACTGGTGCGGGAGCTTCGATTGCTTCTTGTGGAGTATCGACTGCTCCTACTGAAGTTTCTTGTTCAGTAACTGGAACTGGTTCTGGAGTCCAGCCCATATAGAGGGACAGTTCTGTCCATCCGAATAAAATAGCGAAACAAAGTACCGTAGCAAGTACAACGCGTTTGGTATCCATACATAATTCCTTACGAATTAAGCTTATGTAGGCATATGTTTCTTAGCAATATAAATAACTGTATATAATGAAAATTCTGCGTTATTTTTTAGGTGGAACGGGGTCAAAACCGCCTTCAAACCAAGGATTGCAACGCAAAAGACGACGTACAGTAAGGTATAATCCGCGCATAACTCCATGCACTTCAAAGGCTTCAATCGCATAAGTTGAACAAGAGGGATAGTAGCGACAGGCGTTTGGTAGCATAGGCGAAATACATTTCTTATAGAATTTTATTGGTAATACAAAACACTGCTTAGCTATAAACTTAAGATTCTTCATGTGATTTTTTAAAAAGTTTTTGCAGTTCTTCTTCTACTTCAATATAGGTGAGTGTGTCTACTCGTATATGTTTCTTTGGTGTGATGACAATAGAGGCATTTTGGGGAAGAAGGTGCTGATTCAATCGACAAAATTCGCGTAAAAGCCGCTTCATTCTGTTTCTTATAACGGCATTTCCGATTTTCTTAGTTACTGCAAAGCCCACCTTAGTTTGGAGAGCATTTTCAGAAAAATCATGTCGTACTATGAATGCAAGAAAATAACGGGAATGAAATTTATTTCCGTTATTATAGCAGTTTGAAAATTCAGCCCTTTTGAGAAGTCTTTTTTCCTTTCCAAAAGTGTGATCCATTGTATACATTACAAGATTGATACATATAGCAGCAAAAGATTTTTTTATAATTTGAGATTAAAAAAGAAAATCTTGTGCTGCCCTATTTATCGGTATGCTTTTGTATTAAGCGGATAAGCGTTTGCGGCCTTTAGCACGGCGACGAGCAATGATTGCGCGGCCGTTAGGTGTGCTCATACGTTCACGAAAACCGTGAGTTCTTTTTCTTCTGATTTTGCTAGGTTGATAGGTGCGTTTCATGTATAACTCCTTGTATGCTTGACTTTTGCCAAGTATTGAATTGCTCTTCAAAACCATTTTTCATCTATGAATAATGGACTTAGTTTTATATACCGACTTTGCTTTAACGTCAAGCTTAAATTTTCGACTTATTTAACATTTAATACAATAAGTATTTCTTTACTTAGTTTTCTGAAAATTATTTATAAAATTTGAAAAGCTGTTGACTTTTCCTTTGTGTTTTTGTAAAATCTTATTTAGTTGTCGCTTTGTGTAAAAATTTATACTTAAATAGCGCATTGCAGGGATTTTGTTAAGCTAAATATACTGAAATATGCTTCACTTAGCCTTTTATGAGGCATATAAAAAATTTTTTATTTGTGTAAAAAATACTTGACAATATGGCATGAGCGATATACTGTTACATCTATGCAATGATAAAAAATAATCAATTTAAATGATTAGTTTTTTGATTATGTAAATGTCCATGAGGCTACAATTAGCTTATACGAGCATGGATAAATAAAATGTGTTCCTAAATTTTTGGAGGTTTTTATGAGATTTATTAAGGGTTTACTTTTCGTATTTGGTATGATGTTAGTGGCTAGCCCAGCCGCAGAAGCTCGTCAAGCAGTAAGTGCTCACGAAAAATTAGTTGACGGTTTTGTTTACTTAGTAGACAACTCAGGTTCAATGATGATGAAGCACGGCTTTGTTGGCGAACAAAAAATTGAAATGGCTAAAGAAGTTATTCTTGAAATGGAACAATTCGTTCCTGAATTAGGCTTCAAATCAGCTGTTGCTCTTTTTTCACCAAATGTAAACACTCTTCCAGCTCAAGAATGGACTTACATGGATGTTGATTATGCTGTATTAGGCATCAGCAACAAAGCTCCTATCTTCGGCCGTCACACAAAAATGGGCGAAGCTTTCCCAGCTCTTGCTTCAACAATTTCAAGCGTAGGTTCTAAAGCTGCTGTATTCATGATTTCTGATGGTACAGAAACTTTGGGTCAAACACCAGTTCAAGCTGCTGAAGCTTTGTACATGGCTAACCCAAATGCATTGATCCACGTTATTTCTTTAGCTGACACAAAAGAAGGCGAAGAAAGACTTATGGCTGTTGCTAACTTGAAATCAAATTCTGCTTTCATCGACGGTCGTCTTCTTTTAGACTCTGAAAAAATCGCTAAAGATTTCGTTGAAGGTACAATCTACCAAACAGCTATCCCAGGACAAATTGTTGAAGTAACTGAAGAAGTTCTCTTCCAAGTAAACAAATGGGATATCCTCGAAAGAGAAAAAGCTAGCTTGAATGCTTTCTTAGACGTTCTTAAAACACGCAAAGACTTGAAAGTATTAGTTCAAGGTTATGCTTCACCAGAAGGCTCACTTGCACGCAACAATATGTTGTCAGAAAACCGTGCTAAAGAAGTTACAAACTATATGCTTAACTACGGTATCGAAGCAGACCAAATCGTAACTAAAGCTTTCGGTCCTACAGACTACTATCCTTCATACGAACTTGATCGTCGTGTTGACCTTTACGTTATCTGGGACTAATTCCCTCTAATGTAAAACAGCTAGACTAAAGTATAGTTGAAATTAGGCCACTCTTGAAATTCAGGAGTGGCTTTTTTTTTATATAAGTAAGCTCATATGAGCTTAGCGAATAAAATCTTTAGCGAGCACGCAAGAACGACGCTTCTTGCGAGGGGATGATTTCGTATGCGTTAGCATAGAAATCTATATAGATAATGTCAAAAGCAAGCTCGCGCATTTATACGAGAACTTATTATGCGAGAGTAAAGGCTCGATACAAATAAGCACTTTTTCATCTGCACAAATAAATATAATCGTCAGTCATCGTATTGCACAAAAAAAGCCCACTCTTTATATATGAGCGGGCATAATTTATATCTT
>CAYJFE010000049.1:0-4877 GCA_964369165.1 uncultured Desulfovibrionaceae bacterium | reverse complement strand
GTATTGCACAAAAAAAGCCCACTCTTTATATATGAGCGGGCATAATTTATATCTTATTCTTGAAAGTAAATGCTATTGATTTCAATCCATTCTATATGAAAGAAGGCTTGAGCTTTGTAAGTAAATGCTTAGACTAGGAAGCAGGAGAAGAAAACTTTTGGATTTTTTCTTTTCTTTGTCTTGTGTTGAGCTTGATTTGCTCTTCTGTTTGCATATTTTCATTATAGAAAAGAACTTTATTTCTACCTGAGTTTTTAGCTTCATAGAGGGCTATATCAGCTTTTGTAAGGGCTGCTTCATAGTGAGGCAAACCGTGCTCTGTGATAAGCGTAGTTCCAGCACTTATGGTGACAAAATCAAACTCAGATTTTTCATGTGGAATTTGCAATAATTCAACTTCTTTATAAAGAATTGAAAGAATATTTTCTATTTCAAATAAGGAATAATCATAAAATGCGAGCACAAATTCTTCGCCACCATAGCGGAAAAAATGAATGTTGTACTTCTTTTGCATAGAAAGGAAAACAGCCGCCACTTTTCTTAGGCATTCATCACCCATTTGATGTCCATAGGTGTCGTTGTATAATTTAAAATAGTCTAAATCAATGAGAGAGAAAGCTGTAAGCACATCATTTTTCTTGATGCTTTTAGAAATCTTTTTTGGTAAAATAAGCGGATTTTCTTGAGGGTCTGCGGCATTTTTTAAGCAGTCAAAAAGCATGCGTCTATTTGAGATATTTGTGAGTTGATCTGTAAATGCCATATTATGCAATGTTTTTTGAGCGGCAAAAGCTTGAATTCTGCCTGTGCGTGAAATTACACCAATAACCAAGGCTAGAATTGCTACCGTGATAGTATTTATAAGTTCAACAGTATATGTGGTTGGCTCTTTGTAAAAAGAAATTGCAAATAGATAGATTGCTGTGCCAAGAATAGAAAAAATGCCAATACGCACAGTAGAATCAATATAGAGTGTTGCTGCCATAAAAAGAACAGTAATAAAGGTAACAGAAGGAGTTGTTGGAAGCGAACTACTGACAAAAAAGGCATAGGTAAAGCAAATGGCATTCACCACATAAATCATTGCAGTGACATTAAGATTTTTTTTATAGCTAAGAAGGAGAAAGACAGAGGCAGAAAAGATAACAATAACTAAATATATATAGCGTAAAGCCTCAAAGCCAGCATTTGTATAAATATCAGTAGAAAATGAAACCGCACAACCTATTGCCATAACAATACTTGCAGCAAATGTGAGGGTGCGCATAATTACAATATTTTTTGCAGCAATTTCACTCTTACATTTTCGTAGAGTTTTTTCTTCAAATGCTAAATATTCACGCATAGTTGTGAAAAAATCAATCATAAATCATCCAAAATAACTTGGGTAAGTTTTACCCATAAACTTATTTATTCATATTATATTTTTTTCTTAACTAAGTCAAGGAAATAGCCTTAAAAAAAATTCTTTAAACTTAGATTATCTTGAAAATACAGCTCTTGCAGTCTATTTTTATAGGAATTATTTATAAGTGAGGAATAAACAAAATTTGATGAGGTAAACAATGAATAGAAATAAACGCTTATTAGAATTATTTTATGAGTTAATACAGATAGATTGTCCTACACTCACTAGAATAAGAGGGTAAAAATACAAGTTATAGCTAGCATTTTTACCCTCTAAAGTCAAGAATTAGGAATAATCTAATTCGATGGTATTGTTATAATTTGATAAATGAATTGTCGCCAAAGTCAGGGTTATCACCAAGTTCGCTATCGCTAAACTCTGTGCCTGTAAGTGTGATAGTTTTTTGAGCTGCGCCTTCGCTGTCTAATACAGTGATAACAGCATCATCGCCTTCGTTTGCGGTTGAGATTGTATAACCAGCTTCAGCAAGTGAAGTGAGATCCAAGAAATCATTGCTTGCATCAAAGTCGTGTATGATATCATTGCTGATTTCACTATCTTCATGGCTTTCTAAAATGTCAGAGGCATCATAAATAACAGCATCGCTGCCACCGCCAAGATAGATTTCATTATTTCCTGAACCTGCAAAGATAATATCGTCGCCTTCGCCAGCAAAGATGATGTCGTCGCCAGAGCCTCCGAAGATAATATCATCGCCTTCGCCGCCGTGGAGTTCATCGTCGCCACCAAGGCCAAGGATTATATCATCGCCTTCATCGCCAAAGATAATGTCATTGCCATCTTCAACTGTGCTTTGGCTTTCAAGGCTGTTGATAGCATCGATAAGTCCGCTAAAGTCATTTTCAATTCCTTCAGCCACATCATCTGACAATTCTAAGAGTTCTTCTTCATTAAGATTACCATCGCCAACAATGACATCATTCAATTCGCCACCGATAAGGGTGTTATTGCCTTCATCGCCTGAAATGTTTTGTGCTTCTATATCTTTCACCCAAACTTCTGTGTCGCCATTTGAATAAATTGAACCACCATTTTCTGAGCTTGTTATTGTCCAGCTATCGTCAAAATCATAATTTGCGCCATCTTTTGTAATGCCTAAACTTTCAAGCATAGCTTCTTGGCTTGTGCCATTAAGATTTGAGCCAGTTATAAGCATATCAGCATTTGTAAGACCTTCATTTGCAAGCATATCTTCCATGCTCGCATCTGTTGAGTATACAATATTGAAGCCTGCACCTGTGTCGATATTGCCTTGTAAAGTATTGCTTGAAACTTTTACTAAATCATCACCGCTGCCAGTTGATAGATTTTCAAAGTTAGTGATATTCGCATTTTCAGAACCTTTTACAACAACTTTGCCTGCTGTTGAAAAATCAATAGTTGCGCCATCTTCGTTATTATAAACAAAAGTATCATTGCCAAGGCCACCGTCAATTTTGATTGTGCCTTTGCCATCAAATTTTTCAACTGAAACAGTATCATTACCGCCATCATCAAGTGTGCCGTAGAGATTATCTGCATAGATATTACCAGCGCTCATAGTGCCAACTTCAATATAGTCATTGCCAGCTGTTGAGCCAGCAGATTCATTAGCACCATCGCCGTAGATGCTACCACCATCAAAATCTTTAATTGTGATAGTATCATCGCCACCACTAGCGGTTGAATAAGAGGTTGAGCCATCGCCAACAATGCTACCTGATTTCATTGTATCGATATTGATAGTATCATCGCCACCTTTACCATAAGAGGTGAGAGCATCGCCGTACACAGTTTGCCCGTCCATAACTCCTATATTAATAGTATCATCGCCACCTTGGCCGCCAGCTTGGATTGTGTGTCCATCACCAGTGATATATGTTTTACCAAAGCCTTTACCTGTGTATGAATCAACATTGATAGTATCATCGCCACCTTGGCCACCAGTTTGAATTGTGTGTCCGTCACCTGAAATTACACCATTTGTCATCGAGCCAACATCTATAGTGTCATCACCGCCAACGCCTGTGCTGTAAATATTGCTTGCGTCACCAAAAATATTACCGCCTGCAAAAGTTTCAATATCAACTAAATCATCGCCACCTTTACCGTGAAGGTTTTCAGCATCACCCATAATTTCGCCGTTTAGCATAGTGTCTACAGTGATTGTATCAGCACCACCTTCACCACCATTGTACACATTCCAGCCATCACCAATAATTTTACTTGAAGTATTATTGCTGTCGTCAAGTGTTGTTGCGTTCATTGTGCCAATAGTGATAACATCATCACCGCCTTCAAGACCTGTATTAACGTTACCATCACCACGAATATGGCCACCTGCGGCTAATTCGCCAACAGTAATTTCATCATGGCCACCGTCTTTGGTAAGGTCAAGTTCATCACCATAAATATGGTGCGCTTTACCTTCGCCATAACCCATTTTGCCTGTAACTTCGATGCTATCATTATTCTCACCTAAGAAGAAACCTGAAAGCAATTTAGCAGCTGCGTCACCAGCAGCACCAGAATAATCAGCAGTTGTATAGTCGTAAGTAGTGTTATCATTACTGTCAAGGTTGGTTATTACCACAGTGTTTTTTGTGAAATCGCCATCAATAAGTATATTGTCTTGTGTAGCAGCATTGTTTGCAAAGGTTACTGTTGAATCGTGTAGAATGCCGTTTGAATCAACAACTGTAATTTCGAGCTTGCTATTGATATCTGCATATTCAACGTCCTCAATAACTGTTGGGCCTGTGTATACGAAAGAACCGTCAGCAGCAATTTCTACTGTATAGGTGCCACTTTCTGTTTTTTCCCCATAAGGTTTTTTAGTAACGTCTACTTCATAAGTTAATGTGAAAGAACCATCGCCATTTTCTTGCACAAGCCATCCTTCAGGAGCATTAATGCTATCAATGGTATATCCGCTTTCACTTTCACTAAACAAGTCACCTTTAATAGTAGCGCCTTCGTTGATTGAAACTGCGTCGTCAGTAAGTGGGTCGCCTTTGAAAGTAAATTCTTTTGTTTGTGTAAGAGTTTGTATTGTGCCATCAGCATCAGTTGCTTCAACTGTGATAGTGACTTCATGGTCAACTGATAGTTCGTTGCCAGAAACTTCTACGGAATAAGAGCCGTCAGCTTTAAGTGAGCCTTCATAAGTTTTACCATTTACTTCAACTATAACTTTATCGCCCTCAGCATAGTCGCCTTCTACTTTACCTGTAATCTCAACATCTTTACTTGCTTCAAAAACATTAAGGATATTATCATCTGTGACATTGTCAACAATCAATGTTTCAACAGTATCGCTTAATCCATTGATAGTCACAGTTACAGTTTCACTAGTCACTCCGCCTAAACCGTCGTCCACAGTAATTGTGAACTCTTGGTTCACCACTTCGCCATGTTCGAGGCTTTGCGCATTTTCATTTAATGTAAATGTGTATTTACCTGTAGCAGG
>CAYJFE010000048.1:0-21512 GCA_964369165.1 uncultured Desulfovibrionaceae bacterium | reverse complement strand
ACCATACCAGCGCCTGCCCCTTTCATTGGCTGAATATTTTTTGCTAAGGCGTACTGGATTAAGGCTTTTTCATCATTTTTAAATGGGCTTTTTTCGGCAACAAGGCGGCCAGCTTCGTCAAAAGTTTCTTGCGGCACTAATTGCCCTTGATGGTCACGCTTGATGATTGCATGGGCAGAGGCACCATCGGCAGTATGCAGCCAATAATCGTTTGGTGAAGCCAGTTTTAAAGCTAAACCATTGCCTTTCACATCTTTTCCTAAAAGTATTGTAAAACCGTCTGTTGACTCTCTGTAAAGCACTTGCTTTGGTAATTCTTTCGATGGTTTCTGTGGCTTTTTATTCTCTTTTTGCTTTATTTTACTTTCTTTTTTCTCTTTAGCATTAGTTGTGAGAGAAAAAGATTTTGGCGCTTGCGATAAAACAAGAGCTTTTTGCAGATTCTCTTTTGCTAGTTCTAACTCTTTTTCAACTTCTTGCTTGCGTATTTCTAAATGCACAAGTCCGCGCTTCCCACGATTTGACTGGTGAAAAAGATTTTCCATATTATCTAAAATGCTGAGGCGAGCATCAAGAGTATACGACACATCATCTATAATTATTTGATTTTTTTTGTCTTCTTTGTTGAAAAGATAGAGTTGGGATTGGATTTTTAACGCCAATTCTTTTTTATTATACATAGCAAGAAGTCTGTCTTCTTCGCCAATAAGTTTTGCTTGAAGGTTTTTCAATTTCTTAATTTGCGCTAAAAATGGCTTAGCAGCAACTTTTTTAACATTATTTGAAAGAGTAGAAAGTAGATTGTTTTTGCCGTATTCATTTAAAGCAAAGATTGCATTATCAAAAATTTCTTCTTCTTTATATTCTTGCAAAGAGGGAGGCAATTGCCAAGCGTATAATTCGCTTTTCTCCTCTGCATCTTTATACATAAAAAGATCGCCTTCACCAGATTCTAAATCGATAAGGAGTGATTTTATTTCTAAAAATGCATCTTGCTCTTCTTCTAGAAATAGCGCTTCATCTTTTTCTTTGTCAGCCTTGATAGAAATTTTTAGGATTTCACTAATAGTTTTTCGTAGTGGAGGAGTAAAATAAGGGGAAAATATTTTGTCCTTGGGCTGTAGAAGATTGTAAAGCTCATCAATGCTTTCAAGCTGTGGCCATGGTGGCGCTTGCAAAGATGTATGATTAATACTATTATTTGAATTGCTTAGATTTTCTTGTTCTTCAATTTCAGTATAGGGTGAATCGCAAAGATAGACTGATTTTTTCAAATCAATCACAAAGCATTGCGCCTTTGTTTCATCGTCTTGCTTTACTTGAAAATAAATCTTCCGCTCCCACCAAGCTGAAAACATATTGATAATGCGCTTTCCTTGTAAATGTTTTCTTAATCGCATAACTGTAGCAGGCGGATTTTCGCCTCTTGCGCTGTGATGATCAGACAAGAAAATAAAGGGCATATTCTTGCCTGTGCGTGCTATAAGAAAATTTTTCTTCGATTTACCAAAAAGCGAAAAAATAAAGATATCATCATCGTATTGATAGATTTTTGATATGCGCGCGCCAACAATGCTTTCAAAAGCTTTTGTTGCAGTGTGTAATAAGTGAGCATCCATAGTTATGAGAAAGGTTGAAGTTTAGTTCATATATGGGTTTAGTTCTTTTTCTTCCCCAATGGTGCTTGATAAATCATGCCCAGGGTAGACCTTGGTTTCGTCAGGTAAAGTAAAGAGTTTTTCCTTTATTGACGAGATTAAAGTTTTGTAATCGCCCCCAAAAAAGTCTGAGCGTCCAATGGCTTGTCTAAACAAAGTATCACCGCTGACAAGGCTTTTTTCTTCAGGGAAATAGAAGCAAAATCCGCCCATAGAGTGGCCTGGTGTGTGTATGTTTTTGCATCTTATAGAGCCGTATTTTACTTCGCCTTCTTGAAGTGGAAGGGCATTAAAATCTTCTGTGCCGTCAGGCGAAAATGGTGGGAATGCGCCAAAAAATTCTTTTTTATGTTTTAAATCGTCTTCTCCTGCATAGGCTGGCGCATGGTAGAGTTCTATGGCTTTTGCCACACCGCTTACATGATCAAAATGCAGATGAGTACACAAAATAGCTTGCACTTTTAAATTTTTTTCTTGAATGATTTTATCAATTTTTTGATAAGCCAAGGCAGCATCAATAATAATTGCATCGCTACCATTTTCTATAAGATATGTATTACTGCCTATTGGGCCAATGGGAAATCTATGTATTGCCATGTCTAACGTCCTATTATATAAAGTTTTAATCTAAGATTTAAAAGCTTGAACTTCCATAACAACTAGTATATACTTTTTTACCGATAAATCAAGCATGAGTCTATTCTGAAAAAATTATACAATAACTTGAGATATCACTATTATTTGTCTATATAGCTAATAATGTCTTAGCTACTTGGAGTTGTTATGCAGAAAATTATTTTAAGCCTTGTCACACTTTTTGTCTTGGCTGGTTGTTCAAGCATTGAAAAGTACACGCCTATAAATTTGGGCGGTAGTGAAAGTGCGCCTGAACCTCAAATTTTATCAACTGAAGAAGATAATTCACTTTTTTCAGCGAATGAATGGAGAAATTCAATAAATTCTCTTTCACCAGAAAATCAATCTCGTGAAGCTGAAAGAGTATACACAAATGCTAATACTCCTCCAATTATCAAAGAAAGAGCAATGTATGTTGTCGCAACTCGCCCAGGTTCTATGACTTTGTTTGCACAACAAAATCTTGCACGCGATTATGCTAATGCCGACTTGAGCAAAAGGGCTAATATGGAAAGAGTGTTAGCCGAAGAATTGCGTTCGCTCAATCCTGATTATCTGCAAGAACTTGGCGAAATCACACCTCGCGTTCAAGAAACAACTTTTCCATGGATTTTATTTGTTTATGAAGCTGCAAGAGCGAACCTATTGCAAGATAATGTGAATGCTTTAGCCCGCTTGAATGATCCAGCTTTATTTGCAAATCCTTCAATTTTTGGTTTTCAAGACCCAAATCAAGAACAAATAGATCCAGCTGCTTTGGTAAATATGCAAAATAATACAGCTATTGAAGGACTTGTGATTAATCCAAATCCAAGATTTTCATCTGTTTGCGTATCCATGCTTTTGCCTTTATCTGGCAGTTTTCAATCTATAGGCAATCAAGTAAAAGATGGTGCTGTAGCGGCAAAAGAAGTTATGGCTCTTTCTGGAGTGAATGTCACTGTGCATTTTGTTGATTCAGAAAATCCATCTTGGATGCAAACATTGAGCTCACTTCCGCAAACTTGCGTGATGGTGGGTGGTCCTCTTCGCTCACAAGTTTTAGAGCAAGCCCACACCAGCGGCATAACTAATTCAAAAGCATTTTTTGCATTTAGTTCACAACTTCCATCTTCTATGGTTGAAGGCGTGAATGCTTGGCGTTTCTTTACTTCTCCTGAGGATCAATTAGACGCAGTTTTAGACTATAGTGTCAATGACTTAGCTATTCATGACTATGCTTCTTTTTACCCTGATGATGCCTATGGTATTAAGATGAGCGAGCTTTTTGCTGAAGATATGAGAAGAAGAAATTTCAGACTCTCACAAGTAAGCTACCCACTTGAAGATCAATCTGCTTGGACAGAAATTGCTGGCGATTTACTTTCTTCAGTTGAGCGTGAAACGGCTGATGGCAGAAAAAAATTACCACTTGTTACTGCTCCTATTGGCGCAATCTTTGTACCAGATGGTTTTTCAAATATGGAAATGATTTCCTCTGTCATGCTTTATCAAGGCGCGGTAGATATTCCTATTTTCGGCACTAATCTTTGGGAGCAGAGCCTTCAAAATAAAAAAGATTTGAAAGTTGATAATTATAAACTCCTTGTATTCCCAGGAGAATTTGACAAAACTTCGCGTATGTATGGAGCTTTGCAATTGCAAAGAAACCTTTTGCTGAAGCAAAAAAACGCAAATGCATGGTCAGCACTTGGTTATGACTTTATTCAAATGGCCGCTGCTTTAGAGTATAGAGATATAGTGATGCACGCGCCGAATATGAACCAAAAACTTTCATTTTTACAGCCACTTGCATGGGCAGCAGCGCCATTTAAATGGGATTATACAGGAAAGGCAAAACGCTCGCTTTTCTTGTTCCAACCAGCGGCTGACGGTATAAGTCTTCTCGATAAAGAAGCTTTCAAACAATATTTATTAGACCAAAATTCATCAATACGATAAAATATTTTTGATAACTCAATGATAATATAAAGGAAAAAAATATGTCATTAGACTTAAAAGATATGGAATATTTATGTGCACTAGCTAAGATTGCACCAAAAAAGCAAGACTTAAGCATCTATGCTGGGCAATGTGCTAAAATTATAGATTATTTTAATGAATTAGACGCTCTTGATACTTCGGCTGTCGAGCCTCTTTATAATCCTTGCGAACATACAATTCTTTTTAGAGAAGATGAAGTTTTTCAAAAACGTACTCGTGATGAAATCTTGCAAAATGCTCCGCAAACTGATGATGTGTATTTTATTGTTCCTAAAATTGTTGAAGGCAAGTAGGTGTATTAAATGTCAAAAATTTCTATACAAGAATTAAAAAAGCAATATAAAGATGGTTTGTCTGTAGAGAGCAAAATTTCAGCTTATCTTGAAACTATTGAAAAAACTGAAAATTCCATTCACGCACTCTTGCACATTAGTAAAGAAAGTGCCTTAGAAAAGGCAAGGTTTCTCGATAAAAATGGTTTTGACAATAGCAAACCATTGTACGGAATTCCCTTCACAATTAAAGATGTTATTTGCACAAAAGCTTTGCCGACAACAGCCGCTTCAAAAATCCTTGAAAATTTTACTCCTCCTTATTCTGCTACAGTTATCAATAAGTTAGAAGAGGCTGGAGCAATTATTCTTGGTAAAAATAATCTCGATGAATTTGCCATGGGATCTACTTGCGAAAATTCTGCCTATTCTGCCACAAAAAATCCAAGAGATATTACAAAAGTTCCTGGTGGTTCTAGTGGCGGTTCTGCGGCTTCTGTAGTGGCAGAACAATGCATTGCATCACTTGGCACGGACACGGGCGGATCTGTGCGCCAACCTGCGAATTTATGCGGTTGTTTTGGTTTGAAGCCCACTTATGGTAGAGTTTCTCGCTATGGTGTGATTGCCTATGCTTCCTCGCTCGATCAAGTTGGCCCGATTGCTAATAATGCTTCTGATATAGCCGATGTTTTACAAGTAATAGCAGGACATGATAGCTTAGACACAACTTCTGCGCCTAATCCTCTTCCTCTTTATCAGGAATATTTGGATAATAGTCAATCACTTAAAAATGTGACACTTGGTATTCCTAAAGAATTTATGCAATCTCAAAGCCTTGATAGTGAAGTGCTTGCAAATGCTGAGGAATGTATTGCAAAAGCTAAAGAGCTAGGGGCAAAAATTGTTGAAGTATCCTTGCCACATACAAAATATTCTGTTTCCACTTATTATATTATAGCGGCGGCAGAAGCAAGCTCAAATTTAGCAAGATACGATGGCGTACGCTATACTAAAAGAGCAGATACTATAACTAATTTAGATGATTTATATATTAAATCGCGCACAGAAGGCTTTGGGCAAGAAGTACAAAGACGTATATTATTAGGTTCTTTCGTGCTTTCTTCTGGTTATTATGATGCTTATTATAAAAAAGCAGCACAAGTACGTAGATTGATTAGACAAGATTATCTCAATGCTCTTCAATCTTGCGACGCTCTTTTATGCCCAGTTTCACCAATTCCTGCTTGGGATCTCAATGCTATTCATGATCCGATTCAGATGTATCTTATGGATATTTTTACACTTTCTCTTAATCTAGCTGGTCTTCCAGGCATGGCATTTCCTACGGGGCTCAATTCTAAGAATTTGCCACTTGGTATGCAACTTTTGGGCAAACCCTTTGATGAAGGAAGCCTTATTGCTTATGCAAACTTGCTTTCAGAGAGTGTATAATTTCAACCTTTTACAATTTATGAGTTATGGCAACACCTTCAAAAGCAAAAAAGACAAAAGAAAAGGAAGAGGAACAGCTTCCTAGTATTGAAGAAGCAAAGGCCATTGCAGAAGAAGTTTTTGCGCCCTTAGAAAGTGAATATCTGCAATCATTTCTTTCAAGATTACAAGTGCTTGCGAATAAACCACCCCAAGTTCTTCTCTTTGAAGGCGGCAATCAAAAAACAAGGATAGCCGTGGCTAAATATTGGGCAGCTTTAATAAATTGCTCAAATCAAAAACAAGTCACGACAAATATAGGCGATGAAATGGGGCTTGCGCCTTGCCTGTCATGTGTGAACTGCATTGAAATTGCAAACGAAATCGCACCTGATTTCAAGCTATTTAATGGGCTTTTAGAAAGTATAAAAATCGATCAAATGCGTGAATTAAAACCACTCATTTCAACGAAACCCTTTCAATTTAAACAAAGAATGGTGCTTTTTCATGAGGCTTCTGCCTTCATCGAAGAAGCAGCTAACGCGATTTTGAAAATTTTAGAAGAGCCTAATTCAACCACTTCATTTATCTTCACCCTTGCTATACGTGAATTGATTTTGCCTACTCTTGTTTCACGCGCAAATATTATGATTTTGCCCACTGTCACGCAAACACAAGTCAGCAGTGAAGAAAGCAAAATGGCAGATGATGTTTTTACATTTTTATCAAAAGGGCAATTATGGTTTGTAAACCATAGTTCGAAAAAGGATTTCAACAAAGAAAAAGCATTGTATATTATTAATATCATAGAATTTTATCTTGTAAAAGCTTTGGAGCATTTTTCTACTCAAAAAGCCAAAGAACAAGAACAAAATGAGCACGCCCTGACAATATTTTTTATGGAAAAGCTTGATGTAAAACATTTGCAAATTATTATGAATATATTAGAAGAAGCGCAAATCTCACTTATGGAGCTTGAAACTCCCGTCAATCCAGCCTTGGTGATTGACACTATGCTTATACAAATATATATGCTATTAAACCAATAGATTATAATCTTATTGTATGTTTTTTTCTTTTTTCCAGGAAAGAGAAATGCAGAGCTTTACGTCTTCAATAGTTGTTGAGTCAGAAATTTCTTCAGTTTTTTGATCTGCCTCAATTTTTAAAAGAATACCTTTCGGAGGAATAAGTGTTAAGCATCTATCATTATTGTTTAAATCAACCTTTCCTTCTTTAAAGGCTTCAATAAAAGCTTCAAAAATTCCTGATAGATCTTCGCAAAGTATTGAAGTTTCAAATAAAAATTTTTCCTCTTTCATAAGATTCCTTATTATTGTCTTTTTTCTGTTGCTAAGACATAATTTTTATTATTAAAATGCTTTTTCTCCAATAATGATGGCTCAATATAATTTGCAAGATGTGAATAGTCTTCTTGAGTCGAAATATAGTCTGAAAAAGCCTCATCTTTGAAGTGCTTTGAGTCAAGAGCTATAGAAAGTTGTGCACGAAGTAGGTGTAGGGCATCGGCAAAATCTTTTGAAATTGAAGGCTCGTGTGTGAGCTGTAAAAGCAATAAACCATTATAATTATGGTCAATTTCTAAAGCTAGAGGGAATAAAATGCCTTGACTTGGTTCAGCCCTCAAGAGAGTATATGAACCAATGGCTTCACTGATTGAACTGAGTTTGATATTTACGTGTTTTTCAAATTCTTCTTGCACAACATTTTGCCATTTTTCCATAGAATCTTGATGCATAGGATTTACACCAAGAAAATTCTTTAAAAGATGGAATTTTTTATCATAAACAGCTAAATGCATTGAATTAAGAGGAAGATGCGCTTGAAAAACAAAACGTAAATTTTCTAATAACTCAGAATAAGACCTTGAATTTTCGATAGATTTCATAGCTGAAATAAAGAATGAATATGCTTCATGCTTGGAAGTATAGATATCTTGGAAGAGTTCACGTTCTTTTTCAAGGTGAATTTGTTTTTTAAGAAGAGTTTCACGAGGGTAGAGGCTATGCAAAAGCATATCGATGTCGCTTGTGTCAAATGAAGAGGGGAGTATGCGAAAGAAAATTCGCTTATCATAAGCAGGCTGCGAATTATATTTTATTTTAGCCTTGTTTTGTAAAGAATCCACTTCTAAGGCATAGGGAAGATTTTGCCCATCAAAATTCTTATCTAATTCTTTATTATTTGGTGCAGCTTCAACTAAAACGGTTGGAACGACTTGTGTGATAGAAGAGAAAAAAGAATGTAAATGATTAAATTTATTTATATAATCTTCATTCATGATAAGAAATAAAAGTTTTTCTGAAAGTTCTTGCAAGGTGTCGAGTAAAAGCGCATCATCTTTAGTGTTGAGCGATTGAAATTTGCAATGCATGAAGAGAGCTGTCAGAAGTTTCTCTTCATCTAAAGTGTTAAATCCAAGCGCTAGAGCTGAAAATTTCATTGGATTTGAATTGAGCTTATGATTATTTGTGCTTTGTGTACTTGAATTTTGCATAATTTTCCCTCTATCTTTCTCAAGTTTATAAAAACTATCTTGAAGAAAAGAATGCAATATACATACCAAAAAAAAGGGAAAAATATTCCTTAATAAGTCTAATGATTATGAAAAAATTGCTCCAGCCAGTAGGATATTGTTTTCATCATAAATTGCAAGCACTTGCCCTTTGGCAACTAGGCTATCATCGTCTTTAAATTCTACTTGAAATTCATTATTTTCGTAAGAATATTCTACTATTGCTGGCAGCATTTTTTGTCTGAACCGTGTACGTACAAAAAGCTTATCTTTTTGCCAAAGTTCGTAAGGTACAAAGAAATTTGGCTCATTTGCTTTGCAATTTTTCGCATTTAAATGTTTTACCGAACCCACGACTAAAATATTTTCTTCTTTATTTCTATCAATCACATATAAAGGATTTTTCCATGCAATGCCAAGGCCTTTTCTTTGCCCTTCAGTATAGTGCCAAAGTCCTTTATGGTATTGATTTCTTTTGTAAAAACCTTTGATTTCAAGTTCTGTGTCTTCAGCTTCTTGCAAAAGCTTAATTTTTCCTTTACCAAGGAGTTTTATCTTCTCTTTTATTGCAATTTCTTCAATAAAAGCAGTATGATTATCTTGCGGTACAAAGCAGATTTCTTGGCTTTCCTTAGGTATTGGAACAGCAATGTTTGACTCTTGTAAAATCGTTCTTATTTCATCTTTTTTCTTCAAAGCCAAAGGAAAGATAGCTTTTTGTAATTTCTCTTTTTCAACTAAAGCAAGGAAATAGGATTGATCTTTAGTATTATCTAAAGCAGAAGAGAGAAGAAAATCTTCTGAACTATTTGAAATATAAGGGCTTTGCACGGTTTTAACATAATGACCAGTTGCAAGATATTCTGCGCCTAGTTCTTTTGCCCTATCAAAAAGAAGGCCGAATTTAATATCTCTATTGCAATGCGCGCAAGGATTTGGAGTGAGTAATTGCGCATGAGCTAATGCAAAGGATTTGATAACTTTTTGATAAAAAACATCTCTAAAGTCTTCAATATAAAGTGGGATATTCCAATCATTGCATTGTTTTTGAAGAAGCGAAAGATCAGGCCTAGTTTCAAGGAAACTTCCATGCAAAGCAATAAGCTCGTGCCCCTCTTGCCAGAGGCTATAGAGAGCATAGAGGCTATCAACTCCACCGCTTACAGCAACACAAATTTTCATAAATTTTCCTTTAAGAATTGCAAGCAAGTAATTTCTCAAGAATGTGAGAAACTTTTTATACACTCATCTGTATAGATTGTCTACAAGAACTTCAAGGAAAAATTAAATACATTAAACTTTTTTGACAAAAGTGACGCATAAGGTTATGCTATTTTATATGGCTGTGGTTCAGGCTTTCATAAAAAACGACTCCATAATTTGTGGATACGGCCATGAACGCCATGCAATACAAAATTTTATGAGGTGAGATAAATGATTTGCGAAATAATTTCTATAGGCACGGAATTACTCACTGGCAATACTGTGAATACAAATACTGCATATATAGCAAAAGTCATGATGGAGCATGGACTTGATCTCTACCATCAAAGTGTTGTTGGCGATAATCCTATAAGGCTGAAAGAAAGTTTGAGCAGAGCACTCATGCGTTCTGATATTGTCATAACAACAGGCGGACTTGGCCCAACTTATGATGATTTGACCAAAGAAACTGTCTGTGAGCTTTTAGGAAAAGCACTTGTTGAAAATAAGGAAGTAAGCGAAATGCTTGCAGAACTTTATGCGAAATTCGGCGCAGAAATGACAGCTGGGGATCTAAAACAGGCATATATGCCTAAGGATGCGATAATAATACCGAATAAAAACGGTACAGCCCCTGGTCTTATAGTCACAGGTGAAAACAATAAAAAAGTTATCATGCTTCCTGGTCCGCCCAGAGAGCTTATCCCGATGGTAGACGGATTTCTAAAGGACTATCTGTCACAGATTACAAAAAGAGTGATTGTTTGCCGAAATCTAAACAGTTATAATTACGGTGAATCCTCACTTTTTGCATATATAAAAGACTTTGCAGAAAAATCTGTCAATCCCTCTATTGCAACCTATGTGGCAGATTTTGAAGTAGTTATCAGAATTACAGCATCGGCTGAGGATAAAAGTTCTGCAAATAAAATCCTCGATAGCGCAGAGCAGGAAATAAGAGAATTATTACCCAAGGAAGCAATATACGGCGTTGACGCTCTAGGAATGGAGTATGTAATTGTAGAAAAGCTTTCTGAAAAAGGGCTTAAAGTCGCTACAGTCGAAAGCTGTACAGGTGGGCTGATTTCTAAGAGAATAACCGATGTGCCAGGTTCGTCAAAAGTGTTTGAATACGGAATATGCTCTTATAGCAATGAGAGCAAGCGAAAGATACTCAGCACAAAAGCACTTAATGAGGCTCTTGACGAACATGGGGCTGTATCATCACAAACTGCCGCTGCAATGGCGCAAGCTCTCTTGGCCTTATCTGGTGCAGATATTGGCATAGCCACAACAGGCATAGCCGGCCCTGATGGTGGTACTGCCGAAAAACCTGTAGGTCTTGTCTATATTGCGCTTGCCACAAAAGATGGTGTGAAAGTGCATGAGCATATTTTTTCAGAAATTGTCAGCCATTCAAGAAATGAAGTGCGTATCAGAACAGCAAGTATGGCGCTCAATTATCTGTTAAACATGATATAAAAGGAATTTTTGCATCAAGCTTTTATAAAAGAAGAGAGCCTTATGCACGGCTGTCTTGCATAAGTGGAATTTTTTCAAATTCGCCTAATTTTCCATCGTATTGTAGAATACAATGTTTATAAGGATTTGGCATATCAAGGATTATGTTCAAGGCTAAAGAAGCCTGCATAGAAGCTATAATACCGCAAGTCACTCCAAGGGCGGCAATATTTGTTTTTTCTTTGCTTTTTGGAGCAGAAAATTTATGCATACTCGCAAGACAAGGGGCTTTACTGTCTGAGGGATCAACAAAGAATAAATAGCCATAAAAACCGTCAACTCCGCCATCAATAAGAGGGATATTGTGCTTGAGTGCATAATTATTCACTAAAAGGCGAGTTTCTTGATTGTCTACACAAAGTAGTATAATGTCAGGTTTTTCTATGATTTTCTCTATATTCTTTTTGGATATTTTGACTTTTTTCGCTAAAATTTCACAGTCTGGGTAAATGGCATTAATCTTTTTTGCAAGTGTTTTGGCTTTATTTTTTCCTATATCTTTGAATGTATAAAGAAATTGCCTATTCAAATTTGTTTGCTCTATGGTATCAAAATCGACAAGTGTGAGCTGTCCTATGCCTGCTGCTGCAAGATAGAGAGCCGCAGGAGTGCCAAGACCGCCTGCGCCTAGGATAAGTATATGGGCTTTTTCTAGTTTTTTTTGCCCTTCTGTTTTGATTTCTGGAATAATGATTTGACGAGCAAATCGATTTTCAAGATTTTTTTTAGCCATTAGCCACCGCCTACAGGTGGGAAAAGGGATATAATATCACCAGCTTTCACTGTATCTATTGCTTTTGAATGAAAGCCATTGATAAGACAAATAGCCATATCTTCTTCGTCTATTTCTAATTGATTTATTATGTCAGAAACAGTTGAGATTTCAGAAGATTTCATGAAGATTATTTTTTCTCTTCCTTCTCTGAAAGTTGCAAATAATCGCACTTCAATCATACTATAGCCTTTTCAAAAAATTGTTAAAAGTATTGGGGCTCTCCCAAAAAGCCCCAATACTAGCCATAAAAGAGAGTTAAGATAACTTAATTATGAAGTTAATCCTAATCTCGTCTTTGTTTCTTCAGTAGGGAATGCATTCACCCAACCACGTTCTTTGTAGTATTCAGGTAAAGTGATGTCTAGTTTAGACAGCATGCCCTTTGAAGGACCGTCTGCGATCGGAGTTTCTAAAAGACGTTTAGGAAGTTTGTCGTCTTCAGCTTTCATACCAGCTTCTTGGTTGAACATACGTTCGATATTGTAGATACGTTCACCCACGCCGATAAGCTCTTCAGCAGTATAATTTGTTCCTGTAGCGGCATTGAGCAAGGATGCGTATTGTGGCGCACCAAGAGCAAAAGAAGAGAAGAGGCATAGCCCCATACTATCGATTACCGCAGTAAGATCTTGGAATATTTTCACCCAGAAAGCTTTGCCTTCTGTAGCTGTTCTATCTAATTGTTCAGGAATGCCCAACACTTCAGGAGAAATTACATAACCTCTAACGTGGCAACCACCGCGGTTTGAAGTGGCATAGTTAAGGCCAATTCCTTGAATAGCACGAGCGTCATAGGCTGGAAGTTCTTGTTTTTTCACGCTCATAGAAAATTCAGGATGTCCATAGTGCTCGCAAAGTCTGTAGCTACCGTCTGCCATCAATTTAGCAAGAGGTGATTTTGCTTCGCCCATGCGCTTTGTCCATTCAACAATGGCTTTTGCTGAGCCAAATTCTAAAGGAACGCCATCGCACTCTTCTTCTTTGATTGCGCCAATTTTATAAAGTTCCATGGCTGCTGCAATTGTGCAAGGTGTTGAAATAGCATCTAAACCATATTCATTACAATAGAAGTTTGATTCATTAATAGCAACTAAATCATCAACGCCACAGCTTCCGCCATAAGCCCATAATACTTCATATTCAGGGCCGCCAACAATCTTGCCTTTCAAGTCAATCACACGTCCACAACCAATTGGGCAACGGTGGCAAAAACCTTGTTTTACAATGTGATTTTCTTTCAAGGTTTCGCCTGAAATATTGTCACCAAATTCAGAATGTGAGCCATTCCAGTTATTTGTTGGGAAAGCACCCACACCATTGACAATATTTACTAAAACAGCAGTTCCGTACGCGCCAAGGCCTTCGCCTGTTACTGGGTTTGCTTTAAGCATAGCCAATGATTCTTTATTCGCTTCTTGTAAAGCTTCAGCGTCGTGTGGTTCTACTTTTACAGTGCTTGCAGTCACAGTGATTGCTTTGAGGTTTTTGCTACCCATAACAGCACCAACACCGCTTCTGCCAGCCGCTCTATCTTTATCGTTCATGATGCAAGCAAGAAGTGATTGGTTTTCGCCAGCAGGGCCAACATTCAAAATAGATGCTTTTTCGTGAACTGTTTTGAGTTTTTCGTCAATAGCTTCTGTTGTCATGCCAACATATTCATCAGCTGGAAGAATTTTAATTGTATCATCATTGATGTTGATATAGACAGGTTTTTCAGATTTGCCTTCAACTATAATTCCGTCCCAGCCAGCATATTTCAATTTTGCGCCCCAAACACCGCCTGAGTTTGAGCAAGCAATCATGCCAGTGAGAGGCGATTTTGTCACAACCATATATCTGCCAGCTGTTGGTGCAGCTGTGCCTGTTGATGGGCCTGTCATATAGATTAATTTGTTATCAGCGGATAAAGGATCAACCTTAGCAACGCCTTCATCGTAAAGAATTTTTGTGGCAAGTCCGCGGCCACCAATAAATTTTTTCGCTACGTCAATGTCTAAAGCTTCTACTTGAATTTCATGAGTTGTAAGATTGATTCTTGCAATTTTACCTCTGTATGCAGTAGCCATAAAACCTCCATTTATAAAAGTTAGGTTAAATAGCAGACAAAAAAAAAGATTTGTCTGCCAAAGCAACAACAAATCCTTTCCAAGAGGTGGGAGGCATCAAGTGAACGGCTGATACCCATAGGTTTAATACCAACATTATTAAACTCGGATTAAAAGAAATATAAATTTAAGCTGGAAAAATGTCAAGTGTTTTTTGAATTGTATAAAATAGCAAAAAAATATTTAGCCGCCCATAGTCATACAGTAGACCATAAATTTCTTATAAAATTCATCTATATCATTCTCATCACCAGACAAAAACATAAAGGAGCGCGAAAATTTTGGAATGAGATATTTCTCATTTGTGTGCATAGTTTTTTGATGAGTATTTTCTTCTAAAAGAATTTGTGCATTTTTATAGGCATAAATCTTATCCTCAATATATACAATGCCTTCTACCTTCATAAGTAGAATTTTCAATTCTTCAAGCGAGTAAGCTAAATCTTTTGTTGTCATAGTGTTATTCATTTTTGTAGTTTATTTACAGGAAGGATTCAAAAGCTATCTAGAAACTTTCACTTTCTATTACTCTTGAGGTCATTCTTGATTGTTTACTAGCTATTTTATTATCATACATTTTTTTATCAACAGTTTTAAAGAATTCATTATATTCCAATACGCTATTTCCTATAAAATAATCAACACCTATTGCAATTGAATATTTATAGACAGAATTTCTATTCGCTTTATTTATTTGCGCCACAACCTCTGCTATCATCAAGTCTAATTCCTCTCTAGTGCAGCCTGTAAGAAGTGAAACAAATTCATCTCCACCCACGCGGAAGGTCTTTCCATATTTAGAAAAAATTGCACTGAGAGCATAGTATGAATTTCTCAAAGCATTATCTCCTTCAATATGGCCTAAATGATCGTTTATGAGTTTTAGGTTGTTCATATCGGAAATAACACACCAAAATTCTTGTTCTTTATTTTTATCTGCAAAAATATCATTCAATTCTTCATGGTATGCCTTTGCGTTATATCCTCCTGTAAGCGCGTCATTAAAGGAATATTCTAAGAGCATAGTTTTCATTTTATTTGACACAGAGGCTATTTTCCCAACTTCGTCTTTTGTATAAAGTTCTGTGGGGATTTTAATTTTCATATTGCCGGTTTCAGCTATGAGAGAGAGTGATTTTTCGAGTTTGATAAGACTCGAGCTCATATTTTTTGCAAAAAATCTTGTAAAGAATACAACACCTAATATGATGATTGAGCTAAAAACTATTCCCGAAATTAATATTGCAAATACAAGATCATCATTTCGACTAAGAGCTTGAGTCATAATTTCTTCTTCTTCAGCTGAATACTTGTCTATGCTGCCAAAAAATTCATTCGCAATAGGAGTCACAACTTGTAAGGCGTATAAGGCTTCATCATAGTTGCCATTAGCAAGCCAAATATCTGCCGATAAAATCATGCTATCTTTATATATATTTTTCTCTTCGATAATGCGTGTGAATTCAGTGAGTTGTGCGCCTTTTAGACTTTTTGCATAAGCGTCCATTTTTTTATCGAGAGAATCAAAAGCCGCAATATAATCATCATAATATTTATCTTTAACCTTCTCATCTTGAGCAAATAAAATATCTCGTCCTAATACGCGGCAGACATACATATTTCTGATAATTGCACTTAAGTCTTCTTTATGTCTTACATTTTCAGTAATGATATTTTCAGAAGAATTGTTTAGCGTTGTGATTGCAAAAAAAGAAAATAAGCTGAGGAGAACAACATTCACACTCACAACTAATTGTAAAGGAAGGAATTTTTTTCTTATTGTCGCATTGTTGAGCCAATTTACAAATATTTTCATAGCACGATCTCCGTGTTATTAGTTTAATAATAAACTCTTTATATCTTTGCTCAAATTTTACAAATTCACCATATATAGTTGAAGCATAGCAAAGGATTAATTTGGCAATATCAAAAGCAGTACATCCAAGTGTAAATACATTGGATACACCTTATATCCATTTAAAATATAATTGAAAAATGAAAAAAGTCAATAGGTAAATTTTCAATATCCTATTTCTGACATATCATCCTGATGTGCAAAGGATACATAAATTCCTCTTGTTTATTAAATAAACTCTAAGTGCTTGTTGCTCAAAAATTTCTAGGCAAAAAATATGCACATAATATTTGCTTGACCTTATTTGTTGAATTTTGTATATATTGAATGCCTTTACTGTGATAAACAAAGGGAAAAATTATGACTAGTTATTCAATAAAAACATACGAGCGATGTGAAGAAATTCTTATTAATGCTCAATCAGCACTGTGGCGACTAGAGCTTGAAAACAATAAACCACCACGTCTTTATGCTGATAAAGCGTTTTTTGCCTTATTTGAACTAGAAGAAAATTTATCAGCTGAAGAACTATATGTGGTCTGGAACAGTAAAATTTCTGATGAGTATCAAAAACTTATTCAGTCTGCTACAGCACAAATTCTATCAGGAGTTCCATCAGAAATTCTTTTTGTTTGGGAAGATAAGCATGGAAAAAGTAGATACGCTCAATGCGGCGGCTCTGTTGTAAAAGACTTTGTAAATGGCTATGCAATAGAGGGCTATCAAAACGATGTAACTGAAACAAAACTTTCAAAAATTCAACAGCTTACATTTTCCAATCTGCCGCATATTCTCAAAGAAAACTATTATTCTATCTACTCTTTTGACTTTAGAACAGGTCATGTTCAATTAGAGCAAAGTACAGATTCTTTCTTGCACCCAAATAAAGTAAATGTGCCTATGCACTATTCAACGATGTTAGGCTATTTTGTAAATCATCTTATAGCTCCTGAATGTGTAGAAGACTTTAAAGAATTTTTCGATGTTCCAAATTTAAAAGAATTTTTTAAGACAAATACAGAAAAAACTCTCGTAATTTCAAAACTTGTTGATAATGTATACAGAAATACAGAGATGAAATTTTACTCAGTTGAATACGATGGCGGAGAAGTAGTACGTTCTTTGCTTGTTGTAAAAGACGTAGATGATGTAATAATTAAAGAGCGTATACACCAACATTTACTGGAAGAAACAATAAATAGATTAGAGCAGGCTCAAAAAACTCTTTCTCATGTTATTTATGATAAAATGACTGGTTTATATTCAAAAGAATATTTTTATGAGAAGGTTGAAATCACACTTAAAGAAGAGGATGATAAAGAATTTCTCTTCCTTGTGATTGATATTGAAGATTTTAAATCATTCAATTCTATAGCCGGCGTGCCTAGTGGTGACAAGCTTATAAGGCGTATTGCGGCCTTTATTGACCGTGAATTTAAAAATATTCTTCATAGTACATACACAAGAACTATTGGCGCAAGCTATGCTGTTGTGTGTGAAAATAAACAGGAGATGATTAAAGAATTTCAAGATAAACTGATGGCTAATATTGCTGACTATTCTTCTGATATTCCAATTAATTTTGTCTTTGGTGAATATATTATTAAAGATATAAATGAAGATATTGCGCTTATGCATGATAAAGCTATTCTAGCAGCGAACTCTTGCAAGGGGAGTTTTGGCGTACATTGTGGGCAATATACTGATGAAATGGAAGCAAAGGTAAATATGAACCGCTTATTGTCGCAAGATATGCAAAGAGGTTTATTAAGAAAAGAATTTGAAATTTATTATCAACCAAAGTACAATTTAAAGACATTAGAAATCTGCGGTGCTGAAGCCCTAGTGCGTTGGAACCATAAGCATGAAAAACTACTGAGCCCCGCTGTCTTCATTCCTTTATTTGAACAAAATGGCTTTATACGTAGTCTTGATTATTATGTGTGGGAAGAGGCCTGCGCTTTTATAAAACACAATAATATTGAAATCCCTATATCTGTGAACGTTTCAAGGTCAAATATTTATAGCCTTGATCTGCAAGAAACTATACTTAAATTGTTAGCAAAGTATGAATTAGAGCCATCTCGCTTGTGTTTAGAATTTACAGAAAGTGCATACTATAATGACATCAGCACCATACAAAGAATTCTTTCAAGCTTGCAAGAATCAGGCGTTATTATTTCTATGGATGATTTTGGTAGCGGCTATTCATCATTGAGTATGCTTAAAAATGTTTCTGTAAACGAGCTTAAAATTGATGCTTCTTTTGTTGATTTTGTCGATGGCGACGAAAGATCGCTCTTTATCTTAGAAATGATAGTTCAAATGAGTAAAAAATTGAATCTTCATGTCACTGTTGAAGGTGTGGAAACAAAAGAACAGCTTGAAATCGTTACTGATTTAGGCTGTGATACTGTGCAAGGCTATTATATGGCAAGACCAATGCCAAGTTCTAAGTTTTTAGAACTACTCAATTCATAAAAATATATAGCATTTTGAGTAATAACTATTAGCTTATTGAATTTTTTGGAGAACTAAATAAAATTAATTGCTCTTGACATTAGTTATAGAGCATTATATAATCCAACCTACTTTTATAGTTAACTATAAAGTAGGTTTTTTGTTTTTAGCATTAGGATTAGTTTATGAAGAAGCCTTTATTTTCAATGTTTTTCGTGTTTGGCATAGTGCTTTTTTTCACTAGCGCTGTAGCTTTTGCTCGTGAAAATGACGAACTTATACGAGTTGGTTACATTAAGAACGATGATTTAGTCATTGATATTAATAATGTTGGCAATGAAGGCTATGGTTATGAAATTCTTAAAAAAGTTGAAGAGATTAGCCATTTCAAATTTGAATTTATTGAAATTAAAGACGATATATTTAAAGCTTTAGAAAAAGGTGAAGTAGATATTATTGGTTTTTACTTCCATACACCTGAGCGTGCAGAAAAATACCTCTATCTTCAAACCCCTCTCAATATTGTACAAACAAGCCTTATGGCTCCTACAACACAAAATACGATTTATGATACCCCTGAACTTATTAACGGAAAAACTGTAGCGACTTATGAAGGTAATATAGCTAATGAAGCCTTAGATAATTACCTTAAAAAACATAATATTTCAATGAACTATGTCATTGGTGATTTAACTACATATAAAGAACTTGAAGCAGATTATTATCTAGCTTATTCCTCAGATGCAGATGTGTCTAATTATAATAATGTTGTGAACTTTGATATTGGTTATACCTACTTACTCTCACTTCCCGAAAAAAAAGACATGATGGATAGGCTTGATCAAGCAGTCTATAAAATAATTACAACTGAAGGCAATTTTTTTGAAAAACTTCGTACTAAATATATGGGTAAGGCCTATCATTCTTTCCATAGAAGTTTGACTCAAGAAGAGTTAGACTTTTTACAGAAGAAAACTTTTAAAGTTGCCTATCATGAAATTGCAAGACCACTCACTTTTACTGGCGAAGACGGTCAAGCAGACGGTGCTCTTGTTGATGTGATGAATAGATTAGCCGAAATTTATAATTTCAAAGTGGAATATTATCCTTATTCAAATTCAAATATGCTATCAGTGCATGCTAATTGCGATATAAGCCTTGCTGCAGCTGGCGACTCTGAATATTTTACCCAAAATTTCACTCCAAGCCAAAGTTATATTCATTTACCTATAATAGCTATGGTACCTAGGGAAAAAATCACAGGTAAAATGAGTTTTGAAGACATAGAAAATGTGTCGCCTAAAATAGGAGCCTTGAAATATCTCTACACCGATTTTGATTTGTATTTATCAAGAGCAACAGAAAATTCCTTTGTATTTTTTGAAACGTTTTCTCAATTGCTTGAAGCATATAAAAATAAAGAAGTTGACATGATTATCATGACTCAATTATCTTCTACTTATTCAAATTCATATTTGGGTGAAGACACTTCTTTTACTTTTTCAGCAGATTTTGACTTAGATCTTCATTTGAGTTTTGCTAATGCCATTGCCGAAGAATATGCTCCTATTTTTAATATAATGCTTGATAATATCTCAACACGAGAATTCGAAGAAATTGTAATGCAAAATCAAGTTAATCATCTTCATAAATCGAGCTTTAAAGATCTAGTTTTAGACAATATAGCTAATATTATAATATGCATTTTTGTTATTCTTTCTGGTGTTTTATATGTGTCTTTACGCTTTCAAAGAAAAAGACGTAGAGAACTTCAAAAGGCCTACGAAACAGATAGACTTACTTCTCTTATGACTTTAAGAAAATTAATATATGAAGCAAAGAAAAAAGTCATTACAGCTCCTGATAATACATACGAGCTTATCACATTTGATATCGATATGTTTAAAAGTATTAATACTCATTTTGGCGAAGAGCAGGGTACACAAGTTCTTCTCAATATTGCCAGAGCTTTAGAAGAAGCTTTTGAAGGTACAGAAGCTTTTTTATGCCGAAAAGTAGACGATCAATTCGTGATAGTAAGACGCATAGCTGAAGGTGGTCTTATAGAAGACATTTGCGATAAGCACATTATTCCAAGCATTCAAAAAATAGTTGGCGAAAAATATAATCTTTCTTTATCCTTTGGTATCGTAACAATATCTGATAGAAATGAACTTCCTAGCTCGTATTTAGCACAAGCAGAAAATGCGCGCAGGCAAAGCAAGGTTGAGCATAAGACGACTTTTGTTAAGTTTGATGATAGCATGAAAAAATACTATGAAAACAAGCTTAACGTGACTTTCCGCATGAAAGAAGCAATGAAAAATCGTGAATTTTCAGTTGTTTATCAGCCTAAAATTGATTTCGATACTTTAGAAGTGGGCGGCGCAGAAGCCCTTGTGCGTTGGTTTCCAAAAGAAGGGCGCACTATATTCCCTGATGAATTTATTCCTGTTTTTGAACAAAATGGTTTTATTCTTTCCTTGGATCTTTATGTGTTAGAAGAAGTCTGCAGATTTATAGTTGAAAATGAAAAGAAAATGGATATACCAAGAATTTCTGTCAACTTATCAGCCTATTCCATTGTTGCAGAAGATCTTATCCCTCACATTGCTGAGCTTATTGATGTATATGCAATTAATCCTAAACAAATTGAATTTGAACTGACAGAAAGCGCAGTGGAAAGGGATCCAAAACTGTTCTTATGTGTAGTGCAAGAATTGAAAGAATGTGGCTTTTGCGTTTCAATAGATGATTTTGGTGCAGGCGTTTCATCGCTAAATAGAATAAGCACTATTGAAGCTGACGTTCTTAAACTTGACAAAGCTTTTTTTGACTTAGAAGGAAAAGAAGAGAAAAATAAAGCAGTTGTCAATAATGTTATAAGAATGGCAAAAGATTTAAATATGAGGGTTGTAGCTGAAGGTGTTGAAACAAAAGAACAAGCTTTATGGTTAAGAGAAATCCAAAGCGACTATGCACAGGGATATTATTTTGCAAGACCAATGCCAGAAAGTGATTTCAAAGAACTCTTAGAATCTAAAAAAGTGTTTAGCCTTGATTAGAACAGA
>CAYJFE010000047.1:18451-21607 GCA_964369165.1 uncultured Desulfovibrionaceae bacterium | reverse complement strand
TTTTGAAAAATTTTCTTAGGCTAGAGTCTATTTTCTTGATATGATTATTGTTATTTTTTTCTCAAATTTCTCTAATTGATGCGATATATTTCATCTTATACTTGATATACTTAACTTTGATTTCAAAAGCACTTTATTTCTAATCTTTACTTACCTGAGTGCCTTCGGCGACCAAAGAGGTAACAATAGGGCGTGCCGCCCTAAGCCTTACCTCTTTGGAATCACCACGCTTTACCCTGCTTAAATTGTCGCAAAGTTGTCGTGCAGTACAAGCTCATAATTGACTTCGTCATTATATCGCTTCCCCTCATTAAAACCCCTCCGCACGACAACAAAATACAGCGACAATTTTTACGTCGTTCACGTTTTCTAGTGTAAAAAAAAGACCCTGAATATTCAGAGTCTTTGAGGAGTATCTAAAAAGCTTCACGTATAGTATAGATTTTGGGCCTTGCCACAAAATCCTCACTGCGTGAAAAACCTCGTTTTCACTTGTTCGCTAAAGACCTGCTCACTGCGTTCTCATGAACAGGCTTTAGTTCAATCTTAATAGCGATAGTGATCTGCCTTATAAGGACCTTGAGGATTCACGCCAATATAGTCAGCCTGTTCTTTTGTAAGAGTAGTGAGGGTGACGCCAAGGCGGTCAAGGTGGAGGCGAGCTACTTCTTCGTCAAGTTTTTTAGGCAAGATATACACTTTATTTTCTAAAGCTGAGTTTGTAGCAAGTTCGATTTGCGCAAGCACTTGGTTTGTAAAAGAATTTGACATAACAAATGAAGGGTGACCAGTTGCGCAACCAAGGTTTACTAATCTGCCTTCTGCCAAGATTACAAGTGAGTTTCCGCTAGGAAGAACCCATTTATCTACTTGTGGCTTAATATTGATTTTTGTCGCATTTGATTTTGTTTCGAGCCATTCCATATTAATTTCATTATCAAAGTGGCCGATATTACACAAAATTGCTTCGTCTTTCATATTTGACATATGCGTATCTGTGATAACATGATAATTGCCTGTTGCTGTCACAATAATATCAGCTTCTGGCAAAGCTTTTTCAACTGTTGTCACTTCATAACCTTCCATAGCGGCTTGTAAAGCACAGATTGGATCGATTTCTGTCACCAATACGCGAGCACCAAAACCACGCATAGATTGCGCACAACCTTTACCAACATCGCCATAACCGCACACAAGAACAACTTTACCAGCGACCATTACGTCAGTCGCACGTTTGATGCCGTCTGCTAATGATTCACGACAACCATAAAGATTGTCAAATTTTGATTTTGTTACGCTGTCATTTACGTTAATAGCTGGGAATAAAAGAGTATTGTCTTTTTCCATTTGATATAAACGATGCACACCAGTTGTGGTTTCTTCTGATACACCTTTGATATTTTTAGCTAATCTTGTAAAGTGTGTAGGATTTGCTTTATAAGCTTGGCTAATTCTGTCAATAATGATTTGAAATTCTTTATTATCGTATTTTTTATCAAGAATTTCAGGAGTTTTTTCAGCTTCAATGCCTTTGTGTACGAATAAAGTTGCGTCACCGCCATCGTCAACAATAAGATCAGGGCCAGAGCCATCAGGCCAAGTAAGCGCCATTTCAGTACACCACCAGTATTCTTCTAATGTTTCGCCTTTCCAAGCAAAAACTGCTGCCAATTTATCAGCGGCAATTGCTGCTGCTGCATGGTCTTGAGTAGAGAAAATATTGCAAGAAGCCCAGCGAATATCAGCGCCTAAAGCGTGTAATGTTTTAATAAGCATAGCAGTTTGAATTGTCATGTGCAATGAACCCATGATTTTCAAACCTTTGAGCGGTTTTGTTTTTTCATATTTTGCAATAAGGGACATAAGGCCTGGAGTTTCACGCTCAGACAATTGCATTTCTTTGCGTCCAAAATCTGCCAATTCAATGTCAGCAACTGCATAAGGAAGGGTAAGATCGATTTCTCTTATCATGGTAAATACCTACTGTTTTTTAAAAATTACTTGAAAAAGTGAAAGCTTTTCTTTTACAGGGATTATTTCAATCTCTTCAAAAGCTAAGCCCACACTTTGAGCCATTTGTATGAATATATCTTTATCAAAGCCAAGCCACCTGTCACCGTATTTTGTGCGAAGCATTTCATTATCATGCTTCAAAAATTCCGTCACAAGCAAGCTTCCGCCTTTTTGTAAGATGCGCCCAATTTCCACAAGCACAAGCTTAGGATCTGACACGTGGTGCAAAACCAAATTTATGCAAGCAAAATCTGCCTCATTATCCTTTAAAGGTAGGTGATCAAGCTCGCCTATTCTTAATGAAACATTGGAAATCTCTTTACCACTATTTTCACCAAAACGCCTACGAGCAAGTTCAAGCATACGCGCTGAACCATCAACACCAATTATTTCTTTAGCTTTTGGGCGCAATTCTTCTAAAACTCCACCCGTGCCACAACCTAAGTCTACGGCAACATTTGCTTTTTTTGAAAATTTTGCAGCGACGGACAAAGGCAAATTAAAATCGCCTAACAATTCTTTATTGAGTGCGTCCCAATCTTCAGCAATAGCATTAAAAAATTGACGAGTTTTGCGTGCTCTTTCTTCTAATATATGATGCGCCATATCTAAATCGGGTGCAGTAGTGGGCATATCGTCAGCAAAGGAAATAATTGATTCTAAAAAAGCTTTGCCCTCACCAGATGAAATTGCAGAATAATATACCCAAAGCCCGTCACGGCGAGATTCTAAAAGGCCAGCATCAACCAAGATTTTTAGATGACGTGAAATTCGTGACTGCC
Organism: uncultured Desulfovibrionaceae bacterium; assembly: GCA_964369165.1. Classification (GTDB taxonomy): domain Bacteria; phylum Desulfobacterota; class Desulfovibrionia; order Desulfovibrionales; family Desulfovibrionaceae; genus CAYJAZ01. The sequence continues at coordinate 18,812 of CAYJFE010000047.1, read as the reverse complement.
CCATATCCATGAGGTTCACAATTTCATTCACCGAAAGCTCATAGCGAAATAAAACAAGAGCTAATCTCAACCTTGTTTCATCGGCTAAAGCTTTTAATCCTTTTAATGCAAACATATATCAAACCTTTAAAATATCAATATCAAATTTCAGAAATATCTATATAAGGAAATATTGATATTGTCAAGTTTAAATTTTATCTCTTAAATGTGAACACAGTGAACAAAGACTTTAGCGAACAAGCATTTTCCGCGCAAAATGCGTAGTGAGGATTTCGTATGCGAATGCATAGAAATCTTTATAAATTGTGTCAAGTTTAAATTTTATCTCTTAAATGTGAACACAGTGAACAAAGACTTTAGC
>CAYJFE010000047.1:0-18351 GCA_964369165.1 uncultured Desulfovibrionaceae bacterium | reverse complement strand
GAGGATTTCGTATGCGAATGCATAGAAATCTTTATAAATTGTGTCAAGTTTAAATAATACATATAAAAATTTATTATAATTAAAATTTACTTGACTTTTTTCCCAGAAATGGCAAAAATACTCGTTCAGAATTCCAGAAGGAGAAAACAATGAAAAAGCTTATAGCAGCAAATTGGAAAATGTATAAAATTCCTGCACAAGCTCTTGAAACAGCAAAAGAACTTATTGCAAGACTCAATACTGAGCCTATGGAAAATCCTAAAGATAAAGAAATTGTTGTCTTTGCTCCTTCCATTGCCCTACCTTCTGTCTTGGTTGCAAAAGCGACAATCTTGCCTGAATTTACTTTTTCTTACGGTGCGCAAAACTTTTATCCTGCTCTTGAAGGCGCGTATACAGGCGAAACTTCACTAGATATGGTGAAATCAGTAGGTGCAGAATGGGCTTTGGTTGGCCATTCTGAGCGTAGAGCAATTTTTGGCGAAAAAAATGATTTTCTTGCTACAAAGGTTGAATTTGCGTTAAATAATGCAGTTCGCGTGATTTATTGCATAGGCGAAACACTTGAAGAACGTGAAGAAGGCAAGTTGAAAGAAGTTTTAGCAAGCCAATTAAAAGAAGGTCTTGCATTGTTGCCTCAAGATTATAAAGTAGAAGATTTAGCAATAGCTTACGAACCTGTCTGGGCAATAGGCACAGGCAAAGTGGCTAGTGAAGACGATATATTAGAAGCTCACGCCCTTGTGCGCGAATTGTTAGTTGAAATTTTAGCAAATAAAGCAACAGAAACACGCATACTCTATGGTGGCAGCGTGAAGCCTGAAAATGCAAAATCTATTATGGCTATAAAAAATGTCGACGGCGTATTAGTTGGCGGCGCATCATTAAAAGCAGACAGCTTTAGCGAAATTGCTAGAGCATAACAAAGCATAACAAGGAGTATTTGTGGATACCGCAATTTTATCAGTACATATTTTAGTTTGTGTAGTTTTGGTTATTCTTGTATTATTACAAGCAGGTAAAGACGGAATGGGCGTTATTTTTGGCGGCGGCAATAGTGGCGGTTATGGCTCTGCTGGCGCAAGCTCAATGCTCACAAAGCTCACAGCTACTTTAGCTATCATTTTTGTTTGCACTTCATTAGGCTACAACATTATGACAGGCTCAGAAAAAGAAGAAGCATCCACACTTTTAGATGTGCAATTTGAAGAAAGCGTGCCAGCTAATGAAGCGCCTGCTCCTGTGACTGAAAATCCAGCTAATTAGAAAATATTTCAAACACATAATAAAAGTGAGATTTACATAGAACCTCACTTTTTTTATTTTAAATCTATCTAATGTGTTTCCAAATTCTAAAATTTTGAAATTTATTCACCTTTCGCCGCATCTTCATCAACAATCCAAATAAGTTCACCTTTAGGGCGAATATAATGCGCTGGATATTGTGGTTCTTCTAAAAGATTCAAAGCGTGTGACAAAGGTTTATGCTTATCTTTTCCACTTACCATAAAGATAACAGATCTTGCATTATTTATAGCTGGCACGGTGAGCGTGAGTCTATCCGCAGATTTAGAGCGCACGTATTGATCGATAACTATGCGATCTTTTTCAAGAAGTCCTTGTTCCCCGTGAAAAAGTGAAGCTATATGGCCATCATTTCCTAGACCTAAAAGCACGCAGTCGAAACGCGGAAACTCACCAGGTTGTAGTCTAAAATGCTCTTGCAATAAAAATTCATAAGAAGCCGCAGCTTTTACAGGATCGTCCTCGCCTTTCATTCTATAATACCAAGTGATAGGCACATGGCTCAAAAGTTCGCGCCTTGCTGTACCATAATTGCTGTCTGGGTGAGAGGGATCTACGCAGCGTTCATCAACCCAATAAACAACTATTTTTTCCCAAGGAAGTCTATCTGCCCAATCTCTTTCAGACAAAAGGCTAAAAAGAGGCAAAGGAGTTGAACCACCTGAAAGCGCAAGCGTGAAAGTGCCACGCTCAGCAATGGCTTGTTCACAAAGCTCTGCTATGTGATGAGCCGCACGTTCGGCTATGGCTGCAATATTTTTATGCACGTGTACGGCTAAATGTATTGATCTTGACATAATTTTTACCTTTATGAATTTTCAGTGAGAATTCTTTTAATTTCTTCCCTTGCCTTTTCCAGAAAAGCAGGAAGTTTTTCTTGAATAATTGGGCTTGGTTCCATGCTCCATGTGGTATAATCGTATGGTTCCATACCTAAAATAAAAAGCTTTGGCCTCTTTTTATAAAGCATTTCTGCCATATTTATAGAGTCAATCAAGTCAATATCGTGTATGCTCATTCTTTGCTCTTGATTTTGTGTAAGCTCTTCTTCGGTAAGTCTATAAATTGTGCCTGGCTCTTGTTTTGCGTGTAAAATATCTAAAATAAGTACATGGCTGTACTCTTCAAAAAGATAAAAAACATCGTGTGTAAAAGTGCCTGCTTCCATCACACTCACATTTGGCGGCATTTCTTCTTTCATCAGCTCCATAGCCGCGTGTACGCCAAGTCCATCGTCCATAAGTAGGATATTTCCTATCCCTAACACCAAGAGTTTCATTCAAATGTCCTTTGTGTGAATTTATTTATACTTAGCATTTTTTCTTTTGAAAGGCAACTCTCAAAGCTCTGCAAAAAGTATTTTCTTAAGAATAAAGTGAAATTTCTAAGGCACAGAAGGAAGATTTATGTCTATCCCAACTGGTGGCGGATTATTTTTATAATATTCATTATATTTTTCATTCATTTCTTCTGCCTCTTCTGCACTCAAATCTTTATTATGTTTAGGCTTCACACGAACTGTCTGCGAGCTCTCGTTTTCTTCAAATATAATTCCTTCAGTATTTCCAACACTTATCTCTCCATCTGTGATAATCACCTCACAAAAACCATTACTCGGCGCTAAAAAAAGAAGAGCAAAGAAAAGCATAATTCTTAAGCTTTTTTCATAGTCAGTCAATTTAATAGGACTTTTTTTATGAGAAAAATATATCATGAGACCTCCGCAAAAATCACTTGTCAAGTAGGCAAAATTATTCTAGTATTCTTTTCAGACGAAGAGAAATTTTATAGCAAATGAGAGGATACAATGACTCACGATAGAAGTAAAGCGTATACTGCAAGCGGTGTTGACATTCATGCAGGAAATGATTTTGTGCAAAGAATCAAGGCTGATGTTGCCTCGACGCATAACCACAGTGTACTTACAGACATCGGCGGCTTTGGTGGCCTCTATAGACCCGATTTAGCTGGCATGGAAGACCCTATCTTAATAGGCGCTACCGACGGCGTAGGCACAAAATTGAAACTCGCTATCGACTTTCAAAAGCATGACACTGTAGGCATTGATTTAGTTGCTATGAGCGTGAACGATATATTAGTTCAAGGTGCTAAACCATTGTTTTTCCTTGACTATTATGCAACTTCAAAGCTTGAAATTGACATTGCAGCGAGCGTGGTTGCGGGAATAGCTGAAGGCTGCAGGCAATCAGGCTGCGCACTTTTAGGCGGTGAAACTGCCGAAATGCCTGGAATGTATGCTAAAAACGATTATGACTTAGCTGGATTTTGCGTGGGTCTTGTTGACAATTCTAAGCTTGTAGACGGTTCAGGCATAAGCGTTGGCGATGTCATATTGGGCCTTCCTTCCTCTGGCGTGCATTCAAATGGTTTTAGCTTAGTGAGAAAAACTCTTGAACAAAGCGGATTATCAAAAGACGACATATTCCCTGGTACTGATGAAAGTGTGTCTGAAGTTCTTCTCAAGCCTACAACAATCTATGTAGAAGTTTTGAAAAATATCATGCGTGATTTCACGATAAAAGGCATGGTTCACATTACTGGCGGCGGTTTTTATGATAATATTCCGCGCGTCCTTCCTACAAAAGTGCAAGCAAATATCAATTTTGGCACTTGGGATATGCTCCCTGTTTTTGACTGGCTCAAAAGTGAATCTGATCTTTCATGGGAAGAAATGTTGCAAATTTTCAACTGCAGTATTGGTTACGTGCTTATTGTTGATAAAGCAAGCGCCGACGATATTTTAAGCAGATTTTCCGCTATGAATCAAAAAATTTGGCAAATAGGCTCAATTGAAAAAAGAGATGGCGAAGCTGAACAAGTGCGCATAGGTTTTGATGGCTAAAAAAGGTATACTTATAGTTGCCTATGGCTTAGGCTCATTCAATGCCTCTCAAGCCTTTTCGGCCTTTTGTAAAGAAGCTGAAAAACTTTTTAATCCTTTTGGCTTGCGCTATGCCTTTACCTCTGAACTGAGTAGGAAAATATTAGCGGAAAGAGGCAAAAAGTCAGATTCAGTAAAAAAAGCTATTGAAAAAATGCTTTTTGAGAAATATACGCATATCTATGTGCAATCATTGCATCTTGTACCTGGGCAAGAATATGAAAATCTTCTAAAAGTTATAGATGAAATTCTGCAAAAATACCCTACTACGCAAAATTCAGCCTTTAAGCCGCAAATAAAAATTGCGCCTGCCCTTTTTCAAGAAGAAAGATTTTTCCAAAAAGCAGTAAATTCAATGGTGGATAATGCGCTTTTGATGCATGAAGACAATGAAGCACTCCTCTATATGGGGCATGGCACAAAAAACCTTGGAAACCAAGCAGATAGCATATACAATAAATTGCACAAAAGCTTGCAAGCAAAGGATTCAAGAATTTATCTTGCCTGCATGGAAGGTAGCCACACTCTTGACGATATCCTTCCCTTATTCCTTGAAAGAAAATATAAGAAAATCCACCTCTTACCATTTCTCACTCTTATAGGAAAACACGCGAATGAGGATATGGCTGGCGACGATTCTTCCTCATGGAAGTCACGCCTTGAAGAAAAAGGCTTTTTGTGTAATGCAAAATGCGTTGCTCTTCTACAAACAGAAGATTTTATTAATTTCTGGCTTGAATCACTCGCAAATTTAGTTTCTGATTAATTTATCATACTATACAGGCACTTATGCTTCCCTACTTTTCTAGTTTAAGCTAAAATATGTAGAAGTAAAATCTTTTTTCTCAATAAAAAGCTTTACAAATGACTTTATATTTTTATAGAATGAAACAAATAAAATATAAAGGTAGAGCTTATGTCAATAATTGCAAAAGAAATGGAAACCACTATTGAAAACGGTTCCATGATACGTAAAATGTTTGAAACTGGGGCACAATTACGCAAAGAACACGGCGCAGATAAAGTGTGTGATTTTAGCCTCGGAAATCCTGATCTTGCCGCGCCTCAATCCATTATCAAAGCTTTAGAAAGCTTAGTAACAAAAGCAAAAGAACCTGCCTCACTTGGCTATATGCCAAATGCTGGATTTGATTTTGCGCGTAAAACCTTGGCTACTTATCTTTCAAAAGAGCAAAATTGTTCACTTGATTTTTCCGATGTCGTCATCACTTGCGGTGCAGCGGGCGGTATGAATGTCTTTTTCCGCACAGTTTTAAATCCTGGTGATGAAGTATTGGGCATAAGCCCTTATTTTGTTGAATATTTCAAGTACGTTGGCGCGCATAACGGCGTATTTAAACCAATTGCCTCTGACGAAAATTTTCAACCAGATCTCAAAGCTCTTGAAGACGCTATCAATGAAAAAACCCGTGCTATACTTATAAATACTCCAAATAATCCTACAGGCGTTATCTATTCTGAAGAAGTTGTGAAAGAACTTATCGCACTTGTGGAAAGAGCAAGCAAAAAATACAATACTTTCATCTATTTACTTGCAGACGAACCCTACCGTTTTCTTGCTTATGATGGCAATGTGCCTTCAATTCTTGATAAATCAGGGCATTGCGTGGTTATAGGTTCATTTTCAAAAAATCTTGCCTTAGCTGGCGAAAGAGTTGGCTATATCGCCCTCTCTCCACTTTTAGAAAATCGCGCGCTATTAATGGCTGGACTAGTGCAAGCAAATAGATTTCTTGGCTATGTGAATGCACCTGTTGTTGGGCAATATCTTATGGATGCCGCATTAAATGACAATAGTTTAGAAAAAAATCTTGAAGAAGCAAAGGCTATCTATTACAAAAGAAGAGAGATTTTTGCTTCTGTTCTCAAAGAAGCAGGCATTGAATTTATTATGCCACAAGGCGCTTTCTATTTCTTTGTGAAATCACCTGTAGCAGACGAAAGTGTCTTTGTAGAAGCTTTGAAAAACGAGCTCGTGCTTGCTGTCGGTGGAAGCGGCTTTGGTAGAAAAGGTTATGTACGACTTTCCTTTGCTGTACCAGATGAAATGATTGAAAAATCTCGCCAAGGCTTTATTAACGCAGTGAAAGCTGTGAAGTAGAAAACTATTCTTGAGGGGAAAAACAAAACTTTAGCGAAGGCAGCATTTTCCGCACAAAATGCGAATGAGGATTTTGTGCTAGCAGCCAAGATTTATACCATTATTGTCAAGGTTTTTCCCCTCAAGCGCCCTTTTCCTTACAAACTTTCCAAATCAACCAACTCTGTGAGCAAGGCAAACAAATCTTTGAATTTAGAAGCACAGCCTAGTAGAAATTAAATTTATATATTTTTATAGTATTTTTTTAACTTTCCTTTCTTTTTTAATTGGAATACCAAGAACTTTCATACGGCTTCGTAATGTAGCAGGATGTATATTGAGTGCTTGTGCAGCACCGTTTTCTCCTGAAATTTTTCCAAGAGAGTTTTTTAAAGCATTAAGAATTTCAGAAGTTTCTAATATTTTGCATTTCTTTTTCTTTTCTTTTGCTTGGTGCAATTCTAAAAATTCAAATTCCAAATCTTTTCTTTCTTGACTGATAGCTTTAAAAACAGCCTCTTCAATAGCGTGCTTTAGTTGACGGACATTCCCGGGCCAATCGTAATCAATAAGCTTATTTACTGTTTGATAGCTTATTGTTGGAGGGTTCTCAATATTGTTTTTTTCTATAGTTAATACATAAAAATATTTAATAAGGTGTTTTATATCCAATTTACGCTTTTTCAACGGCGGTATTTCAATATGAAAACCTTTAAGTCTATAGTAAAGATCTTCCCTGAATTTTCCTTCTCGTATCAGATCTTCAAGCTTTTTATTCGTCGCTGCAACAACTCGAGTGTCAATTCCTATAGAGCGCTCAGAACCAATTCTTTGAATTTTCTTATTTTCTAAAACTCTTAAGAGTCGAGCTTGGGCATTAAGTGTCATCTCGCCTATTTCATCAAGAAAAATTGTGCCTTTATCTGCCTGTTCAAAGTAACCTCTTTTTGTTTGTACAGCACCAGTAAAAGCCCCTTTTTCAAATCCAAACAGTTCACTTTCAAGTAAAGATTCGGGGATAGCAGCACAGTTTACTTCAACAAAGGGATTGCTTGCTCTTGGTGAAAGAGTGTGAATTGTTTTGGCTATCAGCTCCTTCCCAGAGCCATGCGGACCAGTAATGAGAGTAATAATATTGTAGGGGGCGATAGTTTTTATTTCTTTTACAATTGAACGAAGATTTGGGCAGGCGCTCAACTGCTCCTCATAAGAAGTGGGCAAAGCAATTTTTGAAGCAAGAAAAACTTGTGGCTCAGAATGACTTTGATATGATTCAAAAACTATTTTCTCTAAAAAAGGACGTAATAAATTGAGAAATTCAACGTGTTCTTCCGTGAAAGCATCAATTTTTGAAGTAAAGCAAGTAACAAACATAAAAGAAGATAGGTCTTCGCTGATTTGAAAAGGGAAAAAGAGCACAGAATTTGCGTCAAAGTTCAATTGCTCGAAAAATTTCATATTTTCCTCAAGACGATTCCTCAAGTAAATGCCTTTATGGTGATTCTTGCGTTCTTTTTTAACGAGCTCCACAGGCAATAGATATTCAAGGCGATAAGAATTGCCGATAATTCTTTCTGTAAGCGAGTATTCAATAAGAATATTCACCAATTTTGTTTCTCTGTCAGTCCGACAACACAAAATTTTCTCAAAAGGAATTTCTTGTCTTAATAGTTCAAACAGCTCTAAGAGAGCTTCTTCATTAGGATATTTATCCAAAAGAGTGTGTATAATGCTAAGATAATCTCGACTCATTTTCAACCTCATTAAAACGTTATCACGAAAAATTTTATAAACCTAATTATATCATATTTTTATCATTTAATCAAGCCTATAAAAACATGAATTTGTAATTTTTAAAATTTCACGAATATAAGCTAACAGTATAATATAACATGGAAAATACTATGGCATATTATTTGCTATACACGTTAAAAATATAACGGAGGTTATTATGCAAAAAAATGCTATTGTTCTCATGTTTGACTCTTTACAGTTTAACTATCTTGGTTGTTACGGCAACACATGGATTAAAACACCAAATATGGACAGGCTTGCGCGTGAAGGCGTTTTGTTTGAAAACTCTTATACAGAAGGTGTGCCTACTGTTCCTTGTCGTCGTGCCATGCATACGGGTAGATATACCTTACCCTACAGCGGCTGGACTCCTATGTCTATGGAAGACACAACTATTGCAGATTTGTGTTGGGGAAGACCAATTGACACGGCGCTGATTTTCGATTGCCCTATGTATAGACTTCCAAAGTTTGGATATACTCGTGCATTTGATAAAGTATGGTTCATTCATGGACACGAAGCTGACGACTATTTCTATGAACAAGATCCACTTTTACACCTAAAGCCACAAGATTATGTTGATGACAAAAGCTTTGCTACTGCTGTGAATGCCTATGGTGAAGCAATGGCAGGCGTAACATTACATGAAATTGCAAACTATTTACGTCAACGTCAATACGGTGGTGAGGTAGAAGAAAATCGTTATGTTGCAAAAACAATTAATAAAGCAATTGAATACCTTGAACAAGTAGATAGGACAAAACAATTCTACTTATGGATTGACTCCTTTGATCCACACGAACCTTGGGATCCACCATCAGTATACGATCCAGATAAAAAATGCCCTTACAATCCTGACTACAAAGGAAAAGACGAATTTTTGCCTTTCCCATCAACTGTAGAAGGACTTTATACTGAAGAGCAACTCCATCACGTACGTATGCTTTATGCTGAATTAGTCACTCTTTGTGATAAATATCTAGGAAAATTACTTGATGCTATGCGTCGCCTAGGCTTAGAAGAAAGCACTTTATTTATGATGGTTTCTGATCATGGCGAACCAATGGGTAATGACGAACACGGGCACGGAATTATGCGTAAGTGTCGCCCATGGCCATATGAAGAGCTCGTGCACACTCCTTTCTTGGTAAAATGCCCTGGTGTGGAATCAGGACAAAGGATTAAGGCCTATGTGCAATCATGCGACGTTGCACCAACAGTGTGCGACTGGCTAGGAATTGGCGTTCACCCTGATATGCAGGGTAAAAGCTTACTTCCACTGATGCGTGGCGAAGTTGAAAAAGTGCGTGATTTCGCAATTGCTGGTTACTATCCATATTCTTGGGCTATCTTCACCGATGATTGGAGCTATATCCACTGGAACAAAGTGATGACTAATCCTCTGGAAATGGCAAGCTTCTACGGCGAAAGCATTGACAATTCACACCTTGCTGTTGATGGCGGTATGATGGGACAACTCGCCCAACAAGATAGATCTGAAAAAGACAAAGCTGAGCTTCATAAAGAAAATGCAACACTCGACGGCGCTGATCAATGGACTTGCACTCCTTCAAGTACATCTGAAGTGCCTGAAAATGATGAACTTTATGACCGCAGAAAGGATCCATTCCAACTCAATAATATTGCGGATAAACACCCTGAAGTGGCAAAGCAAATGCTTGATACACTTAGAGAGTTTATGACAGAACTCACTGTCCTTTAGATAGCCACTCCTAAAGAGAGAGAGTATCTGCAATTTCTTACTTGTTTGCAAATACTCTCTCTCACCTAATAATAAGGAAAGACATATGGAAAAGATGAAAGCTTTTGTATGGGAAGGTAATGGCGTTTGCGGTTTGCAAGATGTTGACAAACCAACAATTTTAAAGCCAAGCGATGTTATAGGCAAAGTCACTGTCACTACACCTTGTGTGAGTGATGTGCACATCATTCATGGAGCAGTGCCAATGGCCACGTGCCCAAATATTTTAGGACATGAATTCTGCGTAGAGATAGTTGAAGTGGGCAGCGAAGTGAAGAATTATAAAGTAGGCGATCATGCCTTATCTAATGCTGGTACTTCGTGTGGAACTTGTCCTGTATGTCGCTCTGGTCATACTACACATTGCCCTGACGGCGGTCTTTTCGGCGCTATAACTCTTGCTGGCAGTCAAGCTGAATATATAAGAGTGCCTTTAGCTGATAAAACATTATTTAAAATTCCTACTGGCTATAAAGACGAAGATTTCTTATTGGTCAGTGATATGTATGCTACTGCATATTTTGGAATTAAAAATGCCGAAGTAAAAGAAGGGCAAAATGTTGTCGTCATGGGTCTTGGCGCTATTGGTTTTTGCACTTGTGAACTTTTAACAAAGATTTACAAAGCCAATGTTATTGCAGTCACAAGAAAGGACGAAAGCCTAGAAATTGCTTTAAAAGAAGGTATCGCTCACCACACCGTAAATGCGACAGATCCTGAATTAGTAGACAAAGTACGCGCTTTCACAGGCAAAATTGGCGTTGACTCTGTTATCGATACTACTGGCTCTGAAAAAGCTTTGAATCAATCTTTGGCTATGCTTAGACACAGCGGCACACTTTCATCTATTGCTGTATTTGGCAAAGCTATTTCTCTTGATGTTCATATCTATCAATTCAGCAATATCAAATTCCATATAGGTATTCAACAAACAGAAGGTGTGGCTGAAATGATGGAATGGGTTAAAGAAGGCAAATTAAATCCCAACTTTATGTTTACGCATAAATCATCATTAAACGACATTATGAAAGCCTATGAAATTTTTGGCAAAAAATCAGACGGCTGTATCAAATGGTTGATCACCCCTTACGAGCACTAGAGGATACTATGAATTTCACTATATATAAAAACAAAATTATTCAATCATCATTATTTGTATTATTGAGTCTTGTTATACTTACTCCTTCTCAAGCACAAGCTGAAGGTTTTGCTTTGCAGGATTGGTCAGCCCGTGGGCTTAGTTTAGCAGGCGGCTTGATTGCTCGTGAGGCAGATCCTTCAGCAGCAGCTTTTAATCCTGCGGCTATTACAGAACTTGAAGGACTTCAAGTGCAAGCAGGTTTAGAATTTGTCAAGCCACACAATACTATTGTGATTGAAAACCACCCTACTAATCCAGCAGCTCATGGCTCATACGATGCTTCAGATATATTCTTCCTTGTTCCAAATGCTTATGCAACTTATAAGTTAAATGATAATATTTCACTTGGTTTAGCTATTTTCTCTCGTTTTGGTGCAGGCAACGAATACGACAAACAATGGCCAGGCAGTGCGAATATGCATTATGTAAATCTTCTCACATCAACCTTTAATCCCACTATTGCATGGCGTGTAAATGATACACTCTCTCTTGCGGCAGGTATTGAAATAAGCGGAGCTATGGTTGAGCTTCAGCAAGGTTATGATCTTGGTGCCGCTGGATTTGTAAACAGCACATTAAAAAACAAAGATATAAGCTATGCATTTGCTTATAACTTAGCCGCGCATCTACGCTTCAACGAGCAATGGTCTGCTGGTTTGACCTACCGCTCAGCTGTCAGCTATGAATTTGAAGGCGAATTAAAGTTCGATCCACAGCCACTTGCATCAACAGTTGGTCTTATGGACGCAAAAGGCACAACAACAATGAATCTGCCTTATGAAATTAAATTTGGTCTTGCCTATGCACCAATTGAAAAACTGAGTCTTGAAGCAAATGTTGCCTATTATGGTTGGTCGTCCTACCAAGATTTAGATCTTCACATGGATGGCGGTGGTGTTATTTCAAATCCTAAAGAATGGCAAGACACATGGCTTTTTGGCTTTAGTGCTGAATATGATGTGAATGATTGGCTCACTCTTCGCGGCGGCATTTCCTACGAAACAAATCCAATTCCCTCAAGCCATCTTGAGTATATGTCTCCTACAGGCGGACGTTGGAAATACGCTCTCGGTGCAGGTATCAAGCATAATGATTGGACATTTGATCTAGGCTATGCTTTCCATCATCTCAACAATGTCAATTTTGATGACAGTACTGTTAACGGTGTATTTGATGGGCATACAAAAAGCATATATGCACATTCACTCAGTGCATCAATAAGCTATCGCTTTTAATATCCAAATTAAGATTATACGAAGCTGATTAAAAAAATAATTATAGCAAAGTGAGGTTTTCACATGGAAAACAATAAAAAGAGTTACTATCTTCTTATTCTTGTTGCAGGATTTCTTTCTTTTGGGATACCATTATCAATGATGTCACTGAGAGGAAGTATGTTTATCGCACCTGTGACACAAGATCTTGGTTTTTCTCTCGGTGCTTTTTCAACAATTGCAACTGTGGGCAGTTTTTTAAGTATCCTTGCGGCACCTCTCTTTAGTATAATTATGGGTTCAAACTTTGATAAAAAGTTACTTTTAATTATTGGAACAATTGCTCACTGTATAGCAATTGTTCTCAATGCTTCGGTAAGTTCTATTTGGGCTTTCCATATTTTAAATATCATAACAACACTTTCGCTTTCTGCAATCAATAATGTTCTTCCTGTAATGATAGCAAACTGGTTTGTATATAAAAGAGCTACTGTTATGGGCATTATGTATGCAGGCTCAAGCTTCTTTGGAGCTTTGCTTACGCCCATACTCGCCTTTATTATTGCAGGTTATGGTTGGGAAAGCGGTTATCAGTTTTTAGGATTAATTTGTGTTGTGCCTCTGCCCTTTCTTCTTTTTGCAAGTATGAGTCCTAGTGCTAAAAATATGCAAGCATTTTCTGCGCCTCAAAAAGCAGAAGAAAATGCACATAATGCTAATATTGAACAAAGCACATCAATCCCTTATAAAAAAGCATTGAAAAGCGCCCCTTTCTTACTTTTTCTCATAACCATAACTCTTTGTGCTATGGTAACTTATGGGTGCATGATGCACACGGTACCTTATTTGCTGAGTATAGGATATACAGCCGAGTTTGCAGCTATTATTCTTACAGCCTATATGATATTCAGTATTATTGGAAAGATTTTAGTTGGTATAATTTTTGATAAATTTAGTCTGGCAACTTCAGGTATAATCACAACAAGTTTCGGTGTGTTGGCAGTAGTTTTTCTGCTTTTTGCACCTGCAAACGAATTATCAGTTTGGGCTTATGGAATATGCTTAGGTTTATTCAGTGCGTCAGTCACTATTCCAGCAACTATCGTGCTTCCTCATATTTTTGGATTGAAAACCTTTGCTCAACTCATGCCTTTATCAACCGTGGGAATTGGCGTAGGTATTGGAATTAGTGTTCCTTTATCAGGCTATCTATTTGACTTCATGGGGCATTATAGTTTAGCATGGTATATATACCTTTCTTTGGCTATTGTTACTGTCTTTGCTTACCCACTTATTATAAAATTGGGGGAAAGAATCGCTGATCAGAGAGTAGCAGATTAACGCCAATGCAATCGCACGATGTTGACTTATGGCTTTTGCATTGCAAACTTCAAACAAATATAGCATAATAATTATCATAAGAATTTAGGAGAACAAATTATGTTGCAGAATATTTTTAGGAAAGCACTATTATTTTTTATAATTACATCTTTTATGCCAATACATACAGCTTTTGCTGAGCCACTTGAAGTTACTTATGCCAACTATGTTGAAGTGGAAGTCAATAAAGCAATGCAAAGAGCTTTGAAATTCAGTAATGGATTAAATAAATGGGGGCATATACGAAAGCCAACACCTCTTGACGAACAAACGATTATCCGTATGAATCGCGACACACTATATAGTCAGGCCATTATAGATGTAAGCAAGGGTGTGAAAATTACTGTTCCAGATGCTGCAGAGCGTTATATTTCCATACACATTCTCAATGAATACGGCTATACCGTTGCTGTTAAAGTTGGCGCAGGAACATACAAATTTGATGCACAAAGTGTCGGCTCTGATTTTGCAACAGTAATTGCACGTATTTTTGTCGATGCAGACAATACGGAAGATGTGAAAATCGTGAATAATCTGCAAGACAAATTAACAGTTGAAGCACAAAGTGCTATGCCTTTTCAAGCGATTAATTGGGATATAGAATCTTATAATAAAATATCACAATCTCTTCAGGACTTAGGGCCTTTTACTGGTGGCTCAAAAGATATGTTCGGCTCAAAGGATAAAGTAGATCCTATACGCTTTATGATAGGTGCGGCGACTGGCTATGGCGGAATGCCCGAAGAAAATGCCATGTATTTTAGTTTTGCTCCGTCCATACAAGACAAAAACTATACTATGTCATTTGACAAGATGCCACAAGATGCCTTTTGGTCTGTAACCGTATATAATAAAAAGGGATTTCTATTCAATTCTGAGCACGGCGTATCAAATTTAAATTCTGCTACAGCACAAAAATCTGAAGACGGAAGCTATACATTGTATTTTGGAAATTGTGAAAAAAATGAAAAGAATTGCCTTGCCATTGAAGAGGGTTGGAACAGCGTTTTACGTTTGTATGAACCTCACGAGGAAGTAGTTGAGGGTTTATGGACACCTCCAACACTTAAAGCTGTAGAATAAATTAATTCAAAGTGATGCCTCTGAATGGCATAAAATTTATCTTAAGGAAAATAGTATGTTTAATTTTTACTGTCGTAGTGTGCAAGCCGTCATGAGAGTGGGCGCTAAACTAATGAAATTTAAAGAACCAATTCTTGTAAAAGGGGCAGATTCTTCCTTAGCTTTAGCCAAACTTGCAAGAGAAAATAATGTTTCAAAAGTGCTTATAGTCACAGATAAAGGCATTGCTTCTTTGGGGCTTATGGATAATATGCTCAAAGCTTTTGATGAAGCAAATTTTCCTTATGCTATCTTTGATGAAACGGTTCCTAATCCAACATTACAAAATGTCGAAGATGCTTTGCTAGTATATAAAAAAGAACAATGCCAAGGCATTATCGCTTATGGCGGAGGCTCAGCCATGGATTGCGCTAAAGTGCTTGCCGCAAGAATTGTAAAGCCAAATACGCCCATTGTAAAAATGAAGGGCTATTTTAAAGTATTGAAAAAAATTGTTCCTCTTTTTGCTATTCCAACCACGGCTGGCACAGGAAGTGAAACCACTATAGCCGCAGTTATTTCTAATCCTGAAACGCATGAAAAATACGCTATTGGCGATCCTTGCCTAGTGCCAGACTATGCCATTTTAGATCCTAATTTGACTTTGAAACTTCCAAAACATATCACTTCCACCACAGGCATGGACGCTCTCACCCACGCAATTGAAGCTTTTATCGGGCAAAGTGGCACAGCTTATACTGACGATTGCGCGAAAAAATGCGTCAAGCTTGTTTTTGAAAATCTCTACAAAGCCTATGAAAATGGTGAAGACTTAGAAGCAAGAGAGAATATGCAAATGGCGGCCTTCTATGGCGGTATTGCTTTCACTCGTGCCTATGTTGGCTATGTACACGCTATTGCTCACACCTTAGGCGGCTTTTATAAAACTCCGCACGGATTAGCAAATGCCTTTATTTTGCCACACGTTTTAGAATATTATGGCGTGTCTGTTTATAAAAAATTGGCAGAGCTTGCTGATCTAGTGCAAATAGCTGATGCATCTGATTCTGATGAAGCAAAGGCAAAGAAATTTATTGAAGCTATTAGAGAGCTCAACAAATCCATGGAAATCCCTGAATATACAGATGTTATTCAAGATAAAGACATTCCGACAATGGTAGAACGAGCTTTTAATGAAGCTAATCCTATGTATCCAGTGCCAAAAATTCTCACAAAAGATGAAATTAAAGAGCTTTACCTTATTATTAGTCAAAAAGGAAAATTAAACTATGGCTATGCTGGCAAGCTAGCTGAAATTGATCTTACTAGCTCTGAAATAAAAAATATTTATTTAGACGATGAAATCCTAGAAAAATACGTAGGCGGTAAAACTCTTGCGGCAAAAATCATCTATGACAGGCTGATTAATATTAATAACTTCTCTAAAGTAGAACCTTTATCTGAAGAAAATATTCTTGTTGTTACAACTGGCCCGCTGACGGGAACAGGTTCTCCATGTTCCTCACGCTTTAATATTTCCTCCATTTCACCTTTGACGGGAATCTTGGTTTCGTCTAATTGCGGTGGAACTTTTGGTATGCAACTCAAAAAAGCTGGTTTTGATGGGCTTATTATCAAAGGAAAAAGCAAAGAAAAAGTCTATATTAATATAACTGATGATAAAATTGAAATTCTTAGTGCTGAAAATATTTGGGGCAAAAACACTGTTGAAGTTCAAGAAATTCTTAAAGGTAAAAATAATGGTATCTTGACTATTGGCACGGCTGGTGAAAATTTAGTGAAATATGCCAACTTGATAAGTGGTGAACGTGCCGCAGGGCGAGGCGGTTTAGGAGCTATTTTCGGTTATAAAAATTTGAAAGCTTTAGTTGCAAAAGGAAGCAAAAATTTTGTTGTGCATGACAGCACAAAGCTAAAAATTCATAATAAAAAGTGGATAAAAATTTTGCAAAATCACCCCATTACTGGTGATTCTCTACCAAAATACGGAACTGCAAATCTTGTAAGAAAAATGCAAAAGAGAAATCTTCTTGCTACTCGAAATTTTAGCCGAGGAGATTTTGATAATTTTGAAGATTTGAGTGGTGAAACACTTGCTGAAAAATACCTTGTAAAAAATAAGGGTTGCGTCACTTGCCCTATTCAATGCGGAAGACAAGTGACAGCCTTTGGCAAAACAGTCAAAGGGCCTGAGCTTGAAACCATAGGGCTTTTAGGTTCTAATCTTGAAAATTCTGATATGCAAAACATTATCAATCTCAATTATTTAGCTGATGACTATGGCATTGACACCATGACTTTCGGCAGTACCATAGCTCTTGCAATGGAACTCAATGAATTAAATATATGGAAGAATGAATTAGAATTTGGCAAAAACGATAATCTTGAAGATTTGGTACGTAAAGTTTCTTTACGTGAAGGCATTGGCGACGAGCTTGCTGAAGGTTCACGTTTGCTTGCCCAAAAACACGGTGGCGAGGAATACGCTATTCACTCTAAAGGTATGGAGCTTGCCGCCTATGAACCACGAAGCGCGCAGGCTATGGGACTTGGCTATGCTACTTCAAATCGTGGTGGTTGCCATTTAAATGGCGGCTATGGTGTTATTTTAGAGGGGCTTGGCTTTGATATCAATAGAGGCACAACAAGAGGAAAAGTTGCTTTTACAATATTTTTCCAAGACTTGATGGAAGCTGTATCTTCTGCTGGAAGTTGTTTATTCACCACTTATGCCGCACTTCCTGGCTATTTTGTAAAAAATAGCGATAAAGCTTTAGTAAAATTAGTCTTTAAATGTATGCCTTACTACGGCGGTATGATAGCTTTCATGAGTAAGCATAAAAAGCTCATGTGCATAAATCTTGCCTCGATGATGCCCTATCCTGTTTCTTTAAGACTTGTCACCGGTAAAAAATATACAATTGGTTCCTTTATTGAACTTGGCGAAAGAGGCTATGACTTGGAACGTGCTATCAATGTAAAACTTGGTATCAGCGAAAAAGACGACACCTTGCCTAAGCGACTTATAAAAGACTTGCAAAGAGGCAACGATCCACAAAGCCGTGTACGCCTAGAAGAAATGAAGGAAGATTACTATAAAATCCGTGGCTGGAGAAAAAAAGGCTTGGTGTAATAAACTTATTCTGAGCTCCTTCCCCTAAAGGGGCTCAGAATAAAATTAATCATTTCTACCCAAAAGGAATAAATTATGTTAGACGGAATTAAAAACCTTACAGCGGCTGATGCGGACGATTATGTAGCAAATAACGATGGTATCATCATTTTTCATAAAACCCTTTGCCCCATGTGCAAAGTTATGGGCAAGGTTCTTGCAAAAGTAAACGAGCAAGATTCAAGCATCAATATTGCTTCTATTGACAGCGAATTAGACGCTCCTTTACTTGAAAAATTCGGAGCTGAACGTGTGCCTACAATTATTGCTATTAAAAATGGCGAGAAAAAGGCTATGCACGTTGGTGTTATGAAACCTCATGAATTGATTGACTTTTATAAAAAAGCATAGGTGACAAATGGAAAAGTTTGACCTATTAATAGTAGGCGGTGGTATCACAGGCATGACTGCCGCAATTTATGCAGCGAGAGCTAACTTATCCGTATGTATTCTTGAAAAAGAAGTATGTGGTGGATTAGTCAACTGGACGCACACTG
>CAYJFE010000046.1:6825-21780 GCA_964369165.1 uncultured Desulfovibrionaceae bacterium | reverse complement strand
TTGTGGCAAAGCCCAAAATCTTTACGATATATGTCGCTGAAGCTTTAATTGAAGAGTTAAAAGCTAATGCATTGAAAGCTAAAGGCTAAATATTTTTACGGTAATATTTATAAAGCCTTGTAACTCTTCATTTTTTGAAGTCACATTAAAGCTTATGCGGAAAAAGTTACGCATACCAGTGGAGTATACTTTGTATTACTCCTACAGGTATGACTTTTCCCTCATTAACGCTCTTGGCCGCATAAGCAAAAGACAAATGTGAATTCAAAAAATGAAAGTTCAAGGCTTTATTTCGTTTTTGCCCTGTACAAGAAGTTAATGTTTTGCATTAAATAAAAACACTCTGAATAATCAGAGTGTTTTATATTTTAAAAGTTTGTAAGGAAAAGGGAGAGTTTGAGAGGGAAAAAACTAACTTTTCAAAGTTTGGTTTTTCCCTCTCAATAAAAAATCTTATTAAAAAGCCGACATTTTTTTCTGTGCTGGTTGACTAGGGGCTATACTTTGTGCTGAAGCTCTTTGTACACCATCGCTATAACCACCGCCAAGAGCCATGCAGATATTGACAATAGTTGAAAGATGGCTAGCTTTTGCGTCTTCCAATTGCATTTCCACTTCAAAGAGTGAACGCTGTGCGTCTAAAACTTCAAGGTAGGAGGCATAGCCGTTTTCGTATCTGATTTGTGCTAAATCCACAGCTTGTGTGAGCGAAATCACCATATGCTCTAATGATTTTACCATATTCCCTATGCTGCTTTGCACGGATAAACCTTCACGCACTTCTTTGAAAGCATTTTGCACAGTTTTTTGATAATTGAGCGCGGCTTCACGCATAAGAGATTCTGAAATCTTCACATTTTTTGAAATTCTGCCTGCTTGGAAGATAGGAGCGGCAAGGCTTGCGCCATAAGTCCAAGTGCTTGCAGGGCCTGTGAATAGATTTGTGAGCTCAAGCGATTCTAAACCTAATACACCTGTGAGTGAAATGGCTGGAAACCAATGCGACTTTGCCACACCTACATTAAAGTTTGCAGCTTTTAGGCTTGCTTCTGCCGCTAAGATATCAGGGCGTCTATTGAGTAATTCAGAGGGAATGCCTTCAGGAAGGTGCTCTATGGGCTCAATGTCATTCAAGCTCAGTCCACGTTGAAATTCATCGTCAAAAAGAATGCGTGGTGATTCACCCATAAGCACTTGCAAGGCAGTTTCGGCATTGTCAACTTCGTATAATAAACGAGCAATGCTGACCTTGACAGTATCAACTTCCGTTGAAGCACGAAGGAAATCAAGCTCATTTATAAGCCCTTCTTGATATTGCGCTTTATAAATACGTAAAGATTCTTCACGAGTTTTTAATGTGCGTTCTGAAATGTCTAGTTGAGAGTCGAGTGAGAGAAGTGCGAAATAAGCATGGGCAGTTTGCGCTATAAGCATAAGTTCTAAGGCATCTTTTGAATAAGCTGCCATCAACATTTCTTGACGTGCGGCCTGTGTGGCATTCCTATATTTTCCCCAAAAATCAAGTTCCCAAGAAGCTTGAAAGCCTAAGGTGAAGGCATTTTGCTTTCTTTCAGGTATAAACGCTGGAGGATAATCGGCATAAGGAGTGAGTGCTATCATAGTTTTTGCAGATGTGCCATAGCCTGAAACAGTGGGGAAGAGTGAAGCTCTTGTTACGCCTATATAGATTTCAGCTTGTGAAAGTTTTTCAGCGGCTATAAGAAGATCGTAATTTGACTGCAAAGTTTTTTCTATTGCGGCATTTAATGTGGGGTCATTAAATCTTGTCCACCAATCATAATTGAGAGCATCGCTCTTATTTGGGGTGTCGTGCCAATTTGAGGGGAGATCCATAGTAGGTTGCACATAATCAGGCGCAAAGGAGCAACCTGCCAAGAAAGCAAGAGTGCAGAGCATAAAGAATGCGCGTAGAAGAGAATTTTGATTTTTTAAAGACAATACATTAGTCATGTGCGTCTTCTCCTTTTTTGCTTGAGAATTTTTCTGAAAGAGTCATAATTTTTGTGAAGAAATAAGGCACGATAAGTGGTGCAAAAATTGTGGCCACAAGCATTCCGCCAATAACAGAAAGACCTATAGTCACTCGGCTTGCCGCGCCTGCACCCGTGCTTATTGCTAAAGGAACACAGCCAAGAATAAAGGCGAGTGAAGTCATGATAATTGGCCTGAAACGAAGGTGAACAGCTTCTGCAGCAGCATCTGCGGGGCTTAATCCTTCTTTGTGTTGCTCGGCAGCAAATTCAACAATCAAGATCGCATTTTTTGAAGCAAGGCCAAGAAGAGTGATAATGGCAACTTGTGTGTATACACCATTTGAAAGCCCTACAAGCCAGTTAGCAAAGATTGCACCAAAAATGGCAAATGGCATGGCGGAAAGCACAGAAAGTGGCAATGACCATTTTTCGTATTGCGCTGCAAGAATAAGT
Source organism: uncultured Desulfovibrionaceae bacterium (assembly GCA_964369165.1). Taxonomy (GTDB): domain Bacteria; phylum Desulfobacterota; class Desulfovibrionia; order Desulfovibrionales; family Desulfovibrionaceae; genus CAYJAZ01. The sequence continues at coordinate 19,333 of CAYJFE010000046.1, read as the reverse complement.
AATACCATAAGAATTGCTAAGCCAAATATGCCAAAGTTTGTGCCGCCTGTGTCTACTTCTTGATAGGTAGAGCCTGACCAAGCTAGGCTGTAGCCAAGTGGAAGCACTTCTTTGCCTACTTCTTCTAATGCTTGAATGGCTTGGCCTGAACTATAGCCAGTGGCTGGATTTCCCGAAAGCCCAGCCGCAGTAAATCCATTGAAGCGTTCAAGTGTTTGCGGGCCAGAGTCAATTTCAACAGTAATAAGCGAGCTTATGGGAATCATATTCCCCTCTGCATTTTTTACATAGATTTTGTCAATATCGCCAGGGTTTAGGCGTGAAGATTCTTCTGCTTGCATAATAACTTTAAAAGTTCTGCCAAGATAGTTGAAATCGTTGATATAGCCTGTGCCAAGAGTAGAGGCTAAGGCTGAGAAAACGTCAGACACACTGACTTGCAAGGCTCTTGCATTTTCTCTATCAAGTTCGATAAAAAGACGAGGAGAATTTATGCTGAAAGTTGAGCTTACACCTTGTAATTCTGCTCTTTCATTCGCTTTAGCTATAAATGCTCGTGTGATGTCAGACAATTCTTTCACATCGCCAGTTTGACTTTGGATATAGCCTGTGAAACCACCAGTATTTGACATACCTGAAATCGGTGGTGGATTGAAAGGAAGCACAACAGCATTTTTTTCTTTGAGGCCAATAGCATAAATATTGCGTATGAAGTTTGGCAAGCTAAAGTCTTCGCTTCTTTCATTCCAATCTTTTAAGATTATAAAAAGAGCTGATGCATTTGAAGCCATACTGTTATTGAGGAGGTTAAAGCCTGCCATAGCGACAACATCAACCACATTTTCATTCTTCAGAATTTCTTCTGTTATTCTATCGGTCACTTCTACTGTAGGGGGAAGGGTTGAACCTTCAGGAAGCTGAATCATTGCAAGAACATAACCTTGATCCTCATTAGGTACAAGCTCAGTTGGAGTGATGCTAAATAAATGCAGGGCAGCGGCGCAAACGCCTATAAAGATAGTCAAAGTTTTAAGGCTTGACTTTATAAGACTTTTTGCCATTGAAGTGTAGCCAGCAGTAATCTTATCAAAGAAATTATTGAACCAAACAAAGATTTTTAATGGCTTATGCTCAGAATGCGGCTTTAGAAGAATAACGCAGAGAGAGGGGGTGAGCGTGAGTGCCACAACACCAGAAAGCACAACAGAAATTGAAATTGTGATTGCAAATTGCTTATACATTTCGCCAGCTAAGCCGCCAAGAAAAGCAACAGGAATAAAAACGGAGCAAAGCACAAGCACAATGGCAATAACAGGGCCAGTTACTTCGCGCATAGCCTTTGCTGTGGCCTGCCTTGCACTAATTCCATGTTCAGTAGCCATAATACGCTCAACATTTTCCAAAACAACAATAGCATCGTCCACAACAATACCGATAGCCAGCACAAGGCCAAAGAGGGTAAGTGTGTTAATGGAAAAACCTAGCACAAGCATACCGGCAAAAGTGCCTATGATTGAGATGGGAACAGCAATACAAGGAATAAGTGTGGCACGCCAATTTTGCAAGAATAAATAAACCACAAGGAAAACTAAGAGCATAGCTTCGCCAAGGGTTTTTATTACTTCTTCAATAGAAATGCGCACAAATATTGTTGTATCGTAAGGGACTTTATATTCTACGCCATAAGGAAAAGTTTGTGAAAGCCTTGCCATTTCAGCTTCTACTGCGGCGGCAGTTTCAAGGGCATTTGCACCAGGGGCAAGATAAACAGCAATAGGCACCATAGCAGATTCGTTCAATTTTCCGTCAAAATCATAAGTGATTGCGCCAAGTTCAACATCGGCAACATCGCCTAAGCGAAGCACGCCTCCGTCTTCGTCACTTCTGATAATGATGTCTTTAAATTCTTCTGCTGTGACAAGCCTTCCTTGCGCATTGATTTGCCACTTGATTTCTAAAGAATCAGGCGAAGGCATATTGCCAAGTGAGCCCGCGGCGTATTGCGCATTTTGCTCTTGCACTGCTCTTGAAATCTCAGCTGGAGTGAGCTTGAAAAATTCCATACGTTCAGGCTTTAGCCAAATACGCATAGCATAATCTTTTGATCCAAAGATTGAAGCATCGCCTACACCTTTAATACGCTTGATATTATCAACAATATTAATAAGCGCAAAGTTATTGAGATAGGTGGCATCGTAAAAATTATTCGGTGAAGTGAGTGTGACAAATTGCAAGATTGAAGTAGAACTTTTCTTCACAGTCACGCCATAACGTCTTACTTCTTCAGGTAGTTGCACTAAGGCAGCTTGAACGCGGTTATTGACGTTAATAGTGGCAATGTCAGGATCTGTGCCAAGTTCAAAGCTCACATTGATATTGATAAAGCCAGAGGTAGAAACAACTGTTGACATATAGATCATGTCATCAACGCCATTTATCTGTAATTCTAAGGGACTAGCGACAGTGGCGGCCATAGTTTCGGGTGTTGCTCCAGGGTATTGCGCGGTGACAGAAACCACAGGAGGCACAAGATCAGGGTATTGAGCGACGGGTAAGCCACGAATGGCCATAAGTCCAGCAATGACAAAGACAAGTGATATTACTGTAGCAAGAACTGGCCTTCTAATAAAGAAGGTATCTTTGTATTTATCACTGCTAAAGTCTTGCTGAAGCTTTGTGGAGTTTTTATTCTCTTGCATAAATACTCCTACTGCGCCTGTGCGTCTTGACTAGTAGAGAGATCAGAATCAACAGTTTTTTCAGTCATTTCTCCTGATTGTGAAGCATTCTCTACTTCTTGAGCTTCGTCTTCATCGCTGACATTTGATTCAACTTTTTGCTTAGTCACCGTTGCAGAAACTTCTGAACCAGGGAAGATTTTTGAAATACCCTTTGAAATAATTGTATCTCCTTCCTCTAAGCCACTATTCAAAAGAAAATAGCTTTCAAGTGGGAAATTTATATCGATTTTCTTGAGCGAAACTTTATTGTCACTTCCTAAAAGGTAAACCATAGAGCCTTCTGCTGTATAGACAACTGCGCTTTGTGGAATGACATAGACATTTTTCAAAGTGCCGCCTTCAATAGTGATATTTACAAACATATTTGGCAAAAGCGCGCCATCAGGATTTGGAAATTCAGCTCTAGCTTCGATAGCATTTGTGAGAGGGTTTACTTGCGTGTCAATAAAGTCAAGCGTGCCTTTGTGAGGATATTCTTCACCTGTCATTAATTTGATGCTTGCTTGTGAACCTGATTTTGCAAGTTCTGCATAGCCTTTTGCCGCAAGTTGATTCATACGTGAAACTTCACTTCCTGCAAAAGAAAATGTGATATACATAGGATCAGTTTGGTTTATTGTTGTAAGAAGCGAACCATCGCTCGTGAGGCTGATAAGATTACCTTCATTTCTTGCTTCTAAAGAAGTGTAGCCTGAAATTGGTGCTTCTACTTTAGTATAGCCAAGATTGATTTGGGCTTGGTTTTTAGCTGCTGTTGCCGCTTGCATATTTGCCTCGGCTGAAAGGTAGTTGGCTTCTGCCTGATCTCTATCACGCTGGGAAACTGCATTTTTTTTATAAAGAGGAATAATTCTGTCATATTCTCTTTTTGCATTTGCTAAGGCAGAATCCGCGCGCGAAAGCTCTGCATTCGCTTGATTATATGCGGCTTGCGCTTGGCTTGGATCAATTTCAAATAAAAGTTGTCCCTTGGTAACAAAATCGCCTTCTTTATAGTATTTTTTCAGCAAAATACCAGGAACTTGTGCACGAACTTCAACGGATAAAAAACCTAAAGCCTTACCCATATATTCGTTTTGCAAAGCAAATGTTTGTGGCGAAACCTCAATAGCCTCGACTTGTATAGGCGGAAGTTGAGCCGCACTTTGTGTTTTTTGCTCTTCGCAAGCTGTTAGAATAAAAGCTAATAAAACAACAGGAAATAATTTAAAAAAACGAGAAATATAAAACATGATAAGCCTCTTAAGTTTTATTGTGTAGCAAAAAAAGATACTTTGTGCTCTAACAAGCTACAAAATATATTAATACAGTGAAAAAGTAAATAGGAAAATGATAAATACAAAAAAGGCTTTTATAAATGCATTCAATAAAATTCTAGAAAAAGTTTATAGAAATTAAAAAAAATTACTAAAAAGACTTGACAAACAGGCCTACTTTTCAGCATTATTAGTTTGTCATAATTTTTTTACCGATTGGAATTTTTTATAAATTTCCGAAAAAGAGGCGTGCCCCTTGTTTTTTGCAATTTCATAAAAGATTTCAAAAACTACAATAAGGAATATCTCATGGTTTTCGCATCACAAAAGGCACAGGAAGATGCAAGCAAAAAAGATCTTGGCTTGCAGACAGTAATTGGTACAATAGAACCTTGTTCGCAAGACGCGCAAAAAGTGGCTCTAAAAGTAGAAGAGAGTGGTATAGAATATAGCATTCTTTCAAAAGGAGCAGGCGCGGATTTGATTGATCATGTGAGTGAGCATATGGAACTTTCAGGTTTTATAACTGAAATTTGTGATGAAGACGGAGATAAAATCTACACTATCCAAGTGCGTTCCTATACGCATAAGGATTAATGCAATTTTGCAAAAATACAAAGAGGACAACAATGAAAAAAATTCTTTTTACTATGATGGCTTTTGCTCTTTCATTTTCAATGTATACAGCACAAGCCGCCGAATTTGGACTATATGTAACTCCTAAAATTGGCTATAATTTACAAAGCAAAGACAGTGCTAAAATTTCAGGCAATGCTTCCTCTGGTCTTAGTTCAGATCTTTCAAGCTCGCTTTCTGGTGGTATTGCGATAGGTTATGATATGCAATATTCTGAATCTGCCCTTCCTCTTCGCTTTGAATTTGAAGCAATGTTTCGCACAAAGACTTCAGCTGACAATAAATGGACAGATGCAGCAATAAATTATAATGCCACTCAAGATATGCGCATGGACACTTATTTTGTGAATGCCTATTTTGATATTTATAATTCATCACCCTTTGTGCCTTATTTAAGCGCTGGCTTGGGTATGATGGATTACTCGCAAACAACTAAGATTAATGATGTTTCATTTAGTAGTAGCGATGCTGTTTTCGCGGCGAATGTGGGTCTTGGTATTTCATGGCTTATCAAGGGCGGTTTTATGGTAGATCTTGGTTATAGATTTATCTATCTTTCTGAAATTTCAGCTTCACAAAATGATTTCAAATCTACTATTAGACCAACTACACACGAACTTCTTTTTGGACTTCGTTACACTTTCTAGATTATATTTCATAGAATAATGAAAAAGCAGAGGACTGTGAGTTCTCTGCTTTTTTCTTTTAATATATATTTCTACAATCTAGGCAAGAGTGAAAAGTATAAAAAATGTTATAGGTATCAATACCATAAAGGTGAGTATGCTTATTGAAATCTTGTGACGGATAGGATTTTGTGCAAAAGCAATAACAAAGAAATTGACACAAGCGAGAGGCATAAGGATTAATATAAAATTGTTTTGCGAAAAGCTCATATTCATCACTTGCGAACCTAAATAGGCTAAAGCTGTGTAAGTTAGCATAAAAAGAGTGAGCAAAAGTGAAGAAAACGCGCCTGCTTTTGCCAAATCTTTTAAAGCGAGCATATAATAATCACGGCCAAAATCGTCCTTATTTCTAGAATGAAGTGTGGATTGTAATTGCCAAGCATAGGCTAAAGTTGTTGAAGCTAGGAGCATAAAGAGTGCAAAAAGAAGAAAGAAAGGCACATCTAAGCTAATTGGCTGCATAATGGAAAGAGCTTTATTGATAATAGCAATAAGCGGCATGAAAGCAGATTCAGCATTCGGCGTGATAAAGAGAACAGCTTCGGTTGGAGCCGTGTTATAAAAGAAAAGATAGGCAAATGCGATAAGCAAGAAGAAATTTTTCAAATGCGCCACAACAGCAATAAAGGCTGAAATGCTAGCGATAAAATTAGTTTTTTCGCTTTGCAAATTATTGAGCCACAAAAAGGTAAAGACTAAGCTTATGCCTAGAAATATAGGCACATAGAAAGCCAAGAAGCGCAATTCTTGAGATAAGAGGCCATACATAGTTTGAAAATAGAAAATATCTGCAATCGAAAGCAAGAAAAAGACAAGATTTAATATTAATGTCGAGCCTAAAGCCTGAATAGCTCTCTTTTTATACATACTTCTTTGTGTGACTTTTGCTTTATGCAAAACAAAGATTTGACGAAAAGAAATTGAGAACATAAGGCCTGAGAAAAAGGCATACATCATAAGGCATAGAGCCAAGAGAAAGAGAGGGTCATTGTTGACAGCTAATTGCATATATACTCCTAATTTTTGAAAAATGATCTTTTAATTGAAACATTGAAGACTATGCCCACTAAAACGCAGTTGACAAGCATGGCAGAACCGCCGTAGGAAATGAAGGGAAGCGGCATGCCAACAACGGGCATAATGCCAATAACCATACCAATATTGATAAGGATTTGGCAAAAGAAATAAAAGAAAATGCCTGTGCATAAAAGCGAGCCAAATCTATCTTTTGAATCACGCACACTGCAAAATATGGTAAATAAAAATAAGCAAAAGAGTGAGATAGCCACAAGCGCGCCCACAAAGCCCCATTCTTCGCTCAATACAGCTATGGCAAAGTCCGTGTGCTTTTCAGGTAAGAAGCGCAATTGGCTTTGCGTGCCTTCTTGAAAGCCTTTACCCGTCAATTCGCCTGAGCCAATAGCTATCTGCGATTGTATAATATGATAGCCAGCACCTCTGGGATCTTGTGAGGGGTCTAAGAAGGTGAGTATTCTTTGCTTTTGATAGTCTTTTAAGAAAAACCAAGTAAATGGCAAGGCTAAGGGCACAAAGACAAGGGCTAGGCGCAAAATTTTCCACTGGATACCGTGGTAGAGCACCATGCCGCCAAGCACTAAAAGAAGCATAAGGGCTGTGCCTAAATCTGGCTGCGTCACCACCAAGGCAAAGGGTAATAAGGCCATGCAAATAACTTTAAATAAATCTGTCCAGCCAAGGGAATGCCCATCTTTAGCAAGCATTTTCGCGCCCATTATAAGCACGGCAAATTTTGCAAATTCACTGGGTTGTAAGCTCATAAAGCCTAAGTCAATCCAACGCTTTGCACCGCCTGCGCTAAAGCCTATAAGGTGCACCAAAATAAGCAAAATAATAACAAAAATATAGAAGGGGAGGGCAATCTTGTCTAAAAGGTGATAGTCAACTATAGCACAAAAAAGTAAGCAGAAAAAGCCCATGCCTGTCCAAATCATTTGCCTTTGAAAATAAGGGGCATAGGTGATGCCGCTTTCATTACTTATAGAGCTTGCTGAATAGAGATTCACAAGGCCTAAAGCCATAAGCATAAAGGCAGTAATAATTATCCCCCAATTCATTTCATACAAGACTTTTGAATCAAGCTCATGAAAAAGAGCTTGGGAATTATGACTTGTTTTAAATGAATTAGGGGAAAGCATATGAATTATTGTAAGTTATTATTGAAAGTAGATGTCGTTGACGATTTCGATTTCTGCATTATTATGCAATTCTTGCATAAATACATTATAGAACATCTCTTTTCTGGATTGCAGCATATTTTCTAGAAGAGCTTCCTCTTGCGCTACCCAAAGGCTTTCGTCAGCAGGCACAATTTCTTTTGGAAGTGCGAGCAGATAGCCATCTTCTGTTTCATAAGGCATAGGCAACCAAGTGGATTTATCTGTATCAGGCGCAGTGAAAAGAGCTTCACTCAAAGCTAAAGAAGTGATGATATCAGAGGCACCATTTCTTTGCATAAGGCCACTTTCTAAGTCTATTGGTGTATTTGCATCAATAGTTTTCAAAAGTTCTTCTGCTTTTGCTTTTGCCATTTCATGCGCTTTTGCTTGTTTTGCTTCTGCTAAGATAAGATCTTTAACTTCTTCAAAATTTCTTGCTTTTTCAGGCGCATTTTCCACAACTTTTGCTAAGAGAAGTGCAGAACCAGTAGAAAGAGGATTTTCTATATAGCTGCCAGCTGTAGCAGTTTTTAGTTTGTCTATGTCTGTTTGGGTAAGATTATAAGTGCTCTGTAAAACATCAAAAGAGAGAAGGCCAGTAGATTCTACTTCAAGCCCTTCTTTTTTTGCCGCATCTTCTAAGCTTGCGCCGCCTAGAATTTGCACATTGAGTGCATCGACTACGCTTTGTATATTATTGCCAGCTTTTTTCTCGGCCAAGATTGCGCCAACAACTTCGCGCATTTGCTCTTCTGCCAAAGCTTTTGCTTCTTCTTTATGAGTGACCAAGATCAAATGATAGCCAAATTGTGAGCGTACAGGTTCGGAAACTATACCAATTTCTTGGCTAAAGGCAGCATCTTCAAAAGATTTCACCATTTGGCCGCGGGTGAAAGCACCAAGGCTTCCGCCAACTTGCGCTGAGGCTACATCGTCAGAATAAATGCCTGCAACTAAAGCAAAGTCTTCACCATTTGCAAGTCTTGCCTGTGCTTCTTTGATTTTTGCAAGTGCGGCCTCTTCTTCTTCTGCGCTTGCTTCTTCAGAAAGCAAAACAAGAATATGTGAAGCACTTACTTGTTCAGGTGTGTCATACATTTCTTTATTTGCGCTGTATTCTTCAGCAATTTCTTCGTCAGTTAAGCTTTCAATATTTGCTAAAGCACTTGGGCTTACTTCAATAATATCAAGATTTATGCTGGCTGGAAGGGTGTAGAGTTCTTTTGTTTCATCATAAAGCTTTTGCATTTCTTCATTGCTTGGATTTGCTTCATTCACAAATTCACTGTCGTTCACAATAAAAGCGTCAAATGCACGCTGTTCTAATTGAAAATCAAATATTTGTCTTGCTTGCAAAGGAGAAGTATAAGCAAAATTTGCAAAAAGATTTTGAAATTTGCCTTCTAGCATATCGCCACGTATCATATCTTCAAACTGTTTAGGTGTTTGCCCCATATTTTGCAAAGCTTGTTCGTAAACACCTTGATTGAATTTGCCATTATTGTCGTGCGTGAATGGGAAGCTTGAAATAACTTCATACAATTCTAAAGGAGTGACGCTGATGCCTGTTCTTTCTGATTCTTGCTCAAGAAGTGATTTCATCACAAGATTTTGAAAGACAATATGCATAAAGTTCATTTGAGTGAGCTGCTCGTCAGTAATAGAGGGAAGGCTCTGCTGTATGCTTTGTTTTTGTTGATTATAAGATTGCAAGAGCTCTTGCTCTGTAATTTCTTCGCCATTGACTTTAGCGACGACATTTGAAGCTGTTTGCACAGAGCCAATGCCCCAAAAAACAAAGACTAAGATAATGATGCCAAAGGCAATCTTTACCCAAATGGATTGTGAATTAGTGCGAATTCCTTCTAACATGGTGTATCCTTTACTTGTTTAAAGTATTTTTTATATAGTTCAAAAAGCCGCCTGCACGAATGATTTCGCACTCTTGCTCGGTAAGGTCATTGATAAGTGAAATTTCTTCTTTTTGCCCATTATTTTCAAGAAGAAGTGTGAGCTTTTGCCCTGCGCCAAAGTTTGTAGCATCAAGACTTGCTTTTGAGCCCTTGGCAAATTTGCTATAGTCATCTTGATTTTCAAAAATAAGAGGAAGAATGCCAAAATTGACAAGATTAGCCCTGTGAATACGTGCAAATGATTGCACCAAAACAGCTGAAACACCAAGATAGCGTGGCGCAAGGGCTGCGTGTTCACGGCTTGAGCCTTGGCCATAATTTGTGCTTGCAACAATAAGTGAATTAAGCCCTTTTGCTTTGATGGCATCGCAATTTTCAGCAAAGGAAGCATCAATTCTTTCAAATACATGGCGCGAAATTGCAGGGATATTTGAGCGAAGTGAAGTGATTTCAGCACCGGCTGGCATAATATGGTCAGTAGTGATATCAGCTTCAAGCTTGATAGCCACTTCTAATTCAAAATTTTGCGGGAGAGGAGCAAATTGTGGCAAAGAAACAATATTTGGGCCACGCATAATTTCAACTTCTGCCCTTTTAGCGGCATCACTTTCTGGATAAACAAAGTGCTTTGTAAGTGAAGGCACATCTTGCGGAAAGTCAGTATAGGCTATATTTTTTGCGCCGTCATTCATCTGCCAAGTTGCTGGATCTGTGAAAGTGCCGTGAAGAGCGCAAAATGCAGCTGTTACAGGGCTTACAAGATAGACATCAGCATCTTTTGTGCCAGAGCGGCCTTCAAAGTTTCTATTGAAAGTGCGCACGGAAATACCATTAGTCATAGGCGATGAACCCATGCCAATGCAAGGTCCGCAAGCGCATTCTAAAAGGCGAACGCCAGCATCTAGAATTTTATCAAGTTTATCTTCTTTACTCAGCATACGCAAAACTTGACGAGAACCAGGTGAAAGGTTGACATCAGTGTATTTATCCACTTGTTTTCCGTCTAAAATATCAGCCATAGCAGCTAAGTCGGCATAAGAAGAATTTGTGCAAGAACCCACGCAAACTTGTGAAATCTTAGTGCCATTCAATTCTTTGGCAAGCTCTGAAACTTTCTTCACTTTATCTGGCATTGAAGGACAAGCGGCTAAAGGTTCAAGGCTAGAAAGATCTATCTCAATATATTCGTCATAAGTAGCATTTTCATCAGCATTTAGGGCTACAAAGTCTTTGCCTCTTCCCATTTTTTCTAAGAAATGTCTTGTTTTTTCATCAGAAGGAAAGAGTGAAGTTGTTGCGCCAAGTTCTGCGCCCATATTTGTGATTGTGGCTCTTTCTGGCACGCTCAATGACTCTACGCCTTCACCATAATATTCAATAACTTTGCCAACGCCGCCTTTTACACTCAATATGCCTAAAAGATGAAGAATAATATCTTTGGCTTGAGCAAAACCTTTGAGTGAATTTGTAAGCTTTACGCCAACAACCTTTGGCATGGCTATGCTATATTCAAGGCCTGCCATAGCAAGAGCGACAGATAAACCGCCTGCGCCCATGGCAAACATTCCTATGCCACCGCCTGTTGGGGTGTGGCTGTCAGAGCCAAGAAGTGTTTTGCCAGGAATGCCAAAGTTTTCTAAATGAAGCTGATGGCAAATGCCTGTTCCTGGAGGGCTGAAAAGTGCATTAAATTTTGCGGCTGTAGATTGTAAAAATCTGTGATCGTCAGGGTTTTTAAAGCCCATTTGTAAAGTGTTGTGATCAACATAAGAAATAGAAAGTTCGGTATTCACTTTTTCCATTTCAAGGCTTTCAAATTGCAACCAGGCCATTGTGCCTGTAGCATCTTGTGTAAGTGTTTGATCTATAATAATTTTTATTTCTTCACCGACTTTATAGTCAGTAATTTTCTTTTGTGCATTGCTTGGTAAATGCGCTTCTAATATTTTCTGTGTTAAATTCATTGTCATAGCTCGTTTCATCTGCCTTTATTTTTACTGTAGAAATGTAAGAAATTCGTATTTTTTTAGCAAAATTCGCCATTTTCGTCAACTTTTATTTATAGGCAAAAAAAACCAATACTCAGCAAATTCCATAAGAATTGGAGCTTATCATTTTCTCATGTTTTAGCATGAAGCAAAGATGCTATAGCCTTATAAGCTTTTGAAAATCATTGTATGAGCATTTATTTATGCTAATTTTAAATCAAACAAAACGGTTTCGGAGGTTTTATATATGCAGATGCGAATTATCACTCCGCCTTCAATGAACGAAGTTCGGTACATAGATATGTATGAGCTATTTTTAAAAGGCTTACAATTTCTAAGAGTAGACTTGATTCATACAAATTTTACTATAAAAAAAACAGCGGATACTATACGAGTGGATTTTCCAAATAAAGGAAGTATTGTCTTTCTTGGTAATACCGCAAAAACTTCTATGAATGGAGCATTTTATCACGAAAATATGGCATATGATAATTTGAAAGATAATTTTGAAGATGGCATTGAAATTATAGCACATATAAGTAAAGATGAAATTATCAATCTGAGAAAAAGAAGAAAAATTATTTGTGATGAAAAGCTTTCTTCCTTTCTTGATTCAGGAAAATCAATATCCTTTAATATTCGTTTTTATCTCTATAAATTTGGAAATTTATACAGCATTGAAAGCTCTTTGAAGTACGAGCACAATGATGTGACGCAGATAGCAGGCGTTTTAGAGTTGGAAAATTATAACATAAATGCACCTATAAATTTTGTGAAGCAATCTTATGTTAAAACAAATTATGGCACTTTTTCTATAGATAAAGAAGGAGGCTACCAATATAATTTAGATAATCTACACCCTGCAATAAGGGCTTTAAAGGCTTTTGAATATGCTGAAGATGTTTTTGATGTGGAAGTGTATTCGGGTTTTAAGAATAAAAACATACTACAATTTTCAATCCTTATAGAAGGAACTAATGACGAAGCAAAGGCTTATCCTTTACTTTTGCAAGAAAAAAGCAAGGCAAAAAGGCTTCTGCCAACAAGCTTCAGTTATGCAGGGATTTCTGAATTATCCCATAGGTAC
>CAYJFE010000046.1:0-6725 GCA_964369165.1 uncultured Desulfovibrionaceae bacterium | reverse complement strand
AAAAAACCCCGCGGGGGAATGGATCTGACCAATTCAGAAACCAATTGCGGGGAAAACAAAATAAAAACCTTAGCCCATACCCTGTTTTTATATATTTTTATTCTAAATTAATAATCTACGGGGTCAAACCAACCTGAAACAATGCCATTCAATAGGACTTTTAATAATTCAGGGTCGTACTTACCGGCTTCTTTGAAAAGCTTTGCTACAGCGGTTTTGATTTCAACTTGCTCGGTGAAGGGTCTTTCTTGAATCATGGCAGACAAAGAGTCTGCTATAGCCGTGATCTTTGAAATAATGCCAACATTTGTGCCTGAAACTTTTTGCGGATAGCCAGAACCATCAAGTCTTTCATGATGTTCATAAATAGCTTGAATAGTTTCTTTTTCGACAACATCTAATTTTTGCATCACACGAACGCCCACAAGAGGGTGCTTTTGAGTTTTTTCATGCTCATCTTTGCTAAGGCCAGAGCGTTTTGCTAAAAGATGCGGAGGCAGTTTTGACATTCCTATGTCGTGCACTAAAAGACCTAGGGCAAGGGCATCAAAGAGCCTGCGTGAAGGTTCTTTTTGAGTTTGTACAAAGAGCCACATACCTAACATAAGAGTGTTCACTGCGTGGTGGCCGTGGTCAGATTTTTCTGTATAGAGATGCGGTAAAAATGGGCGAAGACGGTGCTTATCAGCCCAAACGTATTCGGTGAAAACCATTAAATCGGCATACATCAAGTCAAAAACTGGTTTGACAGGTTGCTGTGCAAATTCAGAATAGCGCATATAAAGGCCACGAATAAGAATTTTTGAAACTTCTGAGTTTTTGAAGTTTTGGTCAAGAAGCACAAGATCGAGCTGGTGGACAATATGCTCCATATAGATAGGCAAATCTTTTCTTGAAACAAAGAGATTTCCTTCTTTACAAAGTGCTATAGCTCCATCTATCTGTTCGTTCGTGAGTCTTTGCCCTTTTTTTGAGAAAGGGTAAAGGCTTGCGATATTTTCTTCGTATTTAAACAAGTCTACCGGCGGGCGATATTTTGGAAATGACGCGTAGATTTCAGGACTTATTTGATAGAATTCTTCGGCTATATTTGAGCTGACTGCAGATTTTTTTGCCATGTACTTACCTAGATGTAGATTTATAGAATGCTTTTTTTCTTTCGTGTTTATTTTGGCGTATTAATCTCTAAAGGATTATCAGCTTTACTGTCGCCTTTTAGTTCAATATGCCTAATTCTGTCTTTCAGGCTGTCATCGTAGAAGGCATAGCCATCTTTGCCCATTACTTTCACATGATAAAGGGCAGCATCTGCTTTTGCATAAAGATTTCTGAAATCTTTTGCATCAGTAGGGCAAATGGCAATACCGATTGAAGCAGTGAGAAAATCATCGTCACCAAATTCAACATCGCTTAGACCATAGAGAATTTTTTCAGCTTTTTGAGTGATGATATTGATATCGTCATTGTTTCTTAGAAGCACGATAAAGAGATTGCCGTCAATTCTGCCGACTATATCGGAACTTCTAAAACATTTTTTGATTTCTTGGGCAGCGTCGTGCAAGACTAGATCGCCGGCTTCTTCGCCTAATAATTCATTCACGCGCTTGAAGTCATCGATATCAATAAGAATAATTGAAGAAGTTTGCTTGTCATGCGTGTAGGAGAGATAGGTTGCTATTCGGCTTTCAGTTTCTTCACGTATATAGAGTTTGGTGATAGGATCAGCATCGATACGCGAAGTGAGTTCGTGGATAAGATCATTTCTGATTTTAGTGTTCTTTCTTGTGAGTGACCAAATGTTCATAACCAAAAGAAGAATGATGACAAGTAAAGCTACCATCATGACTGACATGATTATACGCACAATAGTGATAGTGTCAGAGATAGCTTCTTCAGGTAAGAAAGAAACAAGATACCAAGAGTTTATACCAAGAGGCGCGTAATAGCCTAGGCGTGTATTATTGAAATGATGGATTTCAAAAGCGCCGCTTTTTCCTTCAGCAAAATCGCTCAAGATAGCGTCAAAATCGCCTGCCATATTAAGACTCATTTCGTATTCAGCTCTTTGCAAAATCGTTCTTAATGGTTCACTTGGCAGTATGACATAGGAGTTCATATTGAGTGAGATAGTATTGCCTAAAGCGTCTACTATATAGGTATAGAGCATTCCGTCAAAGCCAGCAGCAAGAAGATTTTCAAGGTAGAAAGTGGAAATCTCATTCAAGACAAAGCCGCGTATATTTGCGCCGTCAATAACAGGAGCTATAACAAAAAATGTGCTGCCAAGTTCGCTAAAACGCACATTAGAAATAATGGTTTTGCCTTCTAAAAGGAGAGGATAATAGCTTTCGCCTGATAGATCAAGGTAAGTATCGTCGTTGATATAGCCTTGCGCGCTTTCGTCAAGGAAGTAGACTCGGCTGTCAGGCGCGCCAACAGTCTTGCCTTCAAGTAAAGACTTGAAATTCTCACTGATATTTTCTTCTTTAGCAATGGATTTTGCAAAAAGCGTGACATTATCAGCATCAGAATCAAGTTCAGCGACAATCACTTCTTTTTGCAGTTGAAGTTGTTCTTCAATATTTGAAAAAGAGGAATTCTTCAAGCTTGTGTTGATAAGGGTGGTTAAAAAGAAAATACCTATAATAAGAAAGATAATAAGGGACACATAAAGGATAAGAAAAATATTCTTATTGCCTTGCTGAGCTATCTTGTTTTTATTTTTAGCCTTCATTATACACTCCTTGTATAAAAAGAACTATTGTTCTAGTGAATATTTGTCATTCATAACAGGAACTTCTGTGGGGTATACACCATCAAAACAAGCGCAACAATAATTGTCAGGTTCAGAAACGCAGGATTTTAAACCTTCTAAACTTAAATAGTGCAAGCTGTCTAAGCCAAGCACTTTTGAAAGTTGCTCAATACTGTGTTTGTTTGCGACAAGTTCAAAAGGTGAAGGAAAATCAATACCATAGAAGCATGGGTGTTTTATCGGTGGGCAAGATACGCGAAAATGCACTTCTTCTGCCCCAAGTTCACGCAATTTTGCACAGCGTGTCTGCACAGTTGTTCCGCGCACAATACTATCGTCAACTACAAGTAATTTCTTGTTTTCAATAGCAGATTTCACGGGATTGATTTTCACGCGTACGCTAAATTGCCTCATCGATTGTGAAGGCTGAATAAAGGTTCTGCCTACATAGTGATTTCTGATAAGTGCGTGTTCGTAAGGAATACCAGATTCTTGCGATGCGCCAACAGCTGAATAGATGCCAGAATCAGGGAAAGGCACAACAATATCGGCATCGGCAGGCATTTCTTTCACCATGGCCGCGCCCATACGCTTACGGCATTGCAAAACATCTTCGCCAAAGATAGTGGAATCAGGTCTTGCAAAGTAGACGAGTTCAAAAATGCATTGCTTGATTGGTGCTTGCTTTGGAAGGCGATAACTTGTATATTCAGTGGCATTTTCTTCAATAACAAGCATTTCACCAGGTTCAACAGAGCGTTGCACTTCGGCATCTAAAAGATCAAATGCGCAAGACTCAGAAGCAAAAACAAAAGATTCAGCTATGCCATGCATTTTGCCCATCACAAGTGGGTGGAAGCCGTGTGAGTCACGAAGGACAATTAATTTGCCTTTGTAAAGAATCAAAAGGCAATACGCGCCGATGACTCTTTCAGTTGCCTTCATAATGGCTTCTTCAATAGTGTGTTTTGTGAGGAGGCGTGAGATGAGGTGGATAAATATTTCGCTGTCAGAGCTTGTTTGGAAGATTGCTCCATCAGCTTCTAATTCTTTTCTGATGTCAAGTGCGTTGAGAAGATTGCCATTATGCGCAAGGGCAAACATAGAACCGTGCATACTCACAACAAGAGGCTGCACATTTCTTTTTTCGGGTTTGCCTGTTGTGGAATAGCGGTTATGCCCAAGAGCTATATGTCCTGTGAGCTGGTTTGCAAGCACATCTTCAGTAAAAATATCAGGCACAATGCCCATACCAAGATGAAAAGAGGTTTTCTTTCCGTCAAATGCTGCTATACCCGCGCTTTCTTGGCCACGGTGTTGCATGGCATAAAGTCCAAAATAGGTGAGCCTCGCTGCTTCCTTATGGCCTGTGATTCCAAAAATACCACACATATATTATTCCTCTACTTTATTCTAATATGTTTTCTATGCTTAGCATACAAAAACCTCACAGCGCATTTACGTGGAAAATGCTTGTTCGCTAAAGCCTTTGTTCGCTCTGCTCTCATGCAAAATCCCTTGTTTGCATAGTTGTTGCTCTAAACTGGGTTATGTGTTTATTCTTCTACCTTATAAGAGCGAACAAATTCAATGGCTTCTTCTGAAGTTTTAACTTCGCCAGCAATCTGCGCCTGTAAAAGTGCGTCACGTATAAGGCCGACTGTTCTGCCTTGTTGTAGTTTTGTTACTTCCATAATTTCATTGCCGTTCAAAAGCGGTTCAATCATGGCTTCTGGCGTATCCGCTCTTTCTAAGTATTTGAGATTGTGATTGAAGTTTGTATATGATGAGCCAGAGGCGATGATGTGCGCTCTTGTCATTTCAATAATTCTTTCGCTTTGCGGCAAGGCAAGGAAACGGCGTATGCCTCTATCTGTGAGCATGGAGAAGAAACGAATATGGTGTCTTATTAATGTGCAGACAGTATCGATTTCTTCTGGTGAAAAATTAAATCTATTGAGTATTTGGCGTGTGATTTGTGCGCCAACTCTATGGTATTGATAGAAAGTCCAGCGATCTTGGTGTCTTTCAGCGCAATAGAGTTTGCCTATAGCATGGAAAAGCATAGCCATTGTGCCAAGCCAGTCGTGGGCAAGATTGCCTTCTGGATAGTGTTTCATACACAAAATTGTATATTCAAAAACACTCACTTCTGTAGAGTCGTTCTTATTTTTTTGCTGTTTGAGAGCTTGCAAGGCGGCAACTTCAGGCATAATTGCGTGCAGAAGGAAGCTGTCTGACAAGAGTTGCACAAATTTCCAAAGGTTTTCTGCCGCAACCAAACGCATTTCTTCCATAAAGACTGTCATAGGAATATAGTCTGAAATTTGGTGCGAAGAGCGGATAATGGCAAGCCAAGTGGCTGACTCAATAGGCAAATCATAATTTGCAGCTAAGCGCAAAGCTGTCACAGCAAGGCGAAAATCTCTTTGCAAAGCTCTAATAGGAACGCCTTTTAGCGAGATTGAGCCCTTAGAAAAATCTTCAAAAGCTTCTTGTTGTGCTGTAGGCAAAATTGTGCCTTGAATTATAGAGTGTAAAACATCGTTTTTCTCTTCAAGAATACGCAGCATATGCGGAGTTATGCGCATAAAGGAGAAGTCGGGGTGCGAGCATTCGTCATCGCGTATTCCGTAGAAGCGAATAGTAATGCCTTCTTCGCCAACTAATTTTGCAAAAGCTCCGTCTTCAAAATCTTCTTTTATAGTAGGAAAAAATTTTGACAAAGTTTCAAAATCACCTTCGCAAGCAATGTCTAGAGCAAGCTCTTTGCTAAGATTATAGATCTCTTCTTGAAGGTTTGCATTGATAATGTAGGCATCAAAGCCATTTCTTAATATTGTTTTGCAGATGGTCACCGCTTCTTTTATAGGCATAGCTATTCCTTAGAATTTAAATATATATTTGTGAGAGAATAATCATATTTATAAGAAAAGTCAATCTTTGAAATTAGACAAATAATGAAAGAAGTTTAATGACTTTATTCGGTTAAATGTTTTATAATACAAAGAAAGAATATTTTGAAACTCATAGTGAAAATATGAACGCAAAAAGCTGTTGACAAGGGATATAAAAGAGTCTAGTAAAAAAGCTTGATAAACACTTTAACCTCTAACCAAAGGAATAGAAATATGAAAAAACTACTCTTGGGTGCAATGGCATTCCTTTTAACCGCTACTTCTGCTCTAGCAGCTGACAAGTCAATTATGATCTCCACCACAACAAGCACAGAAAACTCTGGCCTATTATCTTACCTTCTTCCTATCTTTACTAAAGATACTGGCATTGAAGTTAAAGTTCTTGCAAAAGGCACAGGCGCTGCAATTAAAGACGGTATGGACGGAAACGTAGATGCTATTTTGGTGCACGATACAGCAAGAGAAAATAAATTTGTTGAAGATGGCTATGGCACAAAACGCTATTATGTTATGTTCAATGATTTCGTTATGATTGGGCCAAAAGCTGATCCTGCTAAAGCAAAAGAAACTAAAAGCACAGAAGCTGCTTTCAAAGCAGTTGCTGACGCAAAAGCTCCTTTTATTTCACGTGGTGACGATTCAGGCACACATTCAAAAGAAGGCAAAATCTGGGCTGGCACAGGCGTAGCTTTAGAAGGGAAATTCCCAGCTGCATCTAACTGGTATAACTCTATCGGTCAAGGCATGGGCAAAACAATTATCATGGCTGACGAAAAAGAAGGCTATACACTAACAGATCGTGCAACCTTTTATGCTATGAAGTATGCTGATCCAGCAACAACAGAACTTGAAATTGTTGCTGAAGGTTATGAAGATTTATTGAACCCTTATGGCTATATTCCAGTAAATCCTGCTAAATATCCACACGCTAAAGTAGCTGAAGCAACAGCTTTTGGTGACTGGCTTGTTTCTGACAAAGGCAGAGCTGCAATTGAAGGGTTTAAGGCTCAAGGTAAGCAATTGTTCTTTGTACCAGCAAAATAAATTTGATT
>CAYJFE010000045.1:0-21913 GCA_964369165.1 uncultured Desulfovibrionaceae bacterium | reverse complement strand
CTCTTAATACTGATGGTTCTTATACTTTCAAATCAAACCCTGATTCTATGAAAACTGGTGAAGCGCTCAAATTTGAATTTGAATATACTATTAAAGATGCTGATGGTGACACTGACACAGCTAACTTAACTGTAGAAGTTAAAGATGTAACTATCACTGCTACTAATAGCTCTGTTACAGTTGATGAATCCCCACTTGGCGATCACTACGACACTGATAATCTTGCTTCTGACGCAAGTGCTACAGGCAGTATTAAAGTTGAAGGCATTAAAGTTGATAGAGTTGAAATTGTTGATGCAAATGGCAAAACTATCAGCGTTGATATGGGCTCTACAACCACTGTAACTACAGAATATGGCACACTTTCAAACTTCACATTTGATTCAACTACTGGCGAAATCAAATATACCTACACTCAGACTAAAGCCTATGAAGACCATTCAAATGTAGCAGACGATGATGACACTAAATTCAATGCAGAAAGCTTTACGGTTACTGTGAAAGATGCTAATGGTAATAGTGCTACAGCACAACTTGATGTCAATATAGAAGACGACGCACCAGGCGAAGACGGCATTATTGACACAATTACAGCAAAAACCACTACTGACACAGCAACCACCCTTCTTGAAATTGACTTTGGTGCGGATGAAGGGGCTGGCAAAACTCTTGAATTTGGTGGCGATACATTTACTTACAATGAAGATGGCTCTTGGTCTTCAGAAGACGGTGGCAAAATCTCCACAGATGCAGACACAGGCAGAATAAGCCTTGAAGCTACTGATGGGACAGTTCTTACAAATTCTGGCTCAAGTGATTTATGGACTGCTAAAATTACTGGCATACCAGAAAATGACAGCAAAACAGTAGAAGTTAAAGTAACTGACAGTGACGGCGATTCAAGTAATTTGAATATTTCTGCTGAACGCGGTGACACTTCTGCAAATATGTTTGTTGGCCTTGATAGCCAAACTGTAACGCAAATTGATCCGGGCACAAACTATAATATCTCTATTGTTCTAGATACTTCTGGTTCTATGTATCATGATTCTCATAAGGATATTACAGGCGTTGACGAAAATGGCAACGCTATCACCCGTCTTGATTACGCTTGTGATTCTATAATTAATTTTGTAGAAAATACACTTTATAATCATGCTTCAAGCGTTACTGGTGGTATTGTCAATCTTCAAGTAGTGACTTTCTGGGAGTATACAACTGATACAAAAGGACAAGCAGGTGCTGGACTTGATATTATTATTGACGGTTCACAGCCTTTAGAAGATACATTGCAAAGCGTTATCAACCAAATAAATGCCTTAAGAGGGCTAGTAGAATCAGGTTCAACTACAGGGCAGGCTAATGGCCCAACAAGTGGTGACTTCCACTGGGGAACGAACTATGAAAAAGGTTTGACTGCCGCGGCTGAATGGTTTGATGATGTTTCGCAACCAGGATTTGAAAATAAAGTATTCTTCCTTTCTGATGGCCTAGCACACAATGGAAATACGACCACAGGTTATAATAAACTTACAGAAGCTATGGGTATGACTTTTGATGAAGAGGGTAATCGTACAGATACAAGCAGTGCTGAAATTAATGCATTTGGTATAGGTATAGATTCACCTAGCACTTCTGCAACAGATGTACAGAAAGCAAAAGATACCTTAAATAGTATATCAAGCAAAATGGTTTATAATGAAGAAACTGGACAATATGAGGAAGTAAAAGAGGCTTCTTTCGTAGAAGATGATCCTCAAGCGATTACAGATATCTTTAACGCCGAAGCAGGCGGTCTAAAAGAGTCAGAAGGTTCACCAAGCATTGGCGCATCAGTCCATGGTGAAGATGTGCTTGTAGCTGGCTTTGACTCAACTCTAGTGAAAGTTGGCATAGCTCAAGAATTAGGTCTTTATAATTCTATACTCAAATCTTTAGGTCTAGATGCGACTACTAGCTATGCTGAATTAAGCGCCAATAAGGACTTCTTAGCTAAATTATCTGAAAATGTTACTGATGCTATGGTTGTTGAATTTATTCAAAACTATCCAGATTGGGTATATGAAAATATTACAGAATCAACTGACTCCTCAATCCTTCTTGGCGGAACTGGGGAAGATATGATTTATGGTCAAGGCGGCACAGATATTCTTGTTGGTGATGGCGGACTTGACGATATAGAAGCACTGGCTGATGCGCTTAATATAAACACTAACGATGCTTACTCAGCTGAGAATCTTCAAAGTGCTACCAGCGAAGAAAGTGCTGACTTAGTAAAAGGCTTGATAGAGGCACTCAATAGTACTGATACAGATAGTCTTGCGGGCATTGTAAATGGCTTTGAAAGCGACGACGACGGCAATGACATTATCTTCGGTGGCGACGGTAGTGACTTTATCTTAGGCCTTGGCGGTGACGACACTCTCTATGGTGGCGCAGGTGATGATATCATCTTCGGTGGCACAGGCTCTGACACTATCTATGGTGGTGCTGGCAATGATATTATCTATCTTGGAAATGATGATGTGACTGATACTGTTGTCTTTGACACTTCTGATATCATTGATGGCGAAGTTTCAAGCGATACTATCCACGACTTTGATGCTGGCAGTGACATTCTTGACTTGACTGCATACAATTCTGACAATTATAACATCAGTGCAGAGGGTGATACTATCACTATTTCAGAAAAAGGTGAAGATGGCATTGTTGGAGATGTAGTACAGACAATCACACTTGTTGGTGCCGGCGATGAAAGCATTGAACTTGACCAAGACTTAGATCATAATGCCTTTATTAAACTCTAAGTTTATCTGGATAAATCCCTATAATTAAGATATAGCAAAATTATGCTATTGTATGCAGCCCCCTTTTTCAAGTGAAGAAAAAGGGGGCTGATTCTTTTATCTGCTAGCATATTCAAAAATAAATGGCATAAGAAAAGTCGCTGTAACTAAATAAATTTCCATGTAAAGTTCTTTGATTATAGAAGATTATTATTAAATCAGCATTTAAATGACTTGACTTTTGCGAAAAGCTGTAATATTTAAATATAACTAGACCGATGTTGAATTTCGGATAGATTGGATATGTGTTGCATCTTATTTTTTTAGACGGGCATATTCATAAAGGAAAGGAAAGCTTATATTGCCCCTCAGCCTTGTTAGTCTCGCATTTGGAAAAGCTTATTTTATTAGTTTTTAACGCAAATGTTTTGAGACTTTTTTTTAGACTTTATAACAATACTTTACAAACTTAAATTACTCCTAAAGAGAGGACTTAATGGCGACTTTAAATTTATTAAAGCCATCTATAGGTGCGCAAACTGTATTGACAGTTAGCGATCAACTTACTGATTATACTTTTGATTTTGACCTTTTTGACGCGATTATCGAGAAAATTGACGATAATCTTGTCATTAGCTTTGATGCAGACGGTTCTTCCATTGTTTTGGAAGATTTCTATGCTGTCTACAATGCTGAATTTATGCCTAATTTTGTTTTAGATGGCGAATTAGTTTCGGGTGAAGATTTCTTTAATGCTATGGACCCTAACCTTATGCCTGCAGCTGGTCCTGCAGCAGCTGAAGTTGCTCAAGACACTAATGGTGTTTATTCAACTGGCGGTAGAGAGCTTGACGGTGGTGTCGATGCTTTAGGTGGTAAAGACGGTGGTTCAGCTTATGATGTTGACCCAACTCTTTTAGAAGGCGGCGCTTCACAAGGTGGTGATGGCGGCAATGATGGCGAGAATACTTCTCCACCAGATATTGAACCCACTCTTTCTTTTGATAATGATTCAGGCTTAGAAAGTGCTAATCACACGACATATGACGATGAAGATAAAGGCCGTACAGATACAGGTTCTTTCACTTTTACTCCAGGCAATGGCCCTGCCGATGTCACAATTAATGGTGAATCAATCTTTGATGAAAATGGTGATATTATCACTAAACCTTTTGTGGGCGATGAAGGTTCACTCACAATTACAGGTTATGACCCCGCTACAGGCGAAGTGACCTATACTTATGAGCAAGACGGCGCGCGTGACCACTCAGATGGTGATGTTACTGACGGCTTTAAAGTTGTTGTGACTGACAAAGACGGGGACAGTGTTGAAGGCAATATTAATATCAAAATTGAAGACGATGGCCCTAAAGCAAGCGAAGATAGTGGTACTGTTGCTGAAGGTGCAACTCTTACTGTTGATGCGGAAAATGGCTTACTCAACAATGATTCAGCAGGTGCGGATGGCTATGCCGATAAAGCTGTCACAAAGGTAACTTCTGCGGATACGGATTGGAAATTCAGCACCGATACTGCAACTGGTATCATAACTGGTACTCATGACACTTATGGCACATTGACTGTAAATCCTGACGGTTCTTATACTTTTGACTCTAAAGCTAACAGCATAACTGATGCTACTCCTGACTTTGAGTTCAATTACACAATAAGCGATTCAGACGGCGATACTACTACATCTACTTTGACTATTGATCCTACTGAGGCTGCAGCTCCTACGCCTCCTAAAGATGGCTATCAAGTGATAGTGGACGAAAGTGATCTTGCAACAGGCACAAATCCTACAGGAAACACGGAAGAAGACACTTGGACTCCTGATAAAGGCTATACCCTTGAATCCTTCGATGAGAATAGTTTTGACCATGCCTTATACGATGTAAGGATAGATGAAGATGGTAATCTCAAAGTTGTGCTCAAAGAAAATGTAAAACATGCCGATACTACCGACAATGATGAAAGCAAATTGCATGCCGATGCAAATGTTGACACTACTATTACTGTGACTGTTAAAGACACTAATGGTAATCTCTTTGATGTTGATGTAAACGTTACTATCAAAGACGATGGTCCAATTATTACTGGCTCAAACCTCTTTGATCATGATGACAATGCTAATACTGATGCTGCTAGCTTAGCTATAGTTGAAAATGGCACAGCTTCAGCAGAAATTGATATCGAATTTGGTGCTGATATGGAAGGTGCAAAGCTTGAAATACCAGCAGACGATGGCTCTACAGATAAGATTGGTGTTAAGTGGGAGAATGAAACTTGGGTAAAAATTGATCCTAATGACGACCATATTATTATTGAAGGCAATATCGAAGAAGGTTTCACCATTATACTTGGCGATGTGACATTTACAACAACTAATAACTATGACTGGACAGTCTCTTATGAAGTCACCGACGCACGTACAGATGTTAACATTACTGCAACTGATGGCGACGGTGATAGCGTAAAACACACTATCGCAGTAGGCGACGTACCTGAAATCGGTGTTGGTGGTGACGATAATCCTCCAGCTTCCGTTGTAACAACCTACGACGCAGCGGTTGAAAATGCAGACACTAGCGGTGAACAACCTGAAAGTGCCACTGCTACAGTAAAAGGCAATTTCACTATCACTTCTGAAGATGGTGTGTATAGCTTCAGCATTGGCGGTGAAGAATTCACTGTTGATCCTGATGGTTATCTTAATCCCGATGGCGAAGCTACGAAAATAGAAGGCGAATATGGCTATATTACTAATGTTGAAATTCTCAACAATAACGATGGAACATATACTGTCAATTACGACTATACCCAAGACAAAGTTTTAACTGATGACAAAAAGCACGATGATAACACTTCAGGCGATGGTAACAATTCAGATTATAATGACGATGTAGCTCATGGTGAAAGCTTTGATATTGTCGTAACTGACAATAATGGTGATGTCACTACTGCACCTGGCGGCATTCAAGTAAATATCGTGGATGATGTCATTGCCTTTACTGATGACGGCACAGGCAAATTTACAGCAGAAACCGTATCAGAAGAAGGTTCTGAGGTTATAGCAGAAACAGATGGAACTGTTACTGCCAACAGCGCTGACGGTGTAGCCTCCATTGTAATTGCGGGCATTAGCATTGAAGGTAAAGAGCTTGGTACTGACTACGAGGTAGATCTTGCTACCGGTAAAGTAAGCATAGACGGTAAAGAAGCCTTTACTGTCACTGTAGATAAAGATGGTAACTGGAGCATGAAGCAAACTGAGGAACTTGAAGGAGATGTGAGCATTACCTTCAAAGCCACCGATGGCGATGGCGATACCACCACCACAAATGTGACTGTAGAGGCATATAATAATGACCAGCCTGCTCTTACATTTGATGTGCCTGAAGAAAATAATAATACCCATACCACCTACGACGCCGCTGTTGCTGGTAAGGATGCTAGTGGTAAGCAGCCTTTGAGTGGTGCAGCCACAGCCGATGGTAGCTTTATAGCAGACGGTGGTGACCAGCTTACAAGTCTTACTATTAGCGGTAAAAATGCTGCTGGTGAAACAGTGGACTTTGACTTGACGAAATATACTAAAGAAGAGCTAGCAGATCTTGTCATCTATGGCGAATATGGTAACCTCAGTGGTATCACTTATAATGCTACGTCTGGTGAAGTAGAATATACATACACACAAACAGAAGTCTATGACCATGATGCCTCACAAGGTGAATCAACGGATAACGATATTTCTGACCCAACATGGCTTCAGGAAAATAAATATAAAGAAGATATTGCAAATGGTGCAGACGAGTTTAAGGTTACTGTTTGGGATAAAGACGGTGAGTCAGCCGAAGGCAGTATCAAAGTAAATATAGTTGATGACGTTATTGTTATTGGTAACTTAAAAGATGTAAATGATGAATTTGCTGATCCTATCATTAAAAAAGATGCATATAATCAAGATTATGAAGCGTATGTTGTTCCTGAAGCTACTGAAGGACCAGATGGCGATGTATCCAGCACAGTGAATGGTAAGCTTGATATTGACGGCGCTGATGACTTAGCAAGCTTAGAGCTAGCTATTCCAGAGAAGCACGGAACCTCAAAATATGCTGTTACCGTTACTATTGATGGACAAGAGAAAGTACTTGTTTTAGAAATTGTGGATGACACCGTGTATGCAGTGGAAGGCACTGAGCTAGCAGAAGGCAGTGCAACTAAGTATGACATTTCCGATCCATACTTTACATTTACTCTTAATAATGATGGCTCTTGGACATACACCCAGCTCAAAGGCTTTACAGGCGATGTAAGTGTTGCAGTGACGGGCACAGATAGTGACGGCGACTCTGATACGCATTTTGTTACTTTCCAAGGTAATGAAGACAGCTTCCAAGCGGATCTTGTAGTGAATGACGCCCTTAACGTTGACGAAAGTGGCCTCCCTGACGGTACAGAAGATACAACTGATCTTGCCAAAGACAGTGGCACTATCTTTATTGAAACTAACGATAAAGCAAGTGAAATCACCGTTAATATTGCTGGCTCTACAATTACATTTGATGCTAGCGGAAATCAGCTAACTGGACCTACAAGCATTGAACATAACTTAGAGAATGGCACACTTAGCGGTTTTAAATTAGTTGCCACAAAAGATGGCTATAATCTTAAGTATACCTATACTCAAGACACAGCTATAGAGCATAATCCTAATAAGGGTCCTGATGACACAGCACTTGGCGATAGCTTCAATGTGAGTGTAACCACTACTACCGGTACTGTTTCTACAACTGTAGACGTTACCATCGAAGACGATGCGCCTGTAGAACAACCAGATTACGACGCTGCCCTTGGTGCTGACAATATGGCAAGTGCCATTGTTGAGATTGACTTTGGTGCCGATAATGGCGGCGGAAAAATGCTTGAGTTTGGTGACAGTAAATTCACATTCAATGGTACAACCAATAAATGGGAGTGCACAGAAGGCACAGGCTCTGTTTCCGAAGATGGCAAGACTCTCACTTCTGGCGATGGAACCATTCTTAGCAATAGCGGTAGCAGTGATTTATGGAATGTAAAATATGATGCTTCTACAGATTTATCTGAAACCATCACATATACAGATTCCGACGGTGATAAAGCAGACGTTACATTAAATGCTGAACCTTTTGATGGTGACGTTGTTGCAAATGACGGCTTGGCTACACACTTAGCTCCTGGTACTGATTATAACATAGCCATTGTTTTAGATACCTCTGGTTCTATGTATGATGACACCCATCATGGTGTAATTTCTTCTCAAATTAACGGTGCTTCTTACGTCACTCGTTTGGACGCAGCATGCGATGCTTTGAGAGATTTGGCAAATACTCTTTATGAACACGCTCAAAGTGATCTTGGTGGGCAAATAAACGTTCATCTCGGTCAATTCTGGGGAGGAAGTTCTTCTGTAAACTTCACCCTCGGGCATGACTTTAAAGACGGAGAAACCTTAGAAGATCAAGTGCTAGAACTTCTAGCCGCTATTGATGCTATTGACCATGGTCTTCAGTATAACCCTGAAATCGTCCAAGTATGGGATGATTCAATGCATACAGAAAGTAGCACCGTTACAAAAATAGAAGTTGAGGTAGTAACTGGTTACAATCTTGTAGATGGAAAATTTGAGCCAATCACCGAAACGCAATACTATGTCGGTGATAAGTACGGTGATATTGTATATAAGTATCCTAGTAGTACTGAAGAAGGCTACTACGATAACCCATTCCACTGGGGAACCAACTTTGGTGAGGGATTCGAAGATGCTGCAGAGTGGTATAATTCGGAGGGTGTTTCTGGTAATGGCTTCCAAAACGAAGTATTCTTTATGACAGATGGAAAAACATCAGGAAATACTCAAATAGCGTATGATAAGTTGATAGACGCCATAGGTAGTGAAGGAAATGTCAATGCCTACGGTATGGGTAGCGGCGCTGATGAGGAAGAGCTCAAGCAGTGGGATAATACTGAAGGACCTACTATGACTGAAGACGGAGAAATTGGTAATATGCTAGACCCTAACAAGGGTGAGGCTACCACAACTCCTATCAAATCAAGCATTGCTTTTACTACAGATGGTAATGATGTTCTTATAGGTGGTATTAGTATTGAAAAATTAAAAGCAGCCCTTGAAGCGGAATTTCCAGGACAAGAGTTTACAGATGCAGAACTTGCACTCTTTATGAAAAATAACCCTACGTGGATATTTGATAATGTAGACTTTGATAGCAAAATCCAAGATCCTGATGGTCTTGTTGCCGGTGCCGGTGATGATGATCTTTACGGTCAAGGCGGTAATGATATTCTCATAGGTGATGGTGATGAAAATACTTGGGCTAAGATTGCAGATGGTTTGGTAGACGCAGAAAAAATGACAGAAGAAGAAGCTGCTAAGTATGAGTATGACTATCTCACAACAGATCAAGATGGTAATCCAGAAAAAGATCATACCCAAGAATTGCTTCAAGGTATGCATGAAAAACTTAGCAGCTTAGATGCGGATACACTTAAAAATATTGTTGATGGGCTTGAAAAGGCAAATTCAAAAGACGACGGCGACGATAATCTCTACGGTGGCGATGGTCATGATATCCTTCTCGGCCTTGGTGGTGATGACATAATCTATGGCGGTGAAGGTAATGATATAATCTTCGGCGGCTCTGGTAATGACTTTATCTATGGCGGCGAAGGCAATGATACTATCTTTGCTGGCTCAGGTTCTGACACAATCTATGGTGGTGCAGGCTCTGACACAATCTATCTTGATTCTGAAGGTGAAGAGGGGCTGCAAGAAGTTGTTGGTTATGACAGAACTTTTGATGATATTGTAAGTTTTGAAGCTTCTGATTTCACAGCAGATGCAAAAGATGTTATTCACAACTTTGATTCTGGAAATGACTTGCTAGATCTTACAGCATTGACAGAAGCGAACTATAATATCTCAACAAATAACCAAGATGGCAATGGTGTCGTCACTATTACAGATGATTCAGGCAAGGTTCAGCAAACAATTACTTTAGTAGGTGCTGAATTTAGCGATGATGAACTTGGCGAGAACCTTCAAAATCTAGGTGAAAATTCCTTTATCAAATTATAATTATAATCCCCTTATAATTAACCTATAACAAAAATCACGGTGAGCCTAAAACTTGCCGTGATTTTTTTATATACTTTAAGTGATAACGGCTTCTATTAACAGGCTTTTTCTAATAAGGTTAAGGGATAAATAAAATTAACTTGAAAATCGCCCTTAAAAGCTTGACTTCTCGCTAAATTGGCTATATCTGTTAACTGCAACTTGACCGATGATTAATGTCGGCAGGATTGGATATATGTTGCCTCTTTTTTTTTTAGACGGGTATATCCATAAAGGAGAAGAAAGATTTGTCTTTTTTTGTGCCTTGTCTACCTCACGTTTGCGCAAAGATTTTTTCAGGCTTTGCTGGGAATGTTTTGAGGTCTTTCTAGTTTAAACTGTATCAACTTAACATTTAGAACTATTTATTAAAGCGAGGTCTTTATGGCTACTTTAAATCTTATTAAGCCAAATGCTAGTGCGCAATCTGTTCTGCCTATTACCGATCAAATCACGGATTATACCTTTGATTTCGACTTATTTGAAGCAAT
This sequence comes from uncultured Desulfovibrionaceae bacterium, assembly GCA_964369165.1. Taxonomy (GTDB): domain Bacteria; phylum Desulfobacterota; class Desulfovibrionia; order Desulfovibrionales; family Desulfovibrionaceae; genus CAYJAZ01. The sequence goes on along the minus strand of CAYJFE010000045.1, from coordinate 11,459 downwards.
CATCGAGAAAATTGACGATAATCTTGTAATCACTTTTGATGCAGACGGTTCTTCTATTGTTTTAGAAGATTTCTATGCTGTCTACAATGCAGAATTTATGCCTAACTTTGTTTTAGATGGCGAATTAGTTTCTGGCGAAGATTTCTTTAATGCTATGGACCCTAACCTTATGCCTGCAGCTGGCCCAGCACAGGGCGAAGTGACTCAAGATGCGAATGGCGTTTATTCCACAGGTGAAGGCACTCTTGCTAGTGGTACCAATGCTCTTGGTGGTAGAGATGGTGGCTCAAGTTATAATGCTGACCCAACTGTTTTAGTTGGTGGCGGCACTGTAGGTGGAGGCGATACAGGCGGTTCAGATAGCAATCCTTCTTCGCCAAATATTGCGCCAACCCTTTCTTTTGGTAAGGATAAATATACTTCTGATACAATCACCACCTATGACGACCCAAGTGCAGATTCAAATACAGGTCGTACAGAAACTGGCTCTTTCACCTTTACTCCTGGTAATGGTCCTGCCGATGTTACTATCAATGGTGAGTCAATTTTTGATGAAAATGGCGACTTTATGCCAGGAACAGAAATTGAAACTCCATTAGGCAAACTCACAGTAGAGTCCTATGATGTTGAAACAGGTGAAGTCACCTATACTTATGAACAAAATGGTGCACATGACCATTCAGAAGATGAAAATCTTAGCGACGAATTTAAAGTTGAAGTAAAAGACCAAGACGGTGATATCGTTACTGGCACAATCACAGTTGAAATCGAAGACGATGCACCTATAGCTCTTGACGATTATAATATAGTCACAGAAGATGGCGTTGTTACAACAGGCAATCTTTTAGAAGGGAACGAGTTTGGCGGTAAAGATGATTTAAGCGCTGATGGTACTACTCTTACAAAAGTGGAGCTTCCTGATACAGGCATGGAAGGTTGGACGCAGTCTGGCTCCCTCGCAGGCGGTGACCTTACTTTTACACATCCAGATAAAGGCTCAATCACAATAGGTAAAGACGGCAGTTATGAATTCAAATATACTGATCAATCTTTAGGTGAAGGGCAAACTGAAGACTTTACTTTTGAATATACAATTACAGATAGCGACGGTGACTCTAGTTCAGCTAAACTTGAAATTGAAGCAAGTGGCTCAAATGATGTTCCAACTCTTACAGGCACAAGCATTAATGGTGTAGTTCTTGAAACCTTTGATGACACATCAGAAGGAAGCCGTGAAGACAGTGGCGTTATTACTTTTGATTCAGCCGAAAGCATGGACGGCGGTAAAATCACCATTGGTGATGAAACCTTCACCGTTAAAGAAAATGAAGATGGCTCTTTCACTCTTAGTGGTGATACTGTTAGCGGAACAGCTGGTAGTCTTACAAATATTACGCTTACAGGTCAAGACGGTTCTTACGAACTTACATTTACTTATAAACAAGACGGTGCTTATCAAGGCCATGATGATAAAGCTGACGCTTCTGAAAAAGACTTAGTTGAAAACTTTGAAGTAAAAATTCAAGACGGCGTTGAAGGTTCTGAAGCTAAAGATCTAGAAACCACAATTAAAGTTGAAATCACAGACGATGGGCCAAGCCTTTCAGTTTCTGCTCCTGGCGCTGTGACAGAAGGCTTTTCTTCAACAGGTTCTCTCAACTATGATTTTGGTGCTGACGACGGTGCTTCTGCTAGTTTCACAGTAAAAGATGCAAGCCCAACTACAGACGGCGGCTATAAGCTTGAATTTGGTACAGTCTATATCAATGATGATAATACATATACTTTTGAGGCTTTCCCAAATACAGACGGCAAAAGCCAAGACATTACTTTTGTAGTGACTGACAGCGATGGCGACACTAAAGAAGTGACTGTAAATACAGGCACAATCAACAATAGCACAGCGCCAACTTTAGAAGATAAAGATTTTATTGTTGACGAAACAGGCTTAGAAGATAGCAAAGACGGCAGTGAAAGCGTGACCGTATCTAAAGAAAATTGGCTTGGCGAAGAAAATACTGCTACAGTTGGCACATATGATGTGAAAGACGATCATGGCAACACAGTAGGTACAGCCACAGTTGACAAAGAAGGGAACATCACCCTTAAATTGACAGACACAACCAGCCATGAAGATAAAGCTGATCACGACGACGCCGTTACAGGTAAAGTAACAGTTGAAGTGACTGATGCACAAGGCAATATTCACGATGTAGAGCTTGATGTGACTATCAAAGACGATGGGCCTTCATTTGAAGTTGTTTCTACTGACGGTGTTATCCATGAAAAATTCCTTGATAATGGCACAGAAGCAGGACAAGGTAATACTGTTGCCACAGGTACTATTGATATTGATTTTGGCTCTGACAAAGCTGCAAGTGCTGATTCATTTGCTTGGGATCTTGATAATGCTCCTGCGCTCAAAACTTCTGACGATAACGAAGCTATCGAATGGAGCTATGGCGACGATAAAACAACTCTTATAGGTAAAGATGCTGATGGCGAAATGGCTGTAAAAGTTGAAATGAATACTGAAACAGGCGAATATACAGTTACTTTAGAACAAGCTGTTGAACACCATGTACCAGATGGAACTGAATCAGAAGACTATAATAAAGACATTGATTTGGACGGTTCTGCAGATAAAAACTCACCTACAGACGTAGCAACAGACTTAAACTTCGGCTTTACAGTAACTGACGGTGACGGCGATACAGCGAAAGGCGATGTCACTGTTCACATCGAAGATGATGTTATTGATGGCTTTAATGTAAATGAAGCTGGCGAAAGAGATGATGTTGTAGACCTTGATGCTTCTGCGGATTTAGACGTGCCAGACACTGGCTTCTTTAACGGCAGTGCTAGTTCAGATGACTTACTTGCAGCTCTTAAAAACCCAGATGCAGTAGAGGGTGGTGCTACTACTGATACTGCTACTACTGATGCATGGAATTCTGGCCAATGGAAAGGCGCTTTCTATGATAATATGAACGAAGATAAAGCTTCCATTACTGTTGGCGAAGGCGACAATTCCTTCACTATTACAGGCGTTCGTGTTCAAAATGGTGAAATCGTGTCTGATGCAAGTGATAATATCGTTCTTGGTTGGCGTGAAGATAGATCTACAAGCAAAGATGTAACTGTAGACTTAGGCTATGCCGACGGTATAGGCATGAGCTCAAACAATTATACAGCAGGTAGTGAATATGAAGTTGCTGCAAACGGAAGCTATGAAGACGGTGCTGAAGTTGAAGCCTTGGTTATAAAACTTCCAGAAGGGCAAACAGCCTACGGTGTTGATATCAACTTTGGTTGTCTCTTCAATAAAACTGAAGATGGCGGAAGCTCTGTTGATACAAATGGCGAATTTGTTACCCTTGAATTTTATAAAGACGGTGAACTTGTTTACACAGTAAAACAATTAGCTGGTGTGAGCGAAGGCACTGAAAACTTCAACACATCCACCGTTACTGAGCAATTTGATGAAGTGCGCATTATTCCAAGTGAAAAAGGCTCTGACTTTGTTTTGACTGGCGTGAATTTTGAAGCATACGATAATAACATAATTGCTTCAGGTTCAGGGCAAATTGAAACTACAGGCGCGGACGGCCTTGCCTCTGCCTCTTTAGAGTCAATCACTATCGGTACAAGCACTGTTACTTTTGATGCTGATGGTAATGCAAGTAGTACGATCTGGCTTGATGGTAAAGAAATGGATGTCACACAAATGGGCGAGAATGTCTTTGTGGCAACCTATACTGACCCTGAAACAGGCGAAAAATCTGACTATTTCACAGCAACAGTTGGTACAGACGGCTCTTGGACTGTTTACCAACACGAACATTTTGGTGATGAAATCAAGCTTGAAATAGGTATAAAAGACAATGATGGCGATTACACTACAACAAGCGTGACTGTTGCTGGTGATAAAGCCCCAGAAGCATTTGATGATGTTGATAATGTTATGGAAGGCGGCGAAGTTTCAGGCAATGTGATTGCTGGCACACAAGATGAAAGCCATACCGAAGATGTGAAAAATGCCGATACTGCTGGCGATGGCGAAACTACTCTTGATAGCGTCAAAGCGCCTCTTGGTTGGGCAACAATGCCTACTACAGGTGACGAAGTTGCTAAATTCTCATCTACAGCTGGCACAATCACTTTTGATAAAAATGGTAACTATACCTTTGAATCAAATCCAGATTCTACAATGACTGATGTTAGCTTTGAATTTGACTATACAATTACTGATGCAGACGGCGACAAATCCTCAGCTAGCTTAACAATCAATGTGGATGATGTAACGCTTACTCCTCATGAAGAAACAGGCGAAGTAACTACTGAAGACTTTAATTTGAATGTGGCTGTGAAAGTAGATATCACTCTTCCAGAAGGCATGAGCTTTGTAGAAGGTGAACTTCCAAAATCTGAATACGGTGAATTCTCAGTCAGTGCTGATGGTAGTCTCTATTTTACACAAACAAAAGCATACGATGATCCAAATTCTGCTGACAATGGCCGTGAAACAGATGCTGTAACCCAGTATGAATTAGTAATTCAAGACGCAAACGGCAACCAAACCACTACAAAAGTTGATTTAAACATTGTTGACGATGCGCCAAGCGATCATAGTAATGTGAACTCAATCACCACAGAAACTACAACCGACACAGCAACAACTATTCTTAATATTGATTTTGCTGCTGATGATGGTGCAGGAAAAGAACTTACTATTGATGGTGTTACATTCACCTATAATGAAGACGGTTCTTGGACAGCAGGTGAGGGTGGCTCAGTTTCAGTCAATGAAAATGGTTCAAGCAGTCTTGTTGTAACAGATGAGAATGGCTATACTACAACGCTTACAGAAGGTACTAATGGCGGTGATCTTTGGACTTCAACCATCACAGGTATTCCAGAAGACGGTCAAAAAGATGTTCAAATAACAGTAAAAGATAGCGATGGTGACACAACTGATTTCAGTATTGAAGCATCACGTGGCGATACATCAGCAAATATGCTTGTTGGCCTTGATAGTGACACAGTACAAACCATTCAGCCAGGCGCTAACTATAATATTGCCATTATTCTTGATAATTCTGGCTCTATGTATGATGATGACAATCGTGATATTGATGATTATGACACTGATGGCGATGGCATAGCTGACACTGTTTCTCGTCTTGGGCAAGCCTGTGATGCAATCTCTGATTTTATTGTGAATACATTACACACTCATGCAACTAGTGACTTAGGCGGCGAAGTAAACTTACTTGTAACTACTTTCTGGGAAAGAAGTGAAAATGGTGCAAGCGATGTTAAGAACTCTGGTGATAATCAAAGTAGTGGTGCTACCTATATTGAAACCATAGATCCTGCTGATTTTGCTGGAATGAGCTCAGATGAAATATATTCACAAATTGCAGAAATCTTAGCAATGAGTTCTGTTGGTGTATCATACGATGCAGAAACTGGTGAATTCAACTACGACAAAAATGCACACGAAGAGCTTACAGAAGCTTTAAAAGATCCAAACCAAAATGCTGATGATGTTTATAATCCTTTAAATGGCAATCAAACAGGTTTCCACTGGGGAACTGAATACCACCAAGGTTTTGAAACTGCAGCTGAATGGTTTGAGCAAGTATCACAAGAAGGTTTCACAAACGAAGCTTTCCTTATCACTGATGGTGTGCCTTACGATAGTGAACTTGAACGTGAGATAGCATATACTAAGTTGCTTGACGCAATGGGAATTGAATATGAGCAAGCTACAGATGCTGATGGTAATCCTCTTTATGTTATGCATCCAACAACAGGAAATCCTTATCTTGTTAATGGTCAAAAAGTTCCAATAAATGTAGCTACAGAAGGTCAAGAAGATAAAATTCAAGCTGTTGGCGTTGGATCTGGTGCTAATCAAAATATGCTTGATAGATTTGATACTACTACTGTAGATCCAGAAACAGGCCATAACTCTGTAATCGTAGAAGACAGTAATATTAGCGATCTGTTCAAGCCTGCAGAGGGTGAGATTGCAACGAGCCAAGGAAGCACCAGTATTGGTACAAGTTCACACGGTAATGACGTAATGCTAGGTGACTATAAGAAAGAAGATCTTATAAATGCTCTTGAAAGCAAGCTTGGTGTAGAAGTGACTGATCAAATGGTTATTGAATATATTCAAAACTACCCTGATTGGTTAGATAGCACAGTATCAAGCGATGCTGGCGATTCAGACTTGCTTCTTGCAGGTACAGGCGATGATATTATCCATGCTCAAGGTGGCAATGACTTTATTATTGGCGATGCAAATAGTGACTTGCTTGCTGATCTTGCAATAGATGTTCTTGGCATGACAACGAGCGAAGGTTATACTGTTAACACAGAAAGTACAGCCACTACCACTTTAGAAATTACGGATTCAGAAGCTTTTGTTGAAGATTTCATAGCTGCAGCTAAAGAAATGGACGTGAACGATTTGGCAGAAGCTGCATTTGATATGGAATCCTTGCACGATGGCGATGACCTTATCTTCGGTGGTGACGGTGACGATATTATCTTAGGCCTTGGCGGTGATGACACAATCTATGGCGGTGAAGGTGCTGACATCATCTTTGCGGGCACAGGCGCTGACACAATCTATGGTGGCTCAGGGGACGATACTATCTTCTTAGATAGTACAGGCGAAGAAGGCAGCTATAGAACAGTTGAATTAGCTGACGGCAGCGAATTTACAGGCAATGTTGATGATATTATCAGCTTTGATGACGCGCTAGGAAGCGGTAATGACACTATCCATAACTTTGATCAAGAGCATGATCTATTAGATCTATCTGGCCTTGGTTTGAGTAAAGAAAATGTAACTATCACACAAGAAGGCGACGATGCTATTATTGAATTGTCAATAGGCGACATTCAACAAACTATCACTCTTGTAGGTGCAGGCGAAGATGTGGCTGACATTCAAGATGATTTGGGCACAGACGATTCTTTCATCAAATTATAATATTTTGATATAATCCCTTATAATCAAAAGAATAAAAAATCACGGTGAGCCAAAAACTTACCGTGATTTTTTATTTTAAATTTTATTTTTTTAGGACTTAGATGATTTCGAGAGGGTGTCGTCTAGCCTCTGATTTGCTTAATAGCAGAAATAACCTCATCTTCTTTAAAAACTTTGCCAGAACCAACAAGCACATTGTCAATCACCAAAGCAGGAGTTGTCATAATACCATAGGCAGCAATAGTTTGAAGATCTGTAATATGTTCAACTTTCTCATCAATATTTAAGCTATTCAAAGCATTTTGCGTGATGGCTGTTTGTTCATGACACTTAGCACAGCCAGTTCCAAGCACTATGATTGATTTTTCTAAAGATGCGCCTTTTTCAGCTTTAGGCATTTGCGGAATGCTCATGCCGCCGCCATAATTACATTTTTCTTCTTTTTTCTTTCCAAATCCGAAAATTCCCATTTCTTTCTCCTTTCAATAGCAAGTGTTTTGCGCTAAAAATTGTGTTATTTTTTAAAAACCTAAATAAAACATATAAAAACCTATAAGCAAGATACAAGTTCCCATAATAATTTTTATAATACTGCCTGCCCTTGCATAGCTTGGATTTGCAGAAAGTTTTTGTACAAAACCAATTGAAGTGCCTGCAAAAACAGCCAAAATTCCATGCCCTACAGAATAAAGCAAGAGCAGTAGAACTCCATAAGCCAAACTTCCTTTTGAAGCAACAATTGTCAATAATGCTATAAGGATAGGCGTTGAACAAGGGGAGGAAAATATACCGCCTAATATGCCAGCGATAAATGCGCCAATCTGCCCTCTTTTAGTATTTTTTGATAAAAGATAAGATGAGGGAATAAAATCATAAATGCCCCAAGTCTGCAAAGCCATAAGCACCATAATAATGCCCAAAAAGAGATACCACGCACTCATTTGCGTGCCTATTAAATTGCCTGCTAAAGCGGCTAAAACACCTAAAGCTGTGAAGGTGACTGCCGAACCAAGGGCAAAAATAAAGGAAAGTTTGAAAGCTTTTTTTGTGTCATGCAAGCCATTTCCGCCAACATAGCCGATAACAAGCGGAATTGACGAGAGAGAGCAGGGCGTGAAGGAAGTCAAAATGCCAGCCACAAAAGCAATAAAGGGAGCAAGCCACACAGATGCTGTGAGCATATTTGAAAGTTCTACTAAGAGTGCGTCCATTAGTTTACGCCCATATCAGCCAAAATAAGTCGCATTTGCTCTTCAGTGAGGCCTCCTTGATGCACTGTGTAAAGATGTTCGTCCGTATCTCTATGCGTGTACATGGTGAATTGTATGCCTAAATCTTTTGAAGGCACATAGGGCTTATTATCCGCTGTGATAAAGAATTGTGTAGGAATAACTTGCAAAGGCAAACTGTCTGCACCCTCAGGATTTTTCCACACATCAACAAATTGTATAATAGCTTTTTCTTGCATTTCACTGTTTAAAAGTGCTAAAACAGGTGCCATTTCCTTGCAGGGAATACAAGAATCTGCACCAAAATCTATAATAATTGGCATATTATTTTTGCTTAATTCATCAAAATCAACGGAAGAAACCGTGAGTGGAAATTGTAGATTTTCTTGATTTTGCCCCGCCACTTGATCGTGTCCACTTGAAGAAGGCAGGTTTTTTGCAAACCAAATACCTGCAATAACAAGCATAATAAGAATAGGTGCGAGGATTTTTATATTTTTGTTCATACTGTATCCTTGAGATAGTAAAATATCTTTGTACATATTGAAAAATATCAATATGTCTATGTGATATGAAAATCACTTTATAGCAAAGTTAAAGAAAGTCAATAAGAAAATGAATAGTAATTTTAGTTGAAGATGACTTTTATTTCGCTTGCCAGAAAAGTGTGAAGATGCTAGATTTTATTATACGCTTTAAGGATCACACTATGCCCACAAATAAAATTTCTCTAAAAATCGCCTCATCTCTTTCAAAAAAAGAAGCAGAAGCCCCTATTATCTATGCAGAAGGCTCGTATTTTGAAGGTAAGCTCCCAAAAGATATTGAATTTATATATATTATTGTAAGTGCCAGTGCAAAAATTTCAAAAGCTATGGTGGAAATTGCATTTAATATCTGCACAAAAGATGAAAAAAATCACGCCCTTTTGCCTAATCCTTTGCCTATAAATTTTCCTAAAAGGGCTTATTTTGGTACTCTTCTTGAAGCAAAGAAAACAATGGTTTTCGCGTGCTTGCATGAACATATTGCCGCGGCATTTCGTTATGCGGATTCTATGAACTCGCTTTTTCTTTGTGCTTCGTGTGAACTTATGGGCGGTGAAATTTCTTATTCAAAGGCAGTAGAATTTGATAAAAATTATCCGCATTCTCCCTTGCAAGATATAGAACTTCTCAATTATCACCCCATTCTAAAAGAAGAAGAAGAGAGTTATAAGAAAGAAGTTAATAGAATAGAAAAAAAATATTCAAGCTTAAAAAAATATGCTTCCTTGCACAAAGAGCTTGGAATTATACATAAAAATGAAAATAATGAGGATTATTGGCTTTGCCGAGAATATGCACCAGATGCCACAGAAGTATATCTTGCCTACGATGCAAATAATTTTGGGAATTGGCAAAGCATAGCCTATAATAAAGAAAAAAATGGCTATTGGTCAGTGAAAGTACCGTATGAAACATTTTATCACACTATGTTTTATGAAATCCACCTCTACGGCAAATATATGGAAGGCAGGCAAACAAGAGTGCCAGCCCTTGCTAATTGGGTAGAGCAGAATAAAGATGATGAAAATCAATGGTGTGCAAGATTTTATAAGCCCGAAAAACCTTATGTCTTCAAGCATGAAAGTCCAAAATTGAGCGGAAAGCCTATAATTTATGAAGCTCATGTGGGTATGGCAAAAGATAATATCGACAAATCTTCTGAAACTGCACGCGGATTTGGCTCTTACAGCTATTTTACAAAGCATACTCTGCCACTTATTAAAGAAGCTGGCTTTAATACTATTCAGCTTATGGGCATTCCTGAGCACCCGCTCTACAAATCTTTTGGCTATCAAGTGGCTTCCTATTTTGCGCCTTCACATAGATTTGGCACGCTTGATGAATTTAAAGAGCTAGTCGATACAGCACATGAACTTGGAATTTCAGTGCTTTTAGATATAGTCCACAGCCACGCCACGCCAAATACAGAACAAGGCCTTGTGCGCTACGATACTGGAGATTTTCTTTTTTCTTCGTCAAGGCAGACACAATGGGGCACAGCCTTTTTTGATTATAATAAAAAGATAACTCGTCGATTTTTATTGTCAAATTGCCGATATTGGATGGAAGAATTTAAAATTGATGGCTTCCGCTTTGATGCTGTGGGGAGCATGGTTTTTGAAGACGAAGGTTTTGGCGACGATTTTAGTCATGTAAATGCTTGTTTTTATACAAAAGATAATTGCAATAGGCGCAACAAAAGTGGCATACTTTATTTACAATTAGCCAATACACTTATTCACGAATTAAATTCGCAAGCTCTCAGTATTGCAGAAGAATTTAGCGGTGCGCCAGGCATAACATCTGCGCCAGAAAAGGGCGGACTTGGCTTTGACTATCGTTTTGCTATGGGTATTCCCGATATGTGGGCGAAATATATAGAAGAAGGTCAGCCAATGTGGAAATTGTGGCACGAGTGCACTAATCATAGAAATTATGATAAAACAATATCTTATGTGGAGTGTCACGATCAATGCATCAATGGAGAAGATGCGATGATTTGGCGTATTATTGGCGACGCTATGTATTTTCATATGTCAGCCTTTACAGAAAATTGGGCTGTTTCGCGCGGTGTAGCTTTGAATAAGCTTATGAAATTGCTTGTTTTCTTGACGGCAGATAAGGGCTATATGAATTTTATGGGCAATGAATTTGGCCACCCTGAATGGATTGATGCCGATGTGAATCCTTACAGACAATGGGCTTTGCGCCTTGACGGGTTATTGCACTACAAGGCCTTAGATAATTTTCATAAAGATATGCTGGAGCTTGCACCGACTGATTTTTACGATTATATGCCACTTTCACGTTTTTGCGATGAAGGGAAAAGAGTGCTTGCCTTTGAGCGCAAAAATCTTTTATGCGTATATAATTTTCATGAAGAAGAGGCAGCGCGTATTGAATTTAAGGTAAGTCCTGGGAAATACACTGAAATTTTTTCTTCTGATGAAAGTATTTACGCTGGCCATGCAAACTTGACAGCAAAAAATAAAGTCGAGCATTTCACAAAAGCAGAAAGCGGTGTTTTTGAGCAAGATATTGAGCTCTATCTGCCTCCGCTTACTGGCCTTGTGCTTGTGAGGGAATAAAAAGAGGGTAGATGTTATAGTCTACCCACTTTCGCTAAAGATTTATTCGCAAGCTCATGATTAAGAAAGCTTACTTTGCTGCGCT
>CAYJFE010000044.1:2548-22009 GCA_964369165.1 uncultured Desulfovibrionaceae bacterium | reverse complement strand
AGAACCCCGCTTCTTGCGCCGTGAGGATTTTGTGGCAAAGCCCAAAATCTATACTTAATGTAAGCAAAGCGAACAAATCTTTAGCGAACAAGCAAGAACCCCGCTTCTTGCGCCGTGAGGATTTTGTGGCAAAGCCCAAAATCTATACTATATTGTCACTTGGCTATCGTCTAATGCGCTGACTTTTCGATCTCTTTTGAGCGCTTGCTTTTTGGCATACATTCTTGAATCAGCAAGAACTGAAATTTCTTCTAATGTTTCCGCTTCTTTAGGGAACCATGCAAAACCTATACTTGAAGAAATTTGCACTGATAATTCATCAACTACAAAAGGTTGATTTGAGCAACCATAAAGTCTATGTAGAATATTTTCAAGCGCGTCTTGTGATAAATCTTCTTCAATGATTACAATAAATTCATCGCCACCTGTTCGCACGACAAGAGTAGATTTTTTAAATCTTGCTATCAAGCGTCTTGTATAAGCAAGAAGCAATTGATCGCCTACATCGTGCCCATAAGTGTCGTTTACAGGTTTAAAGTCATTCAAATCTATAAAGAAAAGAGTGAGTTTTGTTTGCAGGATTGTATGTTTTTTAAAATATTGTTCTAAAAATCTTTTATTATAAGCACCTGTCAAGCCATCAATATTAAGCTGTTGCATAGCAATATCTTTTTTGCTTTCTTGATTTTTCAGTGCATAATAGACAACAAATAACACTAAAAGGTTGATAATAAATGTAATTAAGAGATTTTTATACTCTTCATAGAGCAAAGTTTTACTATAAATATGCAAAACCCATTCTTGACCATATAAGAAAAAGTTTTTTGAAATAGATTTATCCATTTCAAAATTTTTACTTGATATTAATTCTTTCTTTACATGGTCGAAAGTTGTGAAAAGTGCGTATTCATAGCCTAAATCATCAAGTAATGAAAGACGAGAAGCTTCAAAAATTTCAGGAATACGCATAGTTAAGGAAGTAAAACCTATAAATTTACCGCTTCTTTTTAATTCTGACCAATGCGTCCCTGCTACAAGAAAAATTGGATTAATTGCTAATAATCCTCTGCCACTATTCAATTCTTCAAAAGGGCCAGACAAAACTATTGATTGCGTATCTCTTGCTTTTATAGCGTCTTGATAGGTGACTCTATTCTCTTCAAATGCGCTTTTACCAATACTTGATTTATTTTCTTCATAAGGAAAATTATACTTTACTATGCCGTCAGGAAGCCAAGCTAAGGAGGATAATTCCTCAGAATTAAACAATTCTTTTGCTATGCTATCAAATGAGAGTTTTGTGAAATGTGCATCTGTAATTTTAACAAATTCGCCTAAAACCCTTACAGGAGTAAGCGCATTTTCTATAATAAGTTCGATTTCTTTTGATTCTTCTTGAGCTAAAATTCTTAAGTTTTGATCGTGCTCTTCATGCATTAAATGTATTCTGAATACATTGACAGACACACTAACTACCATCATAAAAATAAATGCAATTGTAGATGTTTTCATACTAAATAAACCTTAAATAAACCTTCAAACAAAGCTTAGCTCTTCATAAATTTTAAAAAGTATAGAGAAAAAATGACTTTTGTCAAGTCTATTATTTGCATAAAGTTTGTTTTTAAAGTTATAATATCAACAAGTTAAGCTTAATATACTCTAATGTGAAAATTATTCACTTGCGCACTTTTATTGAACTTGCTATAATGTTTTATCAATTTTTCTATAGAGGTTTATAAATGCTTGAATTTCTTCATATAAAAAATCTAGCTCTCATCGAAGATATGAAATTAGACTTCACAAAAGGTATGAATGTCCTTACAGGTGAAACTGGAGCAGGAAAATCCTTTATTATCAAGGCATTAAATTTTGTTTTGGGTGAAAAACTTGAAACTTCACTCATTCGCCCAAATGCAGAAAAAGCTGAAGTCGAAGTTTTATTCTATCACAATGACGAAGAAATCATAATAAAACGAGAGCTTATTGCAGAAACAGGCAGAAGTCGTTTCTTTTTAAATAATTCTTTAGCAACACAAGAAACAATTAAAAACCTTCGCCCAAATCTTATTTTACACGCTTCACAACACGGTCAGCAAAAACTTTTGCAAGCAAGTTTTCAAGCTAAGCTTATTGATGATTACCTTGAAGATAAATCTAAACAAATACTTCAAGAAAAAAATGAAATACTTCTTGAATTAAAGCAAGTTAGTCAATATAAAAAAGATTTGTTGCAAAAAATAAATGATCTAAGAGATAGGCGTGAACTTTTAGAAAGTCAACAAGAAATCATTAATAAAGTTCAACCAGAAGAAAACGAAGAAGAGAGATTAGAAGAAATTCGAACAGAATTTCGCTCTTTTGAGAAAATTCAATCTCTCTACGATAGCGGACTGACGCTTCTTAGACAAGAACCTTCTTTGACAAGTCATTTACAATCATTAAAAAGAATTATTGGTCAAATATCTGATATTGATTCATCTTTTCAAGAGAATTTGGAAAATATTGATAATCTGAGCCAAGAAATTTCTACAATAGAACAAAAATTAAGATCAGTTCCTAAATACGAATCAGAAGAAGGTTACGATATTGAATCTGTTGAACATAGGCTATTTGAACTTGCGCAATTAAAAAGAAAATTAAGAAGAACTATACCAGAAATTATTAATCTCAGTGATGAAATTAATGAAAATCTCACCTTTTTAGACAATTCTGAGCTTGACATGATGCAGGCTGATAAAAAGGAACATAGCCTTATTATAGCTTTGCAAGAGAAATTACAAATCATCAATCAAGCAAGAAGTAAAGCGGCTGATAAGTTTTGTTCTTTACTGAAACTTGAATTGCAAGGCCTTGGTTTTGCAGAAGGTTTAGAAATTTTGCCTAAAATGCAAGAAAAAGAAATCTGGAATGAATTTCAAGAACTACATCCTTCAGTCGAGAATATTTATAGCCTACTTTTTGCACCAAATCCAGGGCAACCACCTCAAGCTCTTGATAAAATTGCCTCAGGCGGCGAACTCTCACGCTTTTTACTCGCAATCACTTCACTGCAAGCGCATTCAGAACTTTCACTGCTTATCTTTGATGAAGTTGACGCGGGAATTGGCGGAAACACTTTGAATAAGGTTGCGGATAGATTGAATAATTTATCGCAAAAACAACAAATGCTACTCATAACACATTGGGCAAATCTTGCAAAATATGCGCAAAAACATTTCTTAGTTCAAAAAGAAGTGATTGATAATCAAACCTTTACTAAATGTAAAGCTATGAATGAAGCGCAAAGGCTGAAAGAATTAGATAGAATGCAAGGACTAGAATAAGCGAGTGTAGAAAAGACTTCTGAGTGTTAATGTCTTAAAGCGCTTAAATAAACACTCGCAGTTATAATATTATCGTGTAATTATCACTTGTGATTCAACTTCAGGCACGCCTTTCACCTTGTTTATACCAAGCAGACGCCATCTATATTCATCATAGCCTCTTTGTGGGCAATAATTGAGTTGAAAAGTGTTAGTTTCGTAATTAATGAGTGACTGTAATTCTTGATTTACATAAGTTTGTGACATTTCTGCAACAAAGGAACAATTTTTACAGTCATCGGTAAGACCTTGAGATTCTACAATAATTGTATTAACATTATCTATATTACCTTGGATTTGGCCAAAGATTGTAAGACAGGAAGTATCCAAGTTTTCATTGAGCATTTCCTGCGCAATTTCTTGCTTTAGCTCAATATTATCCGTAGCTATAGCCTGCATGGTAGTGCTGAGATTTTCTTCAGTGCGAAAATCATTGGTAAAAGTTGCTCCAATATTCAGCCAAGTAAATGCGTCTTCACTCAAGTTGGCTATAGGAAGTGCTTTTTTACCACAAGCTACAACTAATAGCAATAATATTACTGTAATTATCTGTAATTTTGAATTTTTCATTATTTTTTCCTTATGTGCTACTTGAAGAATTTTTCATTCCCCAAAGTTTTTTCCATTCATGTATCATATTAAAAGCTTGCATAGGTGAAATTTCATCAGGTTCAAGATCGAGTAAAATTTCAACTAATGGATGTTCTTGCTTTTGATCTGCCTCAAAAAAAGGATTTTCTAATTGTTCTTCTTCAATTTTTGGTAAATCAATTCCAGGAAGTGTGAGAAGATCTTGTTTACTCTCTAAAAGTGGGCTGAGAGATTTTGAATTTTCAACTCTATACTGCTCTAATGATTGAAGAATAAATCTTGCTCTTTGCACTACAGGCAAAGGAATTCCCGCAAGTTTTGCAACTTCAATGCCGTAGGATTTATCTGTAGGTCCAGGCACTAATTTTCTTAAAAATACAATTTCGCCTTGCCATTCTCTTATGGCTACATTCGTTGTATATACCCCATATTGCTTACCTTCTAATGAAGTTAGTTCATGATAATGTGTGGCAAACAAGGAGCGTGGCGATTGTGCTTGTTTCTTAGTCAAATCTTCCACAATAGCAAAAGCTAAGGAAAGGCCATCGTAAGTGCTTGTTCCACGTCCAATTTCATCAAGAATAATAAGTGATTTCTTAGTTGACTGCCTTAGAATACGTGCTGTTTCCATCATTTCAACCATGAATGTACTTTGTCCACGTAAGAGATTATCACTCGCCCCTACTCTTGAAAAAATTCTGTCGCTTATGCCAATCGTTGCTTTTTGCGCTGGCACATAGGCACCCATTTGTGCGAGCAAAACAATAATAGCTGTTTGACGAAGAATTGTTGACTTACCTGCCATATTTGGGCCAGTGATCAGTAAAAGTCTTTTATTTGTATCAAATGTTAAGCTGTTTGGAACAAAGTTTGTTCTTCCAATAAGTGGTTCTATAACAGGGTGTCTGCCGTCAATAATTTTCAAATCAATGGAATTATCAATACTTGGGCAAGACCAAGAATTTTTGCAAGCGGTTTGCGCAAATGATTGAGAAAGATCAAGTTGAGCGACGGCGTCGGCCATAAACATAAGACGAGAGCGAATGCTGCAGAGCCTGTCACGTAGTTCTTGGAACAGTTTTGTTTCAAGAGTTTTGGCTGCATCTGAGGCTGATAATATTTCCACTTCTAGTTTTTTTAATTCTGCTGTGGCGTATCTTTCAGCATTGCCAAGTGTTTGCTTAATTTGAAAGTGTGTGGGTAAGATACTAGGTTTATTTACTTTTGACAATTCATAATAATAACCAAACACTCTATTATAGCCTAATTTCAACTTTGGCAAATCACAGGATTTTTGCTCTTTTTCTAATTCATTATTGAGCAAAATATCATTATTTTCCATAAGTTGTATATAATGATCTAGTTCAGAATTAAAACCCTTTCTAAAAATCTTGCCTTCACTTATTGTTTGTGGCAATTCATCATTGATCGCACTTGAAAGATAGGAAGAAACATCAGTCATGGAATCCCAAGAATTGAGAATATCTAAGAGCATTTTAGGAAAGTAGCTAAATTTATTGTCTTTATTTTCTTCTAAAGGCGTAGAACATTCACTATCGGGAGTTTCAGGAAAAGTGTAGTTGTCATTACCTAGCTTAATTTTATGAAAAATGTCATAGATAGCGGGTAAAAGCTTGAGAGCATCGGCTAAAGCTTTGATATCTTTAGGCAAAGCACGATTGAGATGGATTTTTGTTGAAAGTCTTTCAATATCATAGAAATTTTTTAATTCCTCGCGCAAAGCCTGTCGTATCGCAGTATTTTGAGAAAAAAAAGTAACCAATTCTTGCTGATAGAGAATTCTTTCTAATTCTGCAAAGGGTTGTCTAATCCTTTGATTTAAAAGTCTGCCACCGACTGGGCTTAGGGTTTCGTCTAAAGCAGAAGCGAGAGTGCCCTGCCCTTTTTTTCCATCAAGACGAACGAATAATTCAAGATTTTTTTCAGTCACTTCATCTATAAGCATATACTTTTTTGGTTGAAGCGGGCGAAATTCTTTGAGATAATTAATACTTTGCTTTTGCGTTTGCTCTAGATAGAGCACCAAAGCGCCAAGGCATCGAGTTAATTCAGGAAAATTTTCAATGCCTAAGGAAGCAGCATCTTGCACTTGTTGAACTTTTTTCAATAATTCTAAAGCTTTTTTCTTATCAAAATGTGAACGCACAGGCAAAAAAGTTTTGCGTACATTTTCAACTGCTCTCACAAAAGGTGGCACGGAAGTATTATCGGCCAGCAAAAGCTCTCTAGGAGCAATTTTCAATACCCATTGAGTGACTTCACTTTCTTTATTTGATTGAAAGCCAGTCCAATCACCCGTTGAAACATCAAGCCAAGCAAAAGCATAATTTTGAGTTTCACTATTATGAAAATATGCACCTAGATAATTGTGCTCTTTTGCTTCAAGGTTATTAGGTTCAATAACAGTGCCAGGTGTTATAATTCTTGTAACTGCACGTTTTACAAGTCCTTTTGCAGTTTTTGGATCTTCAATTTGATCGCAAATAACAAGAGTGAAACCTCTGTCTATAAGTTGTGAAGCATAATTTTCTAAGGCATGATGCGGCACGCCAGCCATAGGAATGTTTGAATCTTTCGATCTTGCTGTGAGTGTGAGTTGCAATTCTTTGGCAACTTCTACAGCATCGTCAAAGAAAAGCTCATAAAAATCACCCATTCTATAAAAAAGAAAACCATCTGGATATTCTTTTTTTATTGAGAGGTATTGCTCATACATGGGTGATAATTTTTCTGGCTTTTCCATATATCGCTCTTTTTATTCAAGTACATAAAAAACCAAACAAGATAGATTTAGTCCATCATCGTTCGGTTTTTATGTTTAGATTTGAAATGTGTAATTAGTTAATTACTGATGAATTTTTTAACTCTTCCAATTCGTGTTTGAGTTTTTCAATTTCTTCAGTAAGAGCTTGTTCTTTCTTTTGTGCTGAATCATTAGTATGTTTTAAAGCAACTTCTGATTTTTGCAATTTCTTTTCTAAACTAGAACTTTTTGAACGTGCTGAAGTGCAACGAGCTGAAATAGTCAATCTATCCCAAATGAGCATTGAAAGCACAAGTAGTCCGCCTAATGTGAAGCACATAAGCATAATTGCATAGACTGGTAAAGGAATTGATTGCATAGGTGGCATGAAGAGCAAATCAAGCGTGAGAGCAACCGGCTCATCAAAAGAGGCTTGATTTTGTACAAAGAAAAGCATAACTACATAAAAAATAATCACTGTAAACAACACTTTAAGATAACGCATGAAAACTCCATTAATATAAAAAGATTTTATAAAATATACTCATTACGTTTTTTCATTTAGCACAATTTGAAATATTTCGCAAGTGTTAACTTTTCATTACATTAATTTTCATAAAAAAATATTTCTACAATTTAGTAGATAGCTTTTTTTGACTTTGACATTTTTTGTTCAAAAGGATACAATTATTTATATTTTATTCAGATGTTTATTTTAGTGAGGATTTATGTTAAAACAGTCACTTATCAATGAATTTGAAAGAATTTTATCAAAAGAGAATGTCTTTGCACAAGAAGTAGATAGACAATGCTATGCCTATGACAGCGCAGTTTTGAATCCTGTTATTCCTGCAATTGTTCTTAGGCCAACAAGCACAGAAGAATTATCAAAAACTATTAAGCTCTTGTATGAAAATGATATTCCGATGACTGTTAGAGGTGCAGGAACAAATTTATCAGGCGGGACTATTCCTGATAGTACAAAAAGTGCTGTTATTCTTACTACTGCCTTAAATAAAATTTTAGAAATAAATTCTGAAGATTTATATGCTGTTGTTGAGCCTGGTGTCATCACATCTCTTTTTGCAAGTGAAGTTGCTAAACATAAACTCTTCTATCCTCCTGATCCTGGCTCTCAAGCTGTTTCAACTATTGGCGGAAATATTGCGGAAAATGCAGGTGGTTTGCGTGGGCTTAAATACGGTGTCACAAAAGATTATTTGATGGGTCTTGAATTTTTTGATTCAAAGGGCGAAACCATAATTTCTGGTGCGCGCACAGTAAAATGCGTCACTGGTTACAATCTTTCTGGACTTATGGTGCAGTCAGAGGGCACATTAGGTGTGATTTCTAAAGCTATTTTAAAACTTTTGCCACCTCCCCAAGCAAGTAAAGCACTTATGGCCGTGTTTGACTCAATGCAAGAAGCTGCAGAAGCTGTTGCGGGCATAATTGCCTCACATATTGTACCATGTACCTTGGAGTTTTTAGACAATAATACTATTGTCCGTGTCGATGATTATACAAAGGCTGGTCTTCCTAGAGAGGCTGGCGCAATCTTACTTATTGAAGTCGATGGTCATCCTGCTCAAATTGAAGATGAAGCTGTAATCATTCAAAATGTATTAAAAAAATGTAATGCAAAAGAAATTGTGATTGCAAAAGACGAAGCAGAAAAAACTAAATTATGGGAAGCAAGGCGCATGGCTCTGCCTGTTTTAGCAAGAGCAAGACCAACAACAATTTTAGAAGATGCTACTGTTCCACGCTCAAAAATTCCTGCTATGATGCAGGCATTAGATAGTATTCAGAAAAAATATAGTTTAGACATAGGCACTTTTGGCCATGCAGGCGATGGCAACCTTCACCCTACTATTCTTTGCGATAGAAGAGATCATGAAGAAATGAAGAGGGTTGAAGCTGCAATCGATGATATTTTTGATGCTGCCCTGAAACTTGGTGGCACTCTTTCTGGCGAGCACGGTATAGGCACAGCAAAGTCAAAATATCTTGAAAAAGAAACTTCAAAGGCTACCTTAGAATTTTCAAAACAATTGAGAAAAACTTTTGACCCTAAGGGCTTATTAAATTATACAAAAATAGTTTCGCTATAAATTGTAAAATCAGAGTATAGTATGAAAGATTTGAATATATTAGCAGAGCAATTATCTAGTCTTGAAGAAAGATTAGTCACTTGCATGAAGTGCGGAATGTGCCAAGCTGTGTGCCCTGTGTATGGTGTGACAACAATGGAAGCCGATGTGGCACGCGGCAAATTAGCTTTAGTAGATAATTTATCACATAAAATAATTGAAGATCCAAAAGCTGTAGCGGAAAAATTAGGCAGATGTCTATTATGTGGCTCTTGCAAGGCAAATTGCCCTTCTGGCGTACCTATTATGGATATATTCCTCGAAGCAAAAGAAATTGTGACTGCTTATAATGGGCTTAATCCAATTAAAAAACTTGTATTTCAAGGCTTGTTGACACATCCAAAATTATTTTCCTTTATGGTAGATTTTGGATCAAAATTTCAATTCTTAGCCTTAAAAAACAATAAAAATCTACAAAATACTGCTTGCGCGCCATTACTCAAAAAAGTTATAGGTTCTAGACATTTTCGTAAACTTCCAAAAACTACTCTCTTGACGGAACTAGGCGAAATCAATACGACTTCTTCATCAAATAAAGCAAAAGTATTATTTTATCCTGGCTGTCTTGGCGATAAATTTTATATCAATGTTTCAAAAGCAAGTTTGAAAATTTTAAAGCATCATGATGTTGGTGTAATACTTGCGAAAAATATGGCTTGTTGCGGTATTCCCGCTATAGCTTCTGGTGATATTAAAGGTATGCTTGAACAAACAAGAATAAATCTTGAAATTCTAAGGCAGTATGACTTTGACTATCTTGTGACGGCTTGTGGGTCTTGCACATCCACTATCAAAGAACTTTGGCCGCATTATACAGAGCGGTTAGGAGAAAAGACAAAGAAAGAAGCTGAAGAAATAGCGAAAAAAACCTTGGATATTAGTGATTTTCTTATTAATGTTCTTAAAATTGATACAGTATATAAAGAGAATGATAGTCAAGATAAAGTACAAATCACTTATCATGACTCTTGCCACTTGAAAAAATCTTTAAATATTACACAAGAGCCAAGAGATTTACTTGCATTAAATCAAAAATACGAATTAACTGAAATGAATGAAGCAGACAGATGCTGTGGCTGCGGCGGCTCTTTCACCCTTTTTCACTATGATTTATCCTATCAAATAGGCCAAAGGAAAAGAGAGAATATTCTTGATTCAGGCGCAAAAATTGTCACAACAGGCTGCCCAGCTTGTATGATGCAACTTGAAGATGTGCTTTCACAAAATAATGATCAGGTTGAGGTCAAACACGTTGTGGAAATCTATGCAGAATCTTTACAGTAATGTTTTCCTTGTAAAAATCAAATTCTAGTAATAGGCTTCTGATTTAGGGATTTCTGCCATTTGAGCAAAAAGTTTTAAGGTTTCTTCGGCTTCGTGTAGATCTAAAACGCGAAGTGCAAAACCAGCGTGCGTTATTATATAATCGCCAACTTTTACGTCTTCAACTAATAAAGCTGTGCCGACTTTTGCAAATGAATCTTCAGCTAATTGTACTTCAACGTTTTTTTCATCAATAATTTTAGTCACTTGAACAGGTACTGCTAAACACATAGTCTACTCCATTTCTTTGTATAAAACTTAATATAATGCTTTTACATCTTTTGGCAAGTCTAGTTGCATTTTTTCCAAGCTGTAAGAGTCCGTCTTGGATAATTCTTTAATAAAGAGTGTAAATATCTGATTGGAAAGGTTAATTCCAGAAATTTTAGAGGGTGATCTATCCATAGAATTTTCTTCATCGTATTCAAATTCTAAAAACCAATCTTTTTGCGCCCAAGATAATGGACGTGCAAATTTATCTAAAACCCAAGTTCCATAGAAAAGATTTGAAGATTTTTGACTAAAAGGAATAGTATAAGAAACACGATTTTCTTTAGCATTGTAAACGCTTGATACATAGTCTATATCTTTAAATCCGTGTGCAAAATTTCCTTGAGTAAGGGCAACTATATCTTCTGCATTGAAAGGAAAAGCAATTTGAAATGCTTCAAATGCTCTTTGTAAGCTGTTGTAATAGTGAACAACATTATCTCTTGGAATGTATAAAAGAACACCTTTTGAATCTTCATAAGCTTGAAAAAGCGGTGAAGATGCTATGCTAAGTTCAAGTCTATAAGGAAAGCTTTCATTGCCCCACATAAGGTAGGAGGCTCTATACGTTTTGCCTTCTTCGCCCAGTCTTACTGATCCTTGCATAATAAAGGGATAAGCTTTGACGCTTTCGTTTATCATTGCGTCAAAACGCTCTCTTGCTAGTTCTTCCTCATTCACTTGTGTAGCTTCAATGGCAAAGGGAGCAGTTTCAGTTGGTTGTGGCACTTTTGCTGTACAAGCTGATAAAAATAGTAGGAAAACTAAAGCTATATATTTTAAATTTTTCATTATTATCTCCAGTATATACCGACAATTCTACTCTAAATCTTGAAGAGCTTTTCTCACCTTGTCAATTTCTTCAGGTTCACCTTCTAAGGCTTTTATAAATGCTTCTTTTGCCTTATCCTTATAGCCTAATTCTATCGCAATAAAACCAAAATGTGCTAAAATTGTAGGATCAATTTGTTCGCTATGCATAAAATTTATAGCTTTATTAATATTTTCATACGCTTCTTCGTATTCACCCATACGATATTGAATCCAAGCTAGAGTATCTATAAAATGCGGAATTTCAGGATTATTTTCAATAACTTCTTGGATAATAGTATAGGCTTCGTCAATATTTTTATTTTGCACAGCATAATAATAGGCTAAGGAATTCATTGCTTCGTAATGATCAGGGACAAATTTAAGAACTTTCTCAATATATTCAATTGCTTCTTCCCCACGTTCTGCAATAATTAAGAGCCCTGCATAATGGTAAAGCACTTCAGCATCGTAAAGAGAAAGTTGATGTTTTGCAAAGGATTTTTTAGCATGATCTTCTGCAAATTCAAATGCTTGACTGTCTTCTTCCATGGCGTAATAAAGTTGAATTTTCAAAATGAAAAGGTCTATATCGTTAGGATTTACCTCAAGGCCTTTTTCAACATGAAATAAAGCTTCAACATACATTTCTTCGGCAATTTCAAATTCAATAATAAGGCGCAAAGCTCTATAATAATGCTCGCTTGTCACTGGTATTTGATAGAGATATTTCAAGGCTTTTGCTATATCTCTTTCGCTTTCGTATTCAACGGCTGCTTTATAAAATAAAATTTCTTCGTAATATTCATCATCATTTTCAAGCATTTCAATAACTTTTCTTGCTTGATTATACTGCCCCTGCTCCATCAACAAAGGCATAATCTGTAATAAAATTGTGCTAGAATCTGTAATCTCATTCGCAAGCTTTAATGCTTTTGCATAGTCTTGATTAAGAATGTGCATCAAAACTAATTGTGTGACTATATCAAGATTACTTGGATCGTATTGCAAAATTTCTTCAAAATATTTAATAGCTTCAGTATTGTTTCCAAGTTCTTCTTCTAATAAAGCCAACTCAAAAAGTGCTTCAATAAAATCGTCTTGCAAAGTAATTGCATAGAGTAATTTTTCTCTTGCACCATCTAAATCCTTGCTTGCATAGAGTGATTTAGCGTGATAATATAAAGAGATAGGCGTGATCTGTTCTGTGGTAAAAGAGTCAAACAAAGCATTTGCTTTTTCAAAAAGCTTCACATTGATTAAGAAGATAGCAAATTCTAAATGCGCATTCGCATTTTGTGGATTTGCCTCTAAGTAGGCTTCTAAAAGGGTTACAGCAGATTCTGTCTTACTCATATTTACATAGCATTCAGCTAATAAAAGATGAAGATGAAAATCTTGTGGTGAAATTTCAACCATTTGTCTCAGAAGTTCTTTAGCTTTTTCAAAATCTTCATTACTCATATAATAAGTAGCAATTTCAATAAGTGGCGAAGCAGTGGGGTCTTGTGCTAAAAATGTTTTGCTTGATTCATCAATTGTTTGGATATCATCATTTTTCATAGCCTCTTCTAAAGCAAGATAAGCATAGCTGAGTTGTGCGACAGGAGTATTTTGCACTGAATTTTGTGGCGCACAACCATAGAGCGAAGCAAGAAGTGTCAAGCCAATTCCAAACTTTCGAAAATTCTTTGTATGAAAAAAAGTTTCTTTAGCTGTATCAGTGTAACTATCTGTAAAATTATTATTTTTTTTCATAGTATTTTTATTGTTGTATCCAATCTTCTGAAAAGTCTTCTATTTCAGCAGATAAGTAGTTTTTCATTTTATTTACAAGCCTTGCCTCTAATTGTCTTATTCTTTCACGAGTCACTTCATACTTTTCACCAATTTCTCTAAGAGTGACTGGATTATCAGTAAGCAGACGATTTTCAAGAATAAAAATTTCTTTGTCTGAAAGTTTTGGTAAAAGAGCTTCTAATTTTGCATGGATAATTTCATTGATTTCGCTTTCGGCAAAACCTTCTTCAACTCCTTGCGTAAGAGCTGGTAGATAGTCTAAGCGTGTGGAAGCATTGTTCTCATCACCTACGGGCATATCTAAAGAAAGATCTGTCGATTCAAGCCTTTGCTCCATTTCTATAATATGTTCTTTTGAAACACCTAATTTATCAGACAAAATTTCAATGTCAGGATCAAAACCTTGTGCTATAAGTTTCTGTTTTTCTTTATTAAGATTATAGAAGAGTTTTCTTTGCGCTTGAGTAGTGCCAATTTTGACCATACGCCAATTATCCATAATAAATTTTAGAATATAGGCTCTAATCCAAAAAGTTGCGTAATAGGAAAATTTAATTCCTTTATCAGCATCAAATTTATTGACAGCGCGTAAAAGCCCGATATTGCCTTCTTGAATTAAATCAAGCACATTTTGCATCCATCGCCTTTGAAATTCCATTGCTATACGAACAACTAAGCGCAAATGTGAAGAAACAAGACGAAAAGCCGCATCAGGGTCATTCTCGTCACGCACTCTTCTTGCATATTCAAGTTCTTCTTCAGGTTTTAGCATTGGAAATGCTGAAATTTCAGATAGATAGAGATTTAGATTATCCTTTGAAAAAACATTTGGAAGCCTAGGCTTTGATACTTGCGGAAGATTGTTTTTATTTCTTTTAGGAAGAGCCTGCAAAGGATATTCATCTTCAAAGGTATTTATAGTTAAATCATCGTCTAAATCAGAGTTAAAAGAAGACAAAGAAGACAAATCAGTAGAAAGATCTGTAGAGAAATCGTCCGTATCCTCTAAAGTATCCTCAAAGTCGTCTTCGTTATTTGTGTCAAAATCTGTATATTCTTCATCATTTTGCATGAGTGTAGAATCAAAAAGTTGTGATTTATCATCGTCCTCAAAGTCTGATATAAGCTCAGGTTCGAGAAAGTTTTTCAACTCTTTGTCTTTATTTTTAATGTCTTTTTCTTCTACTAGACTTTTTTCTTTTCTTGTGCTAGTTTTTTTTGACAAATTATTTTCCTTATAATTCATTAATTGCCTATGAGGCATTCTATGACTTTCGATTAACATATACCATTCCTTATATATTTTCAATCTTTTTCTTTTACAATTTTTTTTTAAACCTAACAGCCTTTTACTATGATTTGGAGTATTTTTTTATGTCTTACTTGATGCACTTATTATCTGAAAATGTTTTTTTACTTATTGATGGTGCTATGGGCACACAATTACAAGAAAAAGGAATGCCATCAAACGCAAATCCTGCTGAATTTGCCCTAGCAAATAAAAATATAATTAAAGAAATCCATTTAGATTATCTTCGTGCTGGAACAAATATTATCATAACATCAACTTTTGGCGGAAATAGATTTAAACTTCCCTCTTCTCTTTCTGTTATAGAATACAATAAAACTATGGCTCAAGTAGCTAGAGAGGCCATTAGTGAAAGCAATCTTAATCATCCTATGTTTGTAGCTGGTGATATTGGGCCAACTGGCCTTTTGCTTCGTCCTTTAGGTGAGGCTGAACCAGAAACTTTGTTTGAAGCCTATCAAGAACAAGTTTTAGGACTTATTGCTGGCGGAGTAGATCTTTTATTTATCGAAACTCAATTCGATATAGCTGAAGCAAGACTTGCCGTAGCGGCTGCAAAATCAGTCTGCGACATACCTATTTTTGTTTCGATGACTTTTGAAGGTGAAACTTCTTTAACAGGAACTTCACCCAAAGTTTTTGCTGCAACTATGGAAAATATGGGTGTCCATGCCATTGGTGTGAACTGCGGTGCTGGGCCTGAGCAAATGCTTCCAATAGTTGAAGAATTACTTATGCATTCAAATGTGCCTGTCTTTGCAGAGCCAAATGCTGGCCTGCCAGAACTTATTAATAATGAAACTGTTTTTCGTCTTGCCCCTGAACCATTTGCTGAGCTTACCTATAAAATAGCACAAAAAGGTGCGCTTATGCTTGGTGGTTGTTGCGGCACTTCACCTAAACACATTGCTTGCCTAAGCGATAAATTGCATACAACTCTAAACCCTGCGCACTTTACAAAAAGACGTAGTGATAATGCTTTGCGTATTACTTCACGATCCGAACTTATTAGCATTGGGGCCAATCATTCAATAAAACTTATAGGCGAACGCATAAACCCAACTGGTAAAAAAGCCTTGAGCGCAGAATTTCAAAATATGTCTGTCAATTTGGCTATGCAATATGCTGACGAGCAAATAAAAGCGCAAGCTTCCTTATTAGATGTGAATGTAGGTGCTGCTCATGTCGATGAACCTATTTTTCTTCCACTTATGGTAGAACAACTAATCTCTAAATATACTATACCATTAGTTATAGATTCTTCAAATTCAAATGCATTAAAAAAAGCTATTTTACACTACCCTGCTTCTTGCTTGGTTAATTCCATAAGTGGTGAAGAAGGCAAGATGGAAGATTTGGCTAAGACAATCAAATTATTTGGCTGTCCTACGATACTCTTACCTTTAAAGGGTAAAGAATTGCCAACAAGTGCACAGGCTAGAATTGCCATTATTGAAGAACTTTTAGAAAAAGCTGAGCAATATGGAATAAGAAGAGATCTACTGCTTGTCGACGTGCTTGCCCTTACAGCTGCCTCTGACCCGACAGCGCCTCGTGCCGCCTTAGAAACCCTAGAATATTGTAGAAAAAATGGCATTGCAACAACTATTGGCTTATCAAATATTTCTTTTGGTTTGCCAGCTAGAGAAATTATCAATGCTTCTTTCTTGTCTTTAGCGGCAGCGCATGGGCTTAATTCTTGCATAGCTAATCCTGAAAACCAAAAATTTAAAGAAAGCCTTGATGCTGTGAACCTCTTGCTTGAACACGACAAAAATGCTTCACACTTTATAGAAAATTATGCCTCATATTCAGCACAAGCAAATACACAAGCTGAAAGTGCAAAAAAAGTGGAAAAGCTTGAAGAAAATTTAGAAAATGCCGTTATCACTGGCGACAAAGAAAATATTATCACTCTTTTAGAAAAAGAATTAGCAAAAGGCGAAGAAGCTTTTAATATTATCAATTCTACCCTTATTCCAGCTTTAAATATTGTTGGTGAAAAATACGAAAAGAAAGAATATTTCCTTCCTCAGCTTCTTCGTTCAGCCGAAACCATGCAAAAAGCTTTCAAGTTTTTACAACCTCTTCTTTCTGCTGATGCGGCCATAGAAAAAGGCAAAGTTATTCTAGCAACTGTTGAAGGCGACATACACGATATTGGCAAGAATATTGTAGGTTTAGTTTTGGAAAATCATGGCTATAAAGTCATTGATCTTGGCAAAGACGTGAAAGCAAAAGATATTTTAGCTACTGCAAAAGAGCATAAAGTGCAAGCCGTTGGTCTTTCAGCGCTTATGACGACAACTATGCCGCATATGCAAGAATTTACTGAGCTTTTACATAAAGATGGCTATGATTGCAAGGTTTGGATTGGTGGTGCTGTTGTTACGCAGGATTATGCCGACTATATCAAAGCCGACGCTTATGCAAAAGATGCTGTTTCTACAGTAAAAATATTAGAAAACATACTATAATATGTTATCAAACAAAGAAGCTAAATATACATTAATTCTTTATTTCTGCTATTTTCTATGGTCGATAATCTCAGCCTATGGCTTAGGTTCAGGCAGTGTAGAAGATTATTCTTATATCTTAGGCTTTCCTGCTTGGTTCTTCTATTCTTGCATAGTGGCTTATCCGCTTTGCTGTGTATGCGTGTATATATTGATTAAAACAGTTTTTAAGAAAGATAAACTCGATGAATAGTCCTCTCATTCCTTTAATCGCTTATCTTCTGCTTTCTATAGGCATTGCCTTTTACGCTAATCATCAAGGCAAAAAAGCGCTAGATTTAGAAAAAGCAAAAGGCAAGAATTCATTTTTGGAAGAATATTTTTTAGGCAGTAGAAGCCTTGGTGGCTTTGTGCTTGCTATGGCAGTAACGGCTTCTTATGCTTCAGCTTCTTCCTTTGTTGGAGGGCCTGGTGTTGCCTATACTTTAGGATTGAGCTGGGTTTTACTAGCTATGATTCAAGTGCCAACTACTTTTCTTACTCTTGGTGTATTGGGTTCTAAATTTGCAAAAGTCACAAGAGAAATGAATTGCCTCACGCTTATTGACTATCTATATAAAAGATACAATTCTTCAGCTATTGTTCTTCTTTCTTCCCTAGCTTTAGTTATATTCTTTGTTGCCGCTATGATTGCACAATTTATTGGAGGCGCAAGACTTTTTCAAGCTGTTACAGGTTATAGTTATGAAATTGGGCTTATCCTTTTTGCTTGTACTGTGATTTTATACACCACTATTGGCGGTTTTCGAGCTGTTGCAATCACGGATACTTTGCAAGGTTTAGTGATGATGATTGCTTCTTGCGCGCTATTGATTGCAGTTTTACAAGCAACAAATGGTGTTGAAAATGCAGTGCAGGGTCTTAAAGCTATCGATCCAGGCCTTATAAGCCCATATGGTGCTGGTTCTGCTATCGATGCCACAATTACAGAAGGAGAAAAATCTGTCCCTATCCCTATGATGCTCTCTTTTTGGGTGCTTGTCGGTCTTGGGATTTTAGGCTTACCTCAAACTGTACAAAAATGTATGGCATATAAGGACAATAAGTCTTTGCAAGATGCTATGCTTATTGGCACAATAGTTATTGGTTTTCTTCTTCTAGCCATGCATTTATGCGGCGCATTTGGGCGCGTGCTCTACCCTAATCTTGAAAGTGGTGACTTGATTATTCCTACGCTCACGCTTGATTTATTTTCACCATTTTTTGCAGGTGTCTTTATAGCAGGGCCAATGGCGGCCATTATGTCAACCGTTGATACAATGCTTTTACTTGCCTCTGCCTCTATTGTTAAAGATTTGTATATACATTTTATTCTCAAAAAAGATATTTCAGAAAGTCATGCAATACAGCTCAAAAAGAAACAAAGAGCAGTCTTTAGTCGTGACTTTACAGATGATGAAGAAATCCAAGCTATGAAGATAAAGCTTTTTTCTTTTATCACTACTTTCGCTCTTGGACTTTTTGTTTTTGTAATTGCACATAATCCCCCTGATTTATTAGTTTGGATCAACCTTTTTGCTTTTGGTGGGCTTGAAGCTGTATTTCTTTTTCCCTTTGTTTTTGGCTTGTTTTGGAAAAGAGCGAATGCAAAGGGTGCGCTTGCTTCCATGATTTTTGGTCTTTCCTCTTACTTTTTCTTCACTCTTGTCCCACTTATGCCCTATAAAATTAATGCTATTGTGCCTTCCTTGTGCATAGCAGGTTTAAGTTTTATTATTACTACTTTATTAACAACTAGAGATTCAAATATATGATTATTGATTTTCATACCCATGCTTTTCCAGATTATCTTGCGCCTAAAGCAATGAGTATTTTATGCCATCAAGGCGGAGGAACAATGATTCCTTGTCACAATGGCACAATTACAAAACTTATTGAAAATATGGATACATGGAATATTGATTATTCTGTTCTAGCCCCAATAGTGACAAAAGCATCTCAAACAATAAGCTTGAATGAATGGGCAGCAAGCACAGCCGAAACAAAAAGAATTATTCCCTTTGGCTCTTACTTTCCGCATACTGACGATTACAAAAGAGATATTGATTATATCTACTCTCTTGGCCTTCGTGGCATAAAACTTCACCCTGAATACCAAGATTTTCACTTGCTTGATGAAAAAATAATTAAAAGCTATGAATACGCTTTATCAAAAGGACTTATACTTCTTTTTCATGCAGGAGAAGACGATGGCTTGCCACCGCCTTATAAATCAAGCCCAAAAGACTTTGCCTATTTAGCTGACTTGTTTGAAGAAAGATTTCAAAATGACACACAATTTGGCAAGATTGTTGTGGCGCATCTTGGCTCATATAGAATGTGGGATAAAGTCTACACAGATTTAGCAGGAAGAAATATTTATTTTGATACTGCTATGGGCTTTCAAACTTCAACAGGCTTTTCAGAACAAACTTTTTTAAATATTCTTGCCAAACATGGGGCAGATAAAATCTTATTTGGCTCAGATTCGCCTTGGTCAAAAGCTTGCGATGAATTAGACACTTTATTTTCTTACCCAATTAGCCAAAAAGAAAAAGAAATGATTGCAGGAAAGAATGCG
>CAYJFE010000044.1:0-2448 GCA_964369165.1 uncultured Desulfovibrionaceae bacterium | reverse complement strand
ATTTTCTTACCCAATTAGCCAAAAAGAAAAAGAAATGATTGCAGGAAAGAATGCGCAGAAATTACTTAATATGGTATAATTTTATTATTTAAATCCCCCAAAAAAAGGGGAAGCAAATAGCTTCCCCCAGACATATTCTAATAGTTTTCTATGTTGTCGCATACGAAAAAATCATTGTACAATATTAGATTTCAATTTTTGCGCCAAGTAATTTAGCAAATTCACGGCAAATTGCAGTGTTTCCAGGCCAAGCTGGTGAAGAAACGAGATTGCCTTCAACAACTGCGCCATCAACAGGAGCATTAACAAATTCTGCGCCTGCTAAAGTTACTTCTGGGCCAACAGCTGGATAAGCAGTAAGTTTTCTGCCTTTAAGTACATTTGCAGCGGCAAGTAGTTGTGGGCCATGGCAGATAGCAGCAACTGGAAGGTTTTTGTCAAAGAAATGTTTTACATATTCTATAACTTTAGCATTTAAGCGTAAATATTCAGGAGATCTGCCACCAGTAATAAATAAGCCAGCATAATCATTAATATTAATAGAATCAAAAGTTGCTGTAAGCGCAAAATTATGTCCAGGTTTTTCTGAATAAGTTTGATCACCTTCGAAATCGTGAATAGCTGTTCTTACAGTGTCACCAATTTTTTTATCAGGACAAACAGCATCAACTTGGTAGCCAAGCATAGACAAAGCTTGGAAAGGAACCATTGTTTCATAATCTTCGGTATAGTCACCAGTAATCATAAGAATTTTTTTGCTCATAGTACTTTTCTCCATTAAATATTGTTTATGATATCAATATTATAATATATCAAAAAAAGCTTGTCAAGAATTTAAGTTTATTTTAAAGCCATGTAAATTACTATAAATTATCTTTTGTCATCATCTTTTTGTATTGTTCTAAATCAATAAAATTGTCTTCAAAACAGAACAAAACTGAGCCTTTTCCACTTTTCTTTACAGCATACATTGCCGCATCGGCACATTGAAATAATTCTCTACTCACGCACGAAAATGATGGGTAATGCGCGATACCCATACTGCAATCGCAAACCATTTCATGCTCTTCAAAATAATGTTTTGTGCGGAAGACTTTAAACAAATTATCTATGGCATTTTGTATAGATTCAAAATTACCATCATCTCTTAATATAAATACAAATTCATCACCACCAAGCCTGTAAGCTTTGAAATCATCAGTGCATAAGGTCAATAAATCTTTAGCAATTTCTTTTAATAAAACATCGCCCGCTGCGTGGCCTAAAGTATCGTTTATAGTTTTAAAACCATCTAAATCAGAAAAAATAAGATACCATTTTTCTCCAAATTTTTTATGATCTTGTGCAAATAAATTTATGTCTTCATTCAAGCTTCTTCTATTTGCCAAACCAGTAAGATAATCAAAAAGTGCAAGCTTTTCGATTACCATTTGGTTTCTTTTACTTTCTGTAATGTCGATACTAGCTACAAGATGCGCAATTCTTCCATCAGTCCATGGAAAAGAAGAGGAAAGCACTCTAAACCATGATTTATCAAAAGGTCTTTCATAATCCCATTGATAGGTTTTATTCAGCTTGCCATTTTCGTCTAAAAGTCTTGGCTGTGGGCAAAAATCACAAGGTGCAGATTTATCGGTAAAAATACTTGCCCAACATTTTTTGCCTATCATATTTTCCACACCGCCATAAGGCGCGGCCATGGATTTATTGACGTATAAAATATCATGCGTGTAATAATCATTCACATAGATATCAATGCCAATATGGTCAAGCACATTTGAAAGCGCGGCTTCTGTATTGGCTATGCCCTTTTGGAACAATTCTAATTTCATAGTATTTGCAAGCAAGGTAAGCAATGCGCAAGCCTTATTGATGTTTACATCAGCATTGCGTATTTCTTTACGTCTATCACAAAGGCCTACAAAACCAGCTAATTCGTAATGCTGATTAAGAATAGGAATAAATATCAAAGTTTTTACATTAAAAATCTTTATAAGGGCTTTTTCTAAATCTGATTTTTCTGCTTGCCCTATGCTTAGCACAATTTTTTGAGAGCAAAGCTCACTCATAAGTTTTAAGCCAAGTTCTTCTTTTATATTTATGCTTTCAGGTAGAGAGTTTTTATGTACTTTTTCAAAAAATTCTTTTTTAATAAAATCGCCAAGATAATTGTATTCGTATATAAAAGCATGAGAAATATCAAAAAAATTACAAATGTCTTCAAAGAATTCTTGTTTTGATATCTCTTCATTGAGAATACTCAATTTCTCAATCATATTTTGGAAAAAATCTTCTATTTTATTACTCATACAACAACACTAAATTACTAGAAAGAATTTTAATATAAGCGAATCTATAAAGCTCTCAATATAAAATAAAGCAAAATGCTAATAATACAATAGCCAATAAATGTATTTTTTGCAAGTTAAAAGAATATACAAATGTGTA
>CAYJFE010000043.1:18942-22130 GCA_964369165.1 uncultured Desulfovibrionaceae bacterium | reverse complement strand
AATGTTTTTTCATATTAACCTCATTTCAATTATCGTATAGATTTTGGCTGTTAGCGCAAAATCCTCACTCACAAGAAGCGTGGTTCTTGTTTCGTTCGCTAAAGATTTGTTCACCTTGGTTCACGTAATCTGTAAATCTTTGAGCTGCTATTTTTTTACCAATGGAACGAGTAGCATTTGCAAAACGCTACTTGCCTTTATCGTATAGATTTTGGCTGTTAGCGCAAAATCCTCACTCACAAGAAGCGTGGTTCTTGTTTCGTTCGCTAAAGATTTGTTCACCTTGGTTCACGTAATCTGTAAATCTTTGAGCTGCTATTTTTTTACCAATGGAACGAGTAGCATTTGCAAAACGCGTCCTTCTGTGCGTGCTTCTTGTTCTACTTTTGCAATGTCTTTTGTGTCTTCAATGATTCTATCAAGAATGCTTTCACCGCGATCTTTATGGACAATTTCACGGCCTCTAAAGAAAACTGAAACTTTGCAACGATCACCCGCTTCTAAGAAACGGCGAATATGACGAACTTTGGTTTCGTAATCATGATCGTCTGTTTTAGGGCGTACTTTGATTTCTTTAATTTGAACAACAGTTTGATTTTTCTTAGCTTCTTGTTTTTTCTTTTGTTGCTCGTATTTGAATTTTCCATAGTCCATAATACGACAAACTGGTGGTTCCGCATTTGGGGAAACCTCAACTAAATCATAACCTTGTTCTTTTGCTAAAGCAAGTGCATCATTTTTTGTGAGAATGCCAAGCTGCTCACTGTCGGCGCCAATGACGCGCAATTCGCGAGCTTTGATTTGTTCATTACGACGAACACCGTCTTGTACGACATCTTTACGCATTTTAGGATTAGGCGAAGCGATAACTCATTCCTCCACTTTTAAAAGGTTCCATACATTCGGCAGACATAAATTCAGCAAAGTCCTCTAATGAGTAGAAGCCGAGATTATCGCCGATTCTTGGGCGCACATTCACACCCTTTTCTTCCATTTCTTTATCTCCGATAACTAGCATATAAGGAATTTTTTCCATTTGAGCTTCACGAACCTTATATCCAAGTTTCTCATTTCTTAAATCAAGTTCTACACGGAAACCTTGACTTTGTAAATAGCTTTGAACTTCTTTTGCAAAATCGTTATGACTATCTGTAATTGTAAGGATTTTTGCTTGAACAGGAGCAAGCCAAAGAGGGAATGCGCCCGCATAGTGCTCCACTAAAACACCGACAAAACGCTCAATCGAACCTAAAATAGCTCTATGCACCATAACAGGACGGTGTTTTTCATTGTCTGCACCAACATAGCTGAGCTCAAAACGCTCAGGCAAAGTAAAGTCAAGTTGAATAGTAGAGAGCTGCCATTCACGGCCAATGGCATCAGTCACTTTAATGTCAATTTTAGGGCCGTAGAAGGCGCCGTCACCTTCTGCTAAGGTGTAGGCTAAGCCTTTGTTTTCACAGGAGTTTATAAGAGCTTTTGTTGCAATTTCCCATGCTTCGTCAGAGCCAATTGATTTTTCAGGGCGAGTAGACACCACTATGCGATAATCAAAACCGAACAGTTTCATCAAATCGTCAGAAAGTTTCATTACGCCAAAAATTTCTTCTTCAAGTTGATCAGGCATACAGATAATATGCGCATCGTCTTGCGTGAATTGGCGCACACGAAGTAGACCGTGCAATGCGCCTGATTTTTCGTGCCTGTGAACTATGCCAAGTTCAAAATAACGCTGAGGTAAATCTTTATATGATTTCATACCGTTATTATAAATAATCATATGCCCAACGCAGTTCATTGGCTTCACACCATGCACATCAACAGTGTTCTTAATGTCGTCATGGATTTCTGTAAAATACATATTTTCACGATAGTTAGCGTAATGGCCAGAGGTTTCCCAAAGCTCTTTTCTCAAAACTTGAGGACCTGTGACAAGTTCGTAGCCGCGTTTCATATGTTCTTTGCGCAAAAAGTCTTCTAAAATAGTACGAACAAGCGCGCCTTTTGGAAGCCAGAACACCATGCCTGGTGCATAATCTTCAGCAAAAGTAAATAAATTTAGTTCCTTACCAAGTTTTCTATGATCTCTTTTCTTTGCTTCTTCTAAACGGTTCAAATAAGCTTTTAATTCTTTTTCAGAAGCAAATGCTGTGCCATAAATACGTGAAAGCATTTTATTATCAGAATTTCCGCGCCAGTAGGCACCTGCAACACTCATCAATTTATAAGAAGGCACAAATGAAGTTGAGGGTAGGTGAGGACCACGGCAAAGATCAAGGAAATCTCCGCACTTATAGAGTGAAACTGTGTCGGCGTCTAAGTCGTTAATAATTTCCACTTTATAGTCTTCATTCATTGAAGTGAAAAGTTTAATCGCTTCTTCTTTTGAAATTTCTGAGCGTTCAAAAGGAATATTTGCCCTGATTATAGCCTGCATTTCAGCTTCAATTTTTTCTAAATCTTCAATAGAAAAAGCCTTAGGCACGTCAAAGTCATAGTAAAATCCATTTTCTATGGAGGGGCCAATAGTTACTTTCACATCTTTAAAAAGCTTTTGTACGGCATATGCCATAATGTGTGCTGTCGAATGCCTAAGAATATCAAGTCCTTCAGGGCTAGCTAAAGTGACGGAAGTGATATTCTGAGCATCTTTAGGCAAGCTTGCCGAAACATCAAGAAGAACGTCGTCCACCAAAACGGCCACGACAGATTTAATTTTTTTACCAGAAAGATTAGCTTTTAGAAGATCTTGGACAGTATCGAAGGAAGAACCTTCAACTTCAACAGAATCAAGTAACATTAAATACTCCATATAAATAAAAAGGGAGAAAACTTTCTCCCTGTATTAGCAGTGGTAGGAACGAGCAGATTTGAACTGCTGACCCCTTCCATGTCAAGGAAGTGCTCTACCCCTGAGCCACGCTCCTGCATTCATAACAAAAGGAAAGATACCTATTTGTAGTGAAAGTGTCAAGTTTTTTTTGCCTCTTCATAAAAAATATCCCAATATTAGTGAGCGTAAGCGAACATAGGCTTTAGCGAACAAGCAAAAACGACGCTTTTTGCGCCGTGAGGATTTTGTATGCGAAGCATAGAAATCTATCCGTATAAAGTCACATAGGCTTTAGCGAACAAGCAAAAACGACGCTTTTTGCGCCGTGAGGATTTTGTATGCGAAGCATAGAAAT
>CAYJFE010000043.1:0-18842 GCA_964369165.1 uncultured Desulfovibrionaceae bacterium | reverse complement strand
AAGCAAAAACGACGCTTTTTGCGCCGTGAGGATTTTGTATGCGAAGCATAGAAATTTATAGAAATTGTGTAACTCACTTATACCCCAAGAGCAAAGTTGCACTTGGGGTAAAGTGAATTCCGTCGGATTAGAGCATCAGCACCACCACATAAAAAAGGTGGTGCTGATCTTCTATTCCGTGAAGCGCATCGGATGACTGGCCGACAGCTCCATTTCTCTCCAGTTCAGTATATTGTATACCTCACTGAAAAGTATCTAAGCCATATCCTTCAAGAAAACAGTGTAATTTTTTGCTGTGGGTTGCAGTTTTTCTTTTCTTGAAGCTTTTATTGTTTCTATGGCTAAATTTTTATCAACATGGCATAGGCCACGAACATCTTTCCAAGAGTTTAAAGAGCCTTTATTTTCTACAATATCTTTATTCATTACTTTTCTTATTCATGCGCGAAGAACCACTTCAGCTGCCTATGAATGCGAGCATTTTAAGCTCTTTGAATATCAACTTATATAAAGCTAGTTATATAAAGTTTTTAGATACTGTATTATGTCAATTTGTGTCCTTAGAGGATTTCGCTAAGCTGCAAATCCTATGCTCCTGAAAGCTAAGAGCATTCTACCGACTAGTCGGTTTATAAGGCAAACAATGCGAACATTTTTGCAAAAAGAAGACACATAATTTATTACTCATACAAAGGCGTTGAAAATCATCATACTATACAGATATTTATAATGCATAAAATACTTTATATGCATAGACTGCCACAGTAGATTATACTCTTGAAAGGATAGAAATATCTTTTTGGAGTGCAAACTTAGATAATTTCGCAAATCAAGTAAGAGTAATAAAGACCCTTGACATAATTATTAATATTTTTTTCCATATTTTGTTTGCTGGTAGTGTAGGCCATGCCTTACACTTGTAAACCATGCATCAGCATACTTTTGAAAAGTGCGACAACATAGACTCTTATAAATGTGTACATAGGCACATAATAAGACTATAATATACAACTAAACCCAAATGCGTCATAAAAGTTCATGCGAGAAAGTGAATAGGTAGTTTATAGATAATCATTTGTTGAGAGAGTATGCGAGTGGAATAAGAGTGATTAGAGAAACAGAACAGCATATAGCACTAAAATAAAAGCACGCTGAAGAGTTTCCTCCATTTTTTTATTGTATTCCGAAAATGTCTTATATACCTTGAAATATACCCACACAAGAGTTTTTCGGAAGTAGTTTTTGCGCCATTGCTAAAAACGATCTATAATTCTTTGAAACTAGAAGCTTAGCTCTTCCCACCAAGCTCTTATCCATTGCAGTGTTAGAACGGAAGACAATGTGAAAAACACTTAAAATATTTATAATCAGTATCATTAAAAAAGTCAAGAACTTTAATAATATTTTTTTATTTTTTTTAATAGTCGTCAGACCAAGTGATACCAGCCTTTGAAGAGTCAGTGCCTATATGTCCTTCAAGCTTGACATTTGGAAATAATTCGACTTCAACTTTCACAGCCGTATCTTCTATTCCTCTTTCTACACCAAGATAGATCACATCATTAAGATAGGTGCCTGCCTCAATGCTGGCATCGTTTAGAATGTTCACATCTTCGTCAAGTTCATTATTTTCAAAAGATCCTAAGCGAAGCACGTGTAAGCCTAGCGCTTGCCTTGTTGCTGAGAATATATTTAGTTTATTCAAATCAGGCGAAAGGAGTTGAGCGGCTGTAGTAGCCACTTGTATGGCTTCAAATTGTGATAAGTCTGCTAAAGGCTTGCCAAAAAACATACGCGCAATTACTTCATCAGTAGGGTATGGGGGAATGCTTGAGAGTTCTAATTTTATATTTGTTCCCGCACCTGAAATGCGCACAAGTGAGCTTGTTGATTCGCTTTCTCTCTCTACATTTATATCGTAAATAGGAAGAAGTACACTTCCTGTAAATGATATAAGTGATCGTGATAATTCAAATTCTTTCCCAAGAAAATCAAAAATCCCTTCATTTGGTTCAAGTGAACCTACAAGTAAAGGTGAGGAAAGTGTGCCAAAAAGACTAAGGCTTCCTCCCCAAGTGCTTTGAAGGCCTAGACCTGAAACTTCAAAATTATTGCGTATATTTATTCTTGCATTCAAGCTAGGATTGAAGAAAAATGTTTCCTCTGCTTCCTCGCGCTTTGAACGGGCATTTCTTAAAATTGTAACATTTTCAAGCGTGGAGATTGAAGTGCTGTCGTATTGAGTGAGGTGGTAAGATCCATCTAATACAGTAATAATGCCACGTACATAAGGCGTTTT
Source organism: uncultured Desulfovibrionaceae bacterium (assembly GCA_964369165.1). GTDB lineage: Bacteria > Desulfobacterota > Desulfovibrionia > Desulfovibrionales > Desulfovibrionaceae > CAYJAZ01. Next base: position 16,543 of record CAYJFE010000043.1, on the reverse strand, counting down.
TAAAGGGCCAGTTACGTTTAGGCGACCATTAAGAGTGAGGGAAAGATCATCTCTTTTTAGGGGTGAAAATTCACTTGCTGCGGCAATGGCATCAAGCATATAGTTTTCATTTTCTTTGAACATTTTAGCGTTTATAATAAGTGCGTTTTTATCACGAATATTTTTTTCGCCAAAAGAAGCAACACTGCCATCTCTTGCATAGATATTTACAGAAATTTCTTCAAGCGAAATATCTGCTTCAAGATCAATATCGGAAATAACTATACCCAAACTTTCGTCTTGAAAGCGAGCTTTTGAGGTATAAGCCTTGCCTATAAGAAGAGGATTTGCTAAAGAGCCTTCTGCGGATAATTCAATCATTCCATTGCCTTCGAGGTTTCTTTGCGCAAAAGGCACGAATTGCCACAAGGTTGAAAGATTGCCTTGCCATGAAAGTGAGCTTTGAAATGGGCTTTCTAAGTCTATAAAAGGATAAGGATCAAAAAGAAGGGGCACTGTGCCTTCAGCGTGAAATTCAATTTGCTTACTTGTTCCTAATGTTGCGTTAAAATTGAAGTTTTTATTACTTATATCACCGTCAAAAATCAGTTTAACCTTTTCTTCCTTGCCTTTTAGAATATCATCTAAAAGGAGGTGTGCCTTACCTGTAGGATTGTATCTATTTCCTTGTAATTCTATATTAAAATCTAACTTCTCTCCTGGTAAAAGTCCATCTTGATAGCTGTCAATCAAAGCTGTAGGAATAGTGCCATTTAAATTTGTTTTGATTGTAGTATCGTCAAGAAAAGCTTCAAGAGATATTGTCGCTTCTTCTTTTGATGTTTCGTCAAAAATCTCAAAGGAAGCAGGGGAGAGAGTCAAAGCATTTTTAAAATCTATTTCAAGAGGGGTTTTTAACGTGATTTGCTGCTTCTTAGGCTTGTAATTAAAAGTGAAATTATTGATATTAATCTTTGATTCTAGTATATTATAGTCAAGAGAGGAATCTAAAACAAGGCGACCATCTGTGTTTGCTTTAATATGTAAAATGTCATTATCCACGCGAAAGTCAATAAATCCATTTCTAAAAAGAGTGCGTGGCAAAAGCTCTGAAATTCTTTCATGCGAGTAGAGAGCAGAGCTTGAAATTTGCCCGTCAATTTGTGGGAATTGTAATTTTACAAGACTATTTAAGTCGCTAATATTGCATGAAATTTGTAAGCTATCCAGCAAGAGTTCTTCATAATTTAATTGGCTAAAATAGGCTCTAGAAATAATTCTATCATTCCTTGCCTGACTAAAATCAAGAGTCAATTCGCCAAGGCCAGAAAGAGGGAGGTCTGTCATAATTGCTTTTAGGCTTTGCGAGGAAATATTGAGCTCTCCGTCGAGCATAGAAAGATATGAGCCTTTGATGAGTTCTTCAAAATTCATGGAAAGCTTAGGCGCACTTGCTTTTATATCTTCAATATTTATAGAAAGATTTTTTAATGCCAGCTCTTCTGTCGTAAGATTGAACTTTGAATCAATTTTTAGAAAAGTAGTTCTTTTATTGTCTAAAAGGGCGATTTGTGTTGAGTTAATAGTGAAATTTCCTTGTATATCAAGCTCTTCTTCAATGTTGATAAAGCCTTCGATACTTCCAATAAGAGTGTCTGCCTCAATAAAATCCATGCTTTGATTTGCTTCTTGTGCAGTTTCGGTTGACAATTCAAGCCCTTGATTAAAGACAAAATCATTCACGCCTAAATCAGCCTTTGTGTGCATATCAAAAACGCTGCCCCAAAACAAGACTTCGCCATAGGCAGAGCCGTGGAAAAAGGGTGAGAAAGCGCTTAATTTATCAATGTTCACCGTTGCACTTGCTTCGTCATAGATCATAGTATCGACATTTAACGCAAAGGAAGGTATGTAAATATGAGCATTTTCATCAATAAGTTCAGTGTCTTTGAAGATAACGGAAGTGCCATCAAAAAGAAATTCAGTCGAAAGAGAAGGCGAAAGATGATCGTTAAACCATACTATATTATGAAAATCTGCAAAAGTGAGCAAGTCGACATAGAGTGGAAATTCTTTTGTGAGTGGAAATTGCTTTGCACGCACACTTGCCTTCACATCAAGATTTGCCTTATCAAGCAGAGGAAAAGTTTTACCCCAAATTTCGTCAACAGCTTGTAAATCTACAATAAATTCGCCAGGGATATAATCTATTGTTCCTTGCACTTGCGTGTTTTTTTCATCAACTTTAATCTTGAAAGAAGCCTTTTTCCTTTGCAAAAGAGCTGAAGCATAAATGTCAGCGTGTAAATCCATACCAAAATCTTCTAGATGCATCACCTCTGCGCCTACATAAGCATTAGTAATTTCAATTTTTTCAATATTGATTTCGCCAAGAGGTAAGGGGAGAACGCTTTGGGGAATAATAAAAGGGCTTGATTCTTCTTCCTCTATTTTCTCCGCAAAACTTGGATTTCTATAATAAAAAACTCTGTCGAGCAAAATTTCATCAATACTTGCACGGCCTAAAAGTGACATGATTTGTAAAGGGTTAAAGTCTATATATAAAGAACCAACTTCAAGCCATAAACCGTCTTTATCAAGCAAGGAGAAATTTTTGACTGAAATTCCCTCTTCAAAAGAGATTTCTTCAACTTTCATTGCAATTCCAATGCCTTCGGGCGATACATCAGAAAGAGAAGCTAAGATATTTTGCGTATTTTTAGTAAGAAATGCTGTTCCCCATCCCGTTGATAGGTAAAGGGAAAAAGTAAGAATAAGAAAAAGCAGAAAAAGAGTAAAAAGTTCAATTATCACTAATAAATAAGCAATTATAGAAGCGAAAGAAGCACTCACTTTAGAAGGCAGAAAAAATAAAGTTTTTGAAAAAGCCATGCAATGAAGACGGTAGAAATTTCTTAATGTATTCATGTGCTTAACCTATTAAAAGCTCTGGCCTATACTGATATAGACTTGAAATTTATTTGTTTCAAATTTTTCTTCTGTGCTGTAAGGAAAGGCCACATCAAGCCTAAGCGGACCAACAGGAGTGAAATAGCGCAGGCCAAGACCCATGCCAAATTTCAAATTGAGGGGGTAAGAAAAATAGGCTTCACTGTAGACATTACCAAAATCTATAAAAGGAACTATGGAAATTGTATCTGTGATTTTATAACGCAATTCCACAGAACCTTCAACAATTGAAGCACCACCAATAGGATCGCCATGAATATCCTCTGGCCCAAGGTCTTGATAGGCATAGCCACGAACAGAATTACCGCCACCAGCATAAAATCGCAAAGATGCGGGGATTGAGTGTGCTTCTTGTGGGTAGAGTGAACCCATTTTTCCTCTTGCCGCCAAGACTAATTTTTTATTTTCAATAAGTTCAATATAGATTGCTGCATCTACTTCTGCTTTTACTAAGGAGAATTGCTCAAAATACTTTCCTGCATAAGGCGCAGCTTTGACTCGAAGTGAATAGCCAGTGCCAGGGTCAAAAAGGCTGTCGGCGTATCTGTGTCTTATTTGTAGAGGGATACCAAAATAGTAATAATCTTGATAGCCTAGAAGAGAATCCGTTTCTTCACGTCCAACTTCTGCCAAGACAGCATAAGAAAGCCAAATATGGTCAATGCCTTTAATGCTTATGGGCTGCTCAAAGCCAAGTTCAAGATTTGCAGACGTGGTGTCATAGGCATCGGTTTCTTCGCCTTTAAATGTGAATATTGCATTAAAATCATGATCTGGAGCAAGGATATCAGGCTTTATAAAACTGATACGCGCTTCTTGCAATTCACGCCAAACTTGACCGCTGATCTTGATAAATTCAGCCGAACCCAAAAGATTTCTATGCTCCCAAAACAATTCACCACCAAAACCACGTACAGAATCATAGTTTAGCCCACCACCCCATGAACGCGGTGAAGTGTCAGTCAAATCAATAATAATATCAAGTTCTTCTGTGATATTTTCTATGTCGTTTTTCTGTTTTTCTTCAGCTTGATGAGCGCGGGCAAAAGAAAATACACCTATGCCTAAAAGAGCTTCTTCAAGGCGAGTGAGCTTTGATTTATCAAAAGTATCCCCCTTTTTCCATGTTTTGATTTTTTCTACATAGCTCAGATCAAGTTTTTCACTGCCTATAATGCTCACATCGCCAAAAACTTTATACGCACCCGGCTCTATCTTTATTTCAGCTTCTAAAGTTTTACTATTTTCGATAGCATAAAATTTTGTAGCACTTACTTTGACAAAGGGATAACCTTTATTTTCAAAATAAGGTTGAATTTTTTCAATAGCTTGTATTATATATTCAGCTTTTGCTATTGCATTTTCTTCTAAGCCAAAATCAAAAAGACTTGTAGCCAGATTCTCTTTATTGATAGGCTCATGAGTGCCTAATCCTTCATAAAAATTGTCTGGGTAATTAATATTTGCTTTGGAAATTGTATATACTTCATGCGGTATGAGAGTGATAGAAATTTGAATAGGAAATGTTTGTGTGTTGATGCTTGTTTCTACTTCACCAGAATAATATCCAAAGGATTGAAGTACTTTTAAGGCTTCTTCCTTGTCTTCTGAAACGCGTTTTTCAAGGGTAAGTTCGCTGGTTGGAATGTCTTCTTGCATGGAGAGTAAAAGACTTCTTTGTCGAAGAATTTCAAGAACTTCTTTGTCGACTGCCTCATCAGAATTTGAAGAGAAGAGGACAATATAAGGAAGAAGTTCAAAGGCAAAAAGCGGTGCAAATTCAGTTTCTTGCATTGAATCAGGGATATTTGGAAGTTGAAATTCGTCTAAAGAAATTCTTTCTCTTTGAGGATTTGTTGCTTCTTCGCTATTTGAGCTATTTTGTCTTCTATTTTGAGGCTGTGAAATTTGCTCACCATCTTCTTCGATGCCAAAAATAGTTGAACAGCCCTGCAAAAAGAGGCTAGAAAAAAGAATAAAAAATAAGCAAAAAACAAAGCGCGTAAGAGAAAAAGAAATACTGTTTTCTCCTAAGAGTGCTCTATTTTTTGCTTGCTTTATCATGAGTTAAAAGCTCAACACTTTATTATACATTGAATAAGAAATGCATAACATCACCGTCTTGAACTATATATTCCTTACCTTCTGTGCGCAAAGTGCCCGATGTTCTACAAGCACTCTCAGAGCCATGTTTGATATAATCTTCGTAAGAAATGACTTCTGCACGAATAAAACCACGCTCAAAATCTGAATGGATTACGCCTGCGCATTGTGGGGCTTTATAGCCTTTTTCAAAAGTCCACGCGCGCACTTCTTTTTCGCCTGCTGTGAAGTAAGAGGCAAGCCCAAGAGTTTTATAACCAGTATGAATAACAGATAAAAGACCGCTTTCTTCTACACCGTAGGATTGTAGCATTTCAAGCTGATCCGCTTCGTCAAGGCCTTGTAATTCTTCTTCAACACGGGCGCAAATTTTTACGATTTCACACTTTCTTTCCTTTGCCAAAGTTTCAAGCGCTTTATAATAGACGCTGTCAGAGGATAGGCCTTCTTCATCAACATTTGCGCAATAAATAAAAGGCTTTGCAGTGAGAAGTGACATTTCGCGCCATTCGTTCATAAAATAGTCACTGTCTGGCAAGTCGTATTGACAAGCTAATTTGCCAGAGTCTAAAACTTCAAGAAGTGCCTTGCATTGCTCGGCAGCTTTTTGCGCTTCTTTGTCATTGCGAAGACGAATAAGTTTTTCCATTCTCTTGGTGACGGTTTGGATATCGGCTAAAATAAGCTCAGTTTCAATGGTTTCAACATCGCGAACAGGATCGACTTTGCCGTCTACGTGTACAATATTTTCATCGTCAAAACAGCGGACTACTTCTAAAATTGTTGAAGTTTCACGGATATTTGCAAGGAATTGATTGCCAAGACCTTCACCTTTGCTCGCGCCTTTTACAAGACCTGCAATGTCGATAAAGTCAACGGTGGCATTGATAGTTTTTTGAGGGCTGACAAGACTTACTAATTTTTCTAAGCGTTTGTCAGGTACAGTAACTGTAGCCTTGTTTGGTTCGATTGTGCAGAAAGGATAGTTTGCTGCTTGCGCGTTTTGTGCTTTTGTTAATGCGTTAAAAAGTGTGGATTTGCCAACATTCGGCAATCCCACTATACCAATGCTTAATGCCATATATACCTCTAATAGTCTTATTTTTTCTTTTTTTTGCCAGTTATTTCTTTAATAACTTCAAGTTTTTCTTTGAGCTTTGAATTTTCTTTTTTCAATTTTTTAATTTCGTCTTTTAATTCATTAATTTTTTCTTCGCTTTCATTATTTTTGTAGACTTTGCTTCCTTCTTTTAAATCTTCTTTCTTGTGGATTTCTGTGCCCTGTATGCTGTAGTCAAGTAAGTCTAAATATTTGATTATATTTACAAATGCAGTTCGAGAGGGGGCTCTATTTCCGCTCAGCCATTCCGATATCAAGGAGCGGTTTTTCACATCAATTTTTTGAGCAATTTCTTCTAAAGTATATTTGTTATCGCGCAAAGAAGTGATAGAGGAAAGGATAATTTCCCATGCTTTTTCACCGAGTTGATTATACATATCATCATAAGAAAGGGAAGAATTGTCTACTATTTTTTCCTTATTCTTTTGTGTGTCAAAATTTTTGCTCATAGTCTATTCCTTGTGTCAACAAGAATGTCTTTTTATTAAGAAAATATATAGTATTTCTTTGTTTTTTACAAGCGATAAATAAAGACCCATTAAAATAATAAAATCATATAAATTTAGATAGATAGTTATTAAATCTTAACTTGTTATGATTTAATACTTGACAAAGAAATGATATTTGCTTATTTGTACAAAAAGCCAAATAGACAAATCTATTTACTTTGAATAAAAAAATCTAGATAAAAAATTGAGGAGAATATATGGAATTCACAAATGAAATGCTGACTAATCATGCTAAGATTTTTAAAGCCTTAGGGCACCCAAGTCGTCTTATTATGGTAAACGCGCTCCAAAATGGTGAAAAGTGTGTTTGTGATTTGCAAGAGCTTATTGGTGATGATATTTCAACTATTTCAAGGCATTTGAGTGTGTTGAAAGAGGCTGATATTATATCTGCCACGAAAAAAGGTACTTATATGTTCTATGCATTGAAATTAACTTGTCTTTCAACTTTTTTATCATGTTTATCAAATAGTTATATCCCTAAAGAGATACCAAGAGCGCAAGATATTTCTATAAAAGTAGAAAATTTATAAAGAGATTTAATAATTTAGGAGTTTATATGTCTAACAATGGATTTGAATTACAATCAATGAGCGAAGCGTCACAAAATCAGGCGCAAACACCTTGTTGCGAAAAACAAAAAGCGAAGGAAAGGGCAAATATCCCTGACAATGAAGTGAATAAAGTCAAATACTTTGGTACGGCTATTGTCATCTTTGCTGTATGGTATGCTGTTTATAGTGTTCTTACTCCAGCCGCTTCATGGATTACCTTTGATTTGATTGGCCTTGGCAAAACAAGTAAAGAAGGGCTTGCCTTAGAATTTTTCATCTACGATACAGCAAAAATCCTTATGCTTTTAGTGCTTATGGTTTATGCGATTGCTTGGCTTCGTGCCGGCCTTGATACAGATAAAGTAAGAGATTTCTTAGCAGGCAAAGCAAGAGGATTTGGCTATGCAGCAGCAGGGTTTTTCGGCGCAGTGACACCATTTTGCTCCTGCTCCTCAGTTCCTTTATTTATAGCCTTTACAAATGCGCGCATACCCATTGGTATCACCATGTCATTTCTTATTACTTCGCCATTAATCAATGAAGTAGCTGTAGTTTTATTGTGGGGCTTATTAGGCTGGAAATTCACCCTTGTTTATATCGCTGTTGGCATTACAGCTGGTATCATAGGCGGATTTGTGATGGACACAATCAAGGCAGAGCGCTGGTTACAAGACTTTTTGAAGCAAACAGCACAGACAAAACCATTGATGACACTTTCAACAATGGGCAAGCCAAAAATCACACTTATGCAGCGCCATTATTTTGCCTATGATGAGGCGAGCACAATTGCATCAAGAGTATGGAAATGGGTGATTATAGGCGTTGGAATTGGCGCACTTTTACACGGTTATGTGCCGCAAGAATGGTTTGAAGCACATCTTGCTCAAGGGCAGTGGTGGTCAGTTCCTTTAGCAGTTGGCGCAGGGATTCCTCTTTATACAAATGTAACGGGCATTATTCCAATTATGGAAAGCCTTCTTCTAAAAGGGCTTCCAGCTGGCACAACCTTAGCATTTTGTATGTCTGCCGTGGGCGCTTCTTTGCCAGAAGTTTTGATGCTCAAGCAAGTAATGAAATGGAAATTGCTTGTAGTATTTGTTATTACTTTATTGATAATCTTCACTGTAGTCGGTTGGATTTTCAATAGCTTACACACTGTTTTGATATAGTATAGAATAATAAAAAAAGTATAATAAAATAACACAAAAAAATCCCGAAGCTCTCATGAACTTCGGGATTTTTTATTTTATAACATTTCGCCTGAAATTTCTTCGTCTGTGAGGAAGCAAGCAGGATCGTCAGCCCAAATATCATTATGAACGGCTTCGGCTCTGTGTCTAAAGTTTCCTGCGCAGATGTTGAGGAAGCGGCAACGCTGGCATCTGCCTTTCAAGTGCGGGCGTTTATCTTTGAATTTATGGAGAAGTTCGATATTCGGATCTGTCCAAATTTCTGAAAACGGTCTTTCAAGCACATTTCCAAAGCTTATATGACGAAGGAATTGATCAGCATGCACTTGGCCGTCCCAAGAAATGCAACCAATGCCGCGCCCTGAAGAGTTACCTTCATTAAATTGTAACAATTCCAATACTTCTGCCGCACGTTTAGGATCTTCTTTCAATAGGCGAAGATAAACAAGAGGGCCGTCTGCGTGGTTGTCAACTGTGAGGATTTCTTTTGGTTTGCCAGCATCGTGGAGTTTGCGAGTTTCGTCCATAATAAGGTTAACCACTTCACGTGTTTGCGCATGATCTAAATCTTCTTTGACTAATTCTGAGCCACGTCCAGCATATACAAGGTGATAGAAGCAAGCGCGTGGGATTTCATAATCATTTAAAATTTGAAATATTTTAGGGATTTCTTGATAATTTTGCTTGTTTATAGTGAAGCGAACGCCAACCTTAATGCCTTCAGCCATAGCATTTTGAACGCCTTCTAAAGCACGTCTGAATGAACCTTTCACAGCACGGAATTTATCATGAATTTCTTCGCCGCCGTCAAGTGAAATGCCCACATAAGAAAAGCCTACTTCTTTGAATTCTTTTGCTTTTTCTTTAGTGATCAATGTGCCATTTGTTGAAATAACAGCGCGCATACCTTTTGAAGTTGCGTGGTGGGCTAATTCAGTCAAGTCTTTTCTGATTAATGGTTCTCCGCCAGAAAAAAGAATGACTGGTGAGCCAAATTGTGCTAAATCATCAATCATTACTTTGGCTTGTGCTGTGTTGATAGGATCTTGACCTTTATCTTCTTCAACCGCATGCGCATAGCAGTGCACGCATTTGAGGTTGCAGCGTTTTGTCATATTCCAGACAACAACAGGTTTTTTATCTTTTGAAAATTGTAGAAGGTGTGAAGGAAGTTTGCCTGATTCTCTGCCATAGCGAAGAGCGTCAGATGGTTCGACTTGTCCGCAATAAAGTTTTGAAATACCAATCATTTTTAGTCCTTTGTATGCTAAGTAATTTTACTTGTTATTTTATCTTATACACTGTATAGATTTTTTTAAGAAAAAATGTGACGAAGAGCACACTTTTTGTATTTAATCTTTTTACTTTGAATGGCGCATTTTTGTAATTAATAGGAAAAATATGAATAAAATTATATGTATAGTAGGGCCAACTGCTTCTGGTAAAACAGGTTTTAGCATAGAGCTTGCAAAATTTTTGAAGAAAAAGCTTTCTGAAAATATGCAAAATTCTTTGTCAGATGTTGTCATTATAAATGCTGATTCAAGGCAATTGTATAAGGATTTTCCCATTATTACTGCTCAGCCCACAAAAGAAGAGCAAGAAGGGATTGAACATAAATTATTTGGAATTGCAGAAACTTATGAGCAGTCGACAGTGGGGATTTGGCTTGATAAAGTGCATACAGAAATTGAAAATGCCTATGCAAATAATGCCATACCTCTTTTAGTGGGCGGCACAGGAATGTATATAAAAGCATTGACTGAAGGAATTGCTCAGATACCTAAAATTTCAGATGAAATTTCTGAAAAAATTAAAGTTCAAATGCAAGAAAAAGGCCTAGAAAAGATGTATGCAAAACTCTATGAAGTGGATAAAGTTTATGCACAGAAAATTCATCAAAACGATAGGCAAAGAATTATGCGAGCCTTGGAAGTTTATGAATTTACAGGAAAATCTTTGTCAGAATGGCATAGCTCAGCCCATGCCCAATCAAGGTATATTTCGCATAAAATCGGTATTGGCTTACCTCTTTCACCGAATGATGAATTGACGCCTCTTTTGCAGAAACGCATTGATTTAATGCTAGAAATGGGCGCATTGGAAGAAGCAGAGAAGGCTTATGAAAAATGTGCAGATATTTCTTTGCCTGGCTGGACGGGTATAGGTTGTATAGAATTGGGAAACTATATCAAGGGGATATATACTTTAGAAGAAGCGAAAGAACTTTGGCAAAAAAACACAAGGGCTTATGCAAAAAGACAATGGACTTGGTTTCGCGCTGATAAGACGGTTAATTGGGCGCATCCATTTGACAAAGAGAAAAGAAGTGAATTTTTAGCAAAAGTGCTTGATTTTATAAATATTAATTAGATAGTTCATCAGCTACTGCTATAAATGTAGAAACAGGAATGGTTTCCGCCCTAGCAGTGGCTTGTATGTTGTATTTTGCAAATAATTCTAGTATCTTTTGATGATTATGCGCAAATTGACTTTTTTTCAAAATGCTCTGAATCTGCTTTCTTCTTTGCCCAAAGCAAACTTTAACTAAATTTGCTAATAACTTTGAATTTTTAGGAAGGTTTTCTTTTGCGCGCGGCACAAGCGAAATAACAGCAGAATCAACTTTTGGTGGCGGCGAAAATGCGCCAGGATTTACTACAAACTCTTTTTTTACTTCACAAAAAGCTTGCAGCCATACAGTGAGAATACCATAAGCAGAAGTATTCACCTTTGCCACGCATCTATCCGCTACTTCATTTTGTATCATAAAAACAGCACGCTCAAGATTTGGTGTAAGGCTGACAATGTCCCACATCAAAGGGGAGGCCACATTGTAGGGTAAGTTGCTGATAATTTTTATTTTATTGCCATCATTCTTGTCAAGACTTTGCCAGTTAAACTGCAGGGCATCGATATGAATAACAGACACATTTTCTAATGCATTTTCGCTGTGTAGTTTTGCAAATCTATCGTCCTTTTCCAAAATGAGAAAAGAAGAAAAGGGTAGTAATTTCAATATATTGGTTATAGCACCAGTGCCAGGGCCAATTTCTAAAATAGCATCTTTTTCTTGCACAAGCAAAAGATCGACAATTTTATTACAGATATTTTTGTCGTGCAAAAAGTGTTGCCCTAGGCTTTTTTTGGCAAATGTCATGCAAAGTCCATTGTTAGTGATTAATTGAAAATCCTATAACATATTGGTTTTTCATAGATAAAAGCTTCAATTTCTTTAAGCGCTTCTTGCATAGCTTTATACGAAGCTTTATGCGTGATAAAAACAAGAGGTACTTTCTTATCTATCTGAGATTTTTGTATAACTTGTGCTATACTGATGTCTTGATTTGCCAAAGCGCCGGCAATATCACGCAAAACACCGGCATCGTCTTTCACCATAAGGCGAAGATAATAGGGGTGAATGCTGTGCTCAGGCGCAATGACTTGAGCTTTTTTGAGAATTTGTTCTTTATAGCCAAAAATATTTGACTCTTTTGCGCGTGTAACAGCCAAAATATCCGCCATTACAGCCGAAGCAGTTGGCAATGAACCCGCGCCTTGACCATGCAAGAAGAGTGAGCCAAGGGCATTGCCTTCTACTCGAATGGCATTATACGCACCGCCAACTTTTGCAAGCAAAAGACGTTTATTCACCAAAGCAGGAAAGAGGCCAGCTTCGATTTTATCATCAATATAAGAGGCTTGTCCAAGAAGTTTTATAGTATAGCCAAATTCGCGTGCGAATTCGATGTCCATACTTGCCATATTGCGAACGCCTTCAATAAGCAAATCTTTGTACGGATATTCCACGCCCCAAGCAAGTCGTATCAATAGGTTGAGTTTGTGTGCCGCATCAAAACCGTCGACATCAAGGCTTGGCTCAGCCTCGGCATAGCCTAATTCTTGCGCTTGTTTGAGAGCAGCATCAAAATCCTTATTATTAGAAGTCATTTCAGACAAAATATAGTTTGAAGTGCCATTCAAAATGCCAAGGAAATTTTCAATAAGATTGCCGTTGAGGCTCTCTTTGAAGGTTTGCACAACAGGAATTGCGCCTGCTACAGCAGCTTCAAAATAGAGATGCAAGCCTTTTTCTGCGGCTAATTTGAAAAGCTCGTCGCCTTCTTCTGCTAAAAGAGCTTTATTTGCAGTCACAACAGATTTATTGTGATTTAAAGCAGATAAAATAGCTTCTTTTGCTAATTTTTTGCCGCCCATAAGCTCAACAAAGATATCTATATCTTTATCTTCAGTGATTTCAAAAGGATTTGTTGTCACATAACAATCTTTTGGAAGGAAGTGTCTTTCTTTATTCAAGTTTTTCACGCAAACAGACTTCACTTGAATAGTGTAGCCTGTTCTTTCCTCAATGACTTTGCTATTTTTTACAAGCAACTCTAAAAGACCTGAACCAACAACTCCAACACCAGCTATACCTATTGTTAATTTTTTCATGGCACGCTCTTTTGTTTATCCTGAGATGATTTTCTTCATGCTTTTTAAAGCTTGCTTTGTTCTGAGCTCATTTTCTATGAGAGCAAAACGCACATAATCGTCGCCACCATTACCAAAGCCAATACCTGGCTGAACAGCAACGTGCGCTTCATTCAAGAGAAGTTTTGAAAATTCCATAGATCCCATATGTCTCAAATGTTCAGGGATTTTCGCCCAAGCAAACATAGTTGCCTTAGGTGGAGTGATTTCCCAGCCAATTTTATTGAGGCCATCACACAGAATATCACGTCTGTTTTGATAGATTTGGCAGGCTTCTTCTACTGGTTCATATGGGCCGTTTAATCCAACAGTTGCAGCTATTTGTATAGGTTGGAACATACCATAATCAAGGTAGGATTTTATTCTTGTGAGGGCATGGATTAAATCTTTATTACCAACGCCAAAGCCTACACGCCAGCCTGGCATTGAATAGCCTTTTGTCATAGAGTAAAATTCAATCCCAACGTCTTTTGCGCCCTTTGCTTGCAAGAAAGAAGGAGCTTTGTAGCCATCAAAAACTAAGTCAGCATAGGCAAGATCGTGTATGACCCAAATGTTATTTTCTTTAGCAAAATCAACTATTTTTTGGAAGAAGTCAACATCTACCGTGACTGTAGTTGGGTTGTGCGGAAAATTTATAATAAGAAGTTTTGGTTGCGGCCAAGTTTGTTTCATGGCTGTTTGCAAATCTTCAAAGAAATCACGCTCGCTTGAAACTAATATGCGTCGCACATCAGCACCAGCTAACACAGGCGCGTAAACGTGAATGGGGTAAGTTGGGTCTGGCGCAAAAACAACATCACCAGGTTCAAGCATAGCAAGGCAAAGGTGAGCTAAGCCTTCTTTTGAACCTATAGTCGCAATTGCTTCTGAATCAGGGTCAAGATCTACATCATAATGCCTTTTATACCAGTCACATATGGCTTTTCTGAGGTTTGGAATACCACGAGAAACTGAATAGCGGTGATTGACTGCTTTGCCAGCCGCTTCTTGAAGTTTTTCTACAATATGTTCAGGGGTGGCAAGATTTGGGTTGCCCATGCCAAAATCAATAACATCGTGATTTTGTTTGCGAAGTTCCATTTTTAAATTAGTAATAACGGAAAAAGCATAGGGGGGTAATCTTTTAATACGGGGAAATTCAAACATATCAAACCTCTTTGTTTTATATATCAGGTAATTATAAAAAATATTAAAATATATTTTAATAGATTGAAGACTTTTGAAAAGTATAGTAGAAAAAAGGCAGACAGTAAAGTAATTTATTTCAAGATTTTATTTTTTGCTTATCTTTGCCTTATAACAGCGCTTAAGTAAAAAGAATTAATACAGGATAGAGAATGACAAGTTCACAGGTTTCTTTGTTACAAGATGATGATATATTAACCATTAAATGCACTTTAGAGCGTGTGGTTTATGCCAATGAAGAAAATGGCTATGCTGTATTAAAATTTCAGCCAGAAAATAAAAGAGAAGATCCTATCTTAGCAGTTGGCACGATGATGAATCCTCGTGTTGGCGCATTTTTTTCTTTGAAAGGTAAGTGGACTCAGCACCCGAAATTTGGTAAACAGCTTTCTTTTGAATCATTTGAAGAACAAAGGCCTGAAAGCTTGGAAGGCATTCGAATGTTTCTTGCTTCTGGCATTATTAAAGGCGTTGGTAAAAAGACGGCTGATAGAATTGTTGAGCATTTTGGACTGGATACTTTTGAAATATTAGACAAAAATCCTGAAAAATTACTTGAAATTCCAAAGGTTTCCAAAAAACTTGTCGAGAATGTAAAAGATTCGTGGGCAGATCAAACGGGCATACGCGAACTTATGGTTTTTCTCAATCCTTTGGGAATTGGCGCGGCACTTGCTGTGCGTATTTATAAGCACTATGGCGCAAACGCTATTGATATTATAAAAGAAAATCCTTATAGACTTGCTATGGATGTGCATGGCATTGGCTTTTTGACGGCTGATCAATTCGCGCTGAACCTTGGTTTTGAAATTGATTCACCTATGCGCGTGCAAGCAGGCACTCTTTATATATTGTTAAAGCAAACTGACGAAGGCCACGTTTATTTTCCTAAAGAAAAATTACTGGAAGATGTGGCGAGAGATTTGACTGTAGACGAGCTTTTAGTGGAAGAAGCTTTAGTGCGCCTTGAAAAAGAAGAGCGTATAGTTACAGAGCTTTTTGAAGAGCATACGGCAGTATATCTTTCACGCTATTATCATTGTGAAACAAAAATTTCTTTTTATATACATCGTTTATTGCAAAGCCCCAAAATTGTTTTCTTTAAAGATTCTGAAAAAGAAGTCAATGAAGTTTTGAAAAACTTTCCTATAAAACTTGCAGAACAACAAAGAGAGGCAGTTCTTACCTCTGCGCAAACTAAGATGATGATTTTGACTGGTGGGCCTGGTACGGGAAAAACCACTATAATAAATGCTATTATTCAAGTGTTCAAAAAAGCACAAGCAAAAATTTTACTTGCCGCTCCTACAGGGAGAGCTGCAAAAAGAATGAGTGAAACTACAGGCTTAGAATCGAAAACTATACACAGACTCTTAGAATATAATCCTTCTGAAGATGGTTTTGCGCGCAATGAGAATAATCCTTTATCTTGCACTTTGCTTATTATAGATGAATCTTCCATGATTGATTTAATCTTGATGTATCATCTTATTAAGGCTGTTCCAGTCGGTTGTACTGTGATTTTTGTGGGTGATATCAATCAATTACCTTCTGTTGGCGCGGGCAATGTCTTGAAGGATTTTATTTATTCAGACACAATTCAAGTTGTTGAATTGAATCAGATTTTTAGACAAGCCGCTAAAAGTAGTATTATTCAAAATGCGCACAAAATAAATGAAGGTGAATTGCCCTCGCTTATTATTGATAAAGAAGGGCTTTCTGATTTTTATTTTATGCCTGAAGAAGATCAAGAAAAAGCGGCAAAAACTATTGTTGACCTTGTCACTCATCGCATTGCTAAAAAATATAAACTCAATCCAACAAGAGATATTCAAGTGCTTGCTCCTATGCTTAAGGGGGTAAGTGGTGTGAATAATTTGAATAAAGAATTACAAAATGCACTCAATCCTGTTAAATACGGTGATATTTCTGTTTCAAGAGGAGAGAGGACTTTTCGTGTTGACGATAAAGTAATGCAGATAAAAAATAATTATGACAAAGACATATATAATGGTGATATAGGCATTATCAGCGAAATTGATATGGGTGAGCGAACTTTGCTTATACGCTTTGACGATAGGCTAGTTGACTACACTTTTGAAGAATTAGACGAAATTGTACTTGCCTATGCTATTTCTATACATAAATCGCAAGGCGGTGAATACCCCTGTGTTATTGTGCCTTTATTGATGTCGCATTATGTGATGTTGCAAAGAAATCTAGTCTATACAGCTGTAACAAGAGGAAAAAGCCTTGTAGTTATGGTGGGCAGTAAAAAAGCTTTAGCCTTGGCTGTTAAAAATAATTCGATACAGAAAAGATATTCTAAATTAGCTGAAAGATTGAAAATGTCACTTCTTGATTAAGATTTTCTTTTTCTTTCATCTAATATAATTTCGCTTCAGATTCTAGGCATTAAAGAAAAATATATCAAAA
>CAYJFE010000042.1:0-22721 GCA_964369165.1 uncultured Desulfovibrionaceae bacterium | reverse complement strand
TTGTACCCTTACAAGTATACAAAAAGACACAAAAATGAAAACATTGAAACACAAGTGCAAACAAAGAAACACATAAAAAGACACTCTAACACACTATTTTAACACAAAAAAAGCTCAAATCCTTATCAGACTTGAGCTTTGTAATTTTGTGTTGTGGTACCGAGGGCGCGTAGTCAGCGAAAAATATTCGCACTCTAAATAAAGTGAAGCTTAACTTTTTCCCTTACTATCATGGGGAATTTCAATAAATTCCTTTATACTTCAGTGAGATATAAGGCTTGTTTTTTCTGAAGTCAAGGGAAACAGTAAAACGCACCTTGGAGGAGAAGAAAATTTTGCTTTTCACTACCCCCTTACAGGCAGTTTTTTTAGAAAATAATTAATTAACACGCTAATGTTATTTTAAAGACAAAAGAAAAGATACTATAAAATAAGCTACTCTATTCAAATTTGAAAAGAAATTCTGTAAAAATTTTTTAAATTAATTCTCTGCTCAGTCTAGCAATCAGCTCGTACAAGTTTTATAATACGATTTGCAAGGCTTTCGTAATGGCTATAGATACACTCTTCAATACGCTTAGGTTCACGAGTAATAAGACAATCTAAAATTTCTAAATGCCTTTCGTAAAATGCTTTTGGTGTAGATATTTCTTGCCAGTATTTTGAAAGTAAGAAGGAAGAGAGGTTTCGTGATAGTTGACGAGAAATGTGTATTAAAGTTTTATTCTCTTCATTTTCTAATATGGTTTCATGGAATTGTTTGTCAAATTCTAGATATTGATTCCTCTCTCCTTCAATATTTATAACTTCTTGTAAAATTGTGTTTAGTTTTTCAAAGTCAGAGTCTTTAAATAAGTGAATATTTTTTGCTGTGGAATAACCTTCAAGTACACCACTTGTCGTATATGAATCAAAAATTTCTTTTTCAGAAAGTTTTTTTATAAATTTGCCTTTTGAGTTTTCAGAAACTATAAGTCCCTCTCTTTCAAGTAAGCATAAAGCTTCTCTCACAGGGGCTCTACTCACTCCAAGCCTTTGTGCTAACTGAACTTCGTTAACTTTATCGCCTGGTAATAAAGAACCTAACAATAGATCATTTTTTATAATATCAAGAACTTGTTCACTGTATAGTTTTTTTTCAATTTGCATATTATCGCCTTTTATGGTTGGTCAACCTCAAGTGAATATATGATAAAAGGTTATTAAAATCAAGAAGAAAGAAAAAAGAAGAAAATACAGTTTTCTTTGAAAGGAAGAACATTGTCATTTTTCATAATATATTTGTACTATATTAACTAATGAGTGGGAATAAAAAAAATCTATAAATAGTTATTTATAGATTTTTTATAAGAAGAATTTATTATTGTAGCAAAGTTACAAGTGAAGACTAAGCGATAGCAATAGCTTCAACTTCTACTAGTACATTTTTAGGAAGAGTTTTCACAGCTACACATGAACGAGCAGGAAAGTCTTTTGTGAAGTATTTGCTGTATACAGCATTGATTTCAGCAAAGTCGCCCATATCAGCAATAAATACTGTTGTTTTTACAACATCATCACCTGTTACACCAGCTTCTTTTAAAACAGCGAAAAGGTTTTTTAATGCTTGTTCTGCTTGTTCAGCAGGTGTTGTGCCAACAACATCACCAGTTGCAGGATCACAAGGAATTGCGCCTGAACAAAAAACCATGTTGCCAACTTTAATTGCCTGAGAGTAAGGACCTATTGCTGCAGGAGCGTCCGCTGATAAAATAACTTGTTTAGACATGATATTTTCCTTTTAGAATTTTATTTTAGAGTTATATAGGCTAAGCTATGTTCCTAAAACCAGTTACTTTATAAGTTTATAAGAAAAATTCTTTTGTAAAAGAGATTTTTTATATTATAAAGTAAATGAATAAATCTAGGAACATAGCTTATGTAATAAATTATTTAGTTTTATACTTATTTATAAATAAGCAAGAAAACTAGATGCCACCTTCAGCATAGAACTTGTCTGTGTAAGCGTATAATGCAGGTGAACCACCAGTGTGTAAAAATACAACGTTAGCACCTTCTTTGAATGCGCCTTGGCGAATCATGCCTACTAAACCAGCAAAAGCCTTACCTGAGTAAACTGGATCTAACAAGATACCTTCTGTTTGAGCAAGCAATCTTACAGCTTCATACATTGTTTCGTTTGGTAATGAATAGCCTGGGAGGTAGAAATCAGCATTACATTTTACTTGAGCACGAGCGATTTCGCCAGCGCCAACGTGTGCAGCTGTTGTTTGAGCTAATTTGTAGATGTGCTCTTCTTGAACATCAGCAGGACGGCTAACTGTTACGCCAACAACTGGAATATTTGCATTTGTACCAGCAATACCAACTACCATACCAGCGTGTGTACCACCAGAACCAGAAGGCACTACGATATTATCAATATTTAATTGCATATCAAATGCTTGTTGCATTAATTCTTGAGCGCAAGCAACATAACCTGTTGATCCGATAGCATCAGAAGCTCCGCCAGGAATGATGTAAGGTTTTTTACCTTTTGCTTTTAATTCTTCAGCTGTTTTTTGCATTTCAGCCATCATGTCAGTTCCGCCTTCAACAGCACGAATGCTTGTTACACCCATTAAACGGAATAAGAAGTGATTGCCTGAACCTTCTGGTTTGTAAGAATCTTTTACACGTTGTTCCATGATAAGGTGACAATCCATACCTTCTTTGACAGCCCATGAAAGTGTAAGACGGCAGTGGTTTGATTGAACAGCACCACAAGTGATAAGTGTGTCACAACCTTTTGCAACAGCATCAGCAATAGCAAAGTCTAATTTACGTGTTTTGTTACCACCAGCTGCGCCAGGTAGAAGGTCATCACGTTTGATGTAAACATTAACTTTTCCCCCTAATGCTTTCGAGAAATTATCCAGTTTTTCTAAAGGTGTTGGTGTAGCTACGTAACCGCGACGTGCTAGTTTTGATAAATGCATGATTTATTCTCCTCATTGAAATATTATTTTATATGTAAATCAAATTTCAAATGTAGACTGTCGACAATATACATTTGATGTTTTTTTATAATAGAGCTCAAAAAAGAAGTCAATAGTTTTCGCAAAAATTATAAAAAAACTCTTTATTTTCCAAAAAAATCAATCGTTATAATTATAAGTACTAAACTTCATTTAACTGAAAAGTGTGATAATTTTATAAACAATATCAACAAGTCAATTAATAGAGAAGTTTAGTTTTTATAATTTTTGAATGTTTTTAGTTGATAAAACTAAGCTACTTGAGCTTCTTTATCGTTTTCAAATTTTCTATTCCAACCAGTGAAAGCTGAAAATAGAAGTACTACTAATA
The DNA here is from genome assembly GCA_964369165.1 of uncultured Desulfovibrionaceae bacterium. GTDB lineage: Bacteria > Desulfobacterota > Desulfovibrionia > Desulfovibrionales > Desulfovibrionaceae > CAYJAZ01. The sequence continues at coordinate 19,373 of CAYJFE010000042.1, read as the reverse complement.
AAGCCCATGAATATGGATTATATAAAGCTGTAGTGATAGGAGGTGCACTTATTCCAAAGTTTTCTGCAGATGAAACTATCGCAGCATACCAAGCAGCAACAACAATATGCCAAGGTAATATAAAGAACACAGTGCATACTGCGCAGTCCATTAAGTTTGCACGTCTTGCAGGTGCTAGATTGAATTTTTTACCAACAGGCTTTACCAATGAAGGTCCAACAAGTAATTCTGCAGGAGCGTTAGCAGAAATTGGTATTGAAGCGATAATTGTTACGCCGATAATGAAAAGTTCAGCTTGCGCAACTGAGCTAAGCATAGCTTTTTCAGCCCATTCTAGAATTTTACCCATAATACCCGATTCTACAACAACTTGTGTTACTGCGAGAATAAGAATAGCAAAAATAATTGCGCCTACAACGTTTTGAACACCATCTTCAATAAGACCAGTTGAAATACCACGCGCTTCAGGAATTGAGAAAATCTGCCCAATTTCAAGGTTACCACTTGCAACAGCAATAATCATCGCCGAAATATTACCATAAATAAGTGATTCAATGATATGCTTACCTGATAAGGCTGATACAACAACAATAACAAGCGAAGTAATCATAAAGATACCACTAGGGTTTGATTCTTGCATGAGTTCTGGCAATGCTTGAACTTCGCCGCCACCACCAAAAACTAAGAATATAACTGCAGCAAAAGTAGCAGAGATAATAGCAAGTGGAAAACGAGAACGTACAACATCTTTCATTGTTGCTTCTTGTGTAAAAGCGGAAACAATAGTTGTATCTGAAATAGGTGCAAGGTTATCACCAAAAGCAGCACCTGATAGAATTGCAAGAGCTAAAAAAGCAGGATCTGCACCAAGAAAATAACCAGCAGGATATAAAACAGGAGCAAGTGCAATACAGGTGCCTGTACTTGTACCTGTGCCAAGAGCAAACAACATTGCTATAATAAAGGTAATTAAAGTAAATACGCCGCCCTCTGCTTGAATTGATGTTCCAAGCCAAAGCAAACCATCTACTAAACCACCGGCTTGCATAATTTTTCCAAATACCCCAGCAAATAACCACGCAGTAACAATAACAATACCTGTTTTATCACCAATACCACGCATGAGTGATTGACAGTACTCCGACTTGTCTTTGGCAAAGAAAATACCAAAAGCCATTGCTATCCATGCACAAGACCAGAACGGTTTTGTACCACCCCTTTCAGCTACTGAAAGCCAAACAAGACCAACAACAAGAATAAATAATGGGATTAAACCACCAAGTACTCCGCCATACATATCAATCTTTTTTTCTTCCATTTCATGAGAATGATTTGACATGATGCCTCCTAAATAAAAATGTTTTAAACTTATTATTAAGATGATTTCAAAAATTTTATTACCTATCTTCTAACAAAAGAAAATTTATCTAATTTAAATCTTTGTTATTATCTTAATATTTACAAACTGTCGAAAATAGACTGTCGACAATCTTGTCCTTGTGATTTTTTTACCTTATCACCAAAACTATGTCAAGTTAAACATTAATCAAAATCTCTGCACAATACTTTTATTGCCTATCTTCTGTCTCAAAAACACTTATTGCCTAAAAAGGATTAATAACCCCATTGCAAGCAACCAAAAAGAGCTTGCAAACTTTCCACCCAACAAAGTAGAATTTCACGATAGGCAAAGACTGCACGATATGATAGGCGCATCGTAATGAGCATATTATCGAAAAGCAGCATAAACAATGTGAAAAATATCACTTATACAGGTTTTTAAAAGTTCAAAAATTACATTCTCACTCAAAATAAAATAAACAAATCTTCGAGTGACTGCGGCAGTTCAGTATTGTATTTCTTATTGAAAATAGAAGCTTTATAGGCATTTTTCATATGAATAGCTGCTTGAAATAGTTCTTGATTATGCCAAAGCAAATCTTGACCAAGAATTTGAGCAACCTGTGGCATTTCAAAATTTTCTAAAAGGAAGTATATCGCTTTTTTATAAGGCATTTTTTCGCAATACATCAGAACATCAAGATAAGTTTTTCTATGAAATTGATAATGGCAAACTTGGCGAATATTATAAAGAGATAGCTGAAAGCATAGGCCTTGTACCTATCATGTATGCACAATTTGGCTATAGAAACTTTGTAACAACAAATAAGCCAATTGACACAGTTGCAGATTTAAAGGGTTTAAAGATCCGCACAACAGATTCACCCGTTGAAGTTGCTGTTGCAAAAAGCCTTGGCATGAACCCAACACCTGTTTCATGGGGCGAAACATATACAGCCCTTCAACAAGGAACTGTTGATGCTGAAGGAAACACTTATTCACTTCTCAATGATGCAAAACATACAGAAGTTTTAAAATATGCTAACGATTCAGCGCACAACTATTCTATGCACATTCTTTATATCAATAAAGACAGATGGTATAGCCTTCCTCTTGAAGAGCAAAAAATTATACGTGAAGCAGCAGCAGAAGCAGTGCAGTGGCAGCGTGAAATTTCTAAAGAACTTGAAACTAAAGCAATTCAAGCTTTTGCAGAAAAAAATATTAGCATTACAAAACTTCCCCAAGAAGAACGTGATAAGTTGTATAGCATGACGCAGAGTGTGAGAGATCAATACTATGATGAATTGAGTGAAGCAATTCTTCTTATCAGTGAAACACAAAAATAGGCTATATTCATCATTTTATTGCATCTAACATATTATTTTTTATGTAAAATGCCTTAGCATTTTAGCAAACAGGAGTTTCTATGTCACAACACGAATGTAAGGACAACTATCTTGAAATCACGCATGAGGACGACGGTTTTTTGCCTTCGCATAGTATAATTTCATGGCTAGATAATAATTTTGAGAAAATCTTTCTTGTAATAGGTTTACTATCCATTATCTTTTTTATTTCATTACAAACTTTTTACCGCTACGTTATAACAACTTTCTCTGATACAGCCGGCGCAATGGTTTGGACAGAAGAAGTATCACGATACATATTTATCTGGATTTCTTACCTTGCACTAAGCGTAAGTATAAAAAAACGCTCTGCAATACGAATTGATATTGTGTATAATGCTCTTTCAGACAAATGGCAGCATATTTTCTTAATTATTATTGATAGTTGCTTTACTCTTCTTACAGTAATTATTATGTATACTGGCTGGTCACAAATTGAAAGACTTCTTGCCTATCCACAGCTTACCACAGCTCTTCAAATGCCTTTTCTTATTCCTTACCTCATTCTTCCCCTTGGTTTTGGGCTTATGACAATAAGAAATATACAATGCTTGAAAAGCTCACTCACCCATGCAGGCTTACAAAATGCTTGCATAGGAGTTTTATTGAGTTTTGCAGTTTTTGCGCCTCTTTATCCTGTTATAACTGCTTTATACTTTCCAAGCATTCCTTATTGGTATGACTATATCGCACCACTTCCTGTTTTGTTTGGTTACTTTCTTATTCTTTGTCTTATAGGCGTGCCTGTTGCCATTTCACTTGGTTTATCAGCTATTGCAACCATTATTGCATCGGGGACTTTGCCTATTGAATATGTTTCACAAGTAGCTTTCACGTCCATCGATAGCTTCCCAATTATGGCAATTCCATTCTTTATTGCGGCTGGTGTTTACATGGGTGCTGGCGGGCTTTCTGCAAGATTACTCGCTTTTGCTGATGAAATGCTTGGTGGACTTTACGGAGGCATGGCATTAACAGCTGTTGCAACCTGTATGTTTTTTGGTGCAATTTCAGGCTCTGGCCCTGCAACAGTTGCCGCTATTGGCGCACTCACTATTCCTGCTATGGTAGAAAGAGGTTATGATAAATATTTTGCTGGCGCTTTAGTTGCGGCAGCAGGTTCTATTGGTGTTATGATTCCGCCTTCAAATCCATTTGTTGTCTATGGTGTATCTGCGCAAGTTTCTATCGGCGATTTATTTATAGGCGGTATTATTCCTGGTGTTTCAACTGGTCTTGTTCTTATGCTTTATGCATACTTTTACTCAAAAAAACAAGGCTGGAAAGGCGAAGAGCGTCCTCGTTCTTCTGTCAGTGTTGCTAAAGCATTTTGGAAGGCAAAATGGGCTATGCTTGTGCCTGTTATTGTTCTTGGTGGTATTTATGGTGGCTTAATGACGCCAACTGAAGCTGCCGCAGTTGCCGCGCTTTACGGCTTGATTGTTGGTACCTTTGTGTATAAAGAACTCAATTTCAAAAAAGTTATCACTGCTACTATTGAAGCCGCTGAAACTTCTGCCACAATCATTATTCTTATGGCAATGGCAACAATTTTTGGTAATATTATGACTATTGAAAATGTTCCTGGCATGATTGCAAAAGGCATTTTAGATATTACGAAAAATCCAATCTTTATTCTTTTGCTTATAAATTTACTTCTTCTTATTGTAGGTATTTTTATGGAAGCATTAGCCGCCATTGTTATTCTTACACCAATATTACTTCCTGTTATTACAGGTGTTGGCGTATCACCTTTACATTTTGGTATTATCATGGTTATGAACCTTGCAATTGGCTTTATCACTCCTCCTGTTGGTGTAAACCTCTTCGTGGCTTCTTGCGTTGCAAAAGCTAGCCTTGCACCACTTGCAAAACACGTTGTGCCAATGATCTTACTTATGATTGCGCTTTTACTTGTATTTACATTTATTCCTGAACTCTCACTATTTCTTATCTAAACAAATTCAAAGGATTATTATATGAAAATTATTGACTTTCGATTCCGTCCAAACACAGATGAAATTATCAATGGCATAAAAAACAGTGCTATGTTTAAAGCCGCTTGTGAGGCTATAGGCTTTGATGCCAGAAAACCACAAAAGCTTCCTGCAATTATGAAAAGGCTTGACAAATTAGGCGTTGACCTTGCCGTAATCACAGGAAGAGATGCTGAAACCACTTATGGCTCACCAAGTAATAATGCTTCTGTTTTGGATTTCTGCAAAAAGCACCCTGAAAGATTTGTCGGCTTTTGGGGCATTGACCCTCACAAAAAAATGGCCGCTGTTGAAGAAATTGTAAAAGCGTACGAAGTTCATGGCATGAAAGGTATTGCCATCGATCCATATCTTGCACATCTTCCTGCTTCAGAAGCTCGCTTTTATCCTATTTACACAAAGTGTGCTGAATTAGATATTCCTGTTTTTATCACAATGGCGCCTCCACCACAAGTTTCTGGTGCATTGATGGAACACTGCAACCCTTGCCAAATCGATATAGTAGCAAGAGATTTTCCTGAACTAACACTTATCATGTCGCACGGTGGCTATCCTTTTGTGAATGAAGCTGTGTATGCTTGCCTAAAAAATGCAAATGTGTATATGGATTTTTCTGAATACGAAAGAGCACCAATGAAAGATGTTTTTGTAGATGCTATGGCAGGCATGATTCAAGACAAAGTTGTTTTTGCCTCTGCCCACCCATTTATTGAAATTGAAGACGCGCTTGATGCTTACGCAAACTTCAACCTCAGTGATGAAGTAAGAAAAAAAGTTATGTATGAAAATGCTGCAAAAATTCTAAAACTTGATAAATAAAGTTTAAAACTTACACACTACAAAAGAGCATTTTCAATAATTATCGTATAAATATTGAAAGTGCTCTTTTTCCTTGATGTTTATTTGATAAAATTCTATTATAAATATATCTTCACCTTGACAATGGATTTATAAAATGACACTCACAACAGGACTAATTTTCTTTTTTGCTTGGGCTTTTGCCTCTTTTTTCAATGGCTTAGCTGGAATAGGCTTAGCTATGGTAGCACTGCCTATTGTGGCATCTTTTATGCCCCCTCAAATTCTCGTGCCAACTTCATCTGTCTTTGTAATGACAGTTTCATTTTTGATGCTTTGGCAATATCGCACAAGTTTTTCATTTAAATCAATATTTGTAGCCTTTCTTGCAACTATACCAGGATCTATTATTGGAGTGATGATTCTTGTCGATATCCCCGCAAAAACTATACAATTGTATGCAGGTATTCTTATTTTGCTATTTGTTGTTTGGCAATTAGTCCCAAAAGTAAAGCGTAATCCCTCGGAAAACATTGTATATGCTTTGATTGGGGGCTTTTTCTGCGGCGTTCTCAACTCTTCAATATCATTTGGAGCACCGCCTCTTGCAATATACGCAATGCTTTCGGGCTGGGAGAAAGAAAAAGCATTTGCTAATATTAATGGCATCATGTTTTTGTCAAACTTAGTAACAATGGGTTCACACGCAAGCGTAGGACTTTATACAATAAATATGTTTTCTTATCTTATCATCGGACTTGTAGCAATATTTGCTGGAATGTGGCTATCTAAACCTATAGCAAAAAAAATCAACACTGCCCTATTTATTAAAATGCTATTGTTATTACTTACTATTTCAGGCATCACCTGTGTTTGGCGCGGCTTAGTGTAGAAAAAGAGGAAAATTGTTATCTTACCTACTTAGAAATATTTGTTATTGCTTCAGCTAGTCACTTTTATTAACATCAAAATGAAAATAAAGGTCTACTTTCTTCCCAATTCTTCCAAAAAATCAGCATAATCTTGAAGCATCTGCCACCTTTCTTCCATATACTCTGCCCTATTATAGATGGCTCTTATCTTATCTTCACCAGCATGAGCAAGAGCTTTTTCGATAACATCTGGACGATAACCCTTTTCATTTAATATTGTAGACCCCATAGCTCTGAAGCCGTGAATAGTCATCTCATGTTTTTCAAAGCCCATTTTTCGTAAGTGATAAAGTAGTGTATTTTCAGAATTTCATTATCAAGCTCATTGATTTTTTGAACAAGTCTACTGATATCTTTTTCAGCTAACACTGTTGCTCTGGCTTGCGAAGCAACTTTCTTGATGATGCTATTCAAGCCCGTCGCAGGATTATTTTCTGCTTCACCACAGATTACTGCATAGTCAAAAACTTGCTTAATAATTGTAAGCGTTTTACTTGCTGTTTCGTGTTTTCCTTGTGCTTCAATATTTTTTATAAGCTCAACAATATCAGTTCGAGCTATCTTGTGTATCAACTTTTTAAAAAGCGGTGGCAGATAGTTTATTATTAAGGATTTTCTTTTTTGATATGTGGAATGCGACCAAGTATTATTTTCTTCCCATTCTTTGTACCCCATTTTGTACCCTTAAAAGCATACAAAAAGACACAAAAATGAAAACATTGAAACACAAGTGTACACAAAAAAACACATAAGAATACACTCTAACACACTATTTTAACACAAAAAAAGCTCAAATCCTTATCAAACTTGAGCTTTGTATTTTTATGTTGTGGTACCGAGGGCGCGTAGTCAGCGAAAAATATTCCTACTCTAAATAAAGTGAAAATAAAATTAAGCTGCATCTGAAGCTGTACTGAAGCTTCACATCACCTGGTTCGATTTTTATGCAATTTTCGGACTCGAACTCAAAATCAAAACTTAGAAAATTGACTTATATAGCCAACAATTTCGTATGCACTTTTCAAAAAACTAAGTTATGCTCATCAAAAAAGTGAAGCTTAACTTTTTCTATAAGAAATTCAATAAATTCCTTTATACTTCAGTGAGATATAAGGCTTGTTTGTGCTGAAGTCAAGAGATTTTAGCTAAATTAATCTCTCCCCTTATTGTTTGGACAAATTTTAGTTACTGCTTCTATGGCTGAATGCAAGATGCTCAAAACCGCTTCTTGTTGATCTTTTGTTAGATGCTCTAAGGATTCAGCTATAGCAAGAGCACGCTCATTAATATCTGTTGATGTTATTTGAAAAAGAGATGAAACACTGCATTGAAGAATATCTGCTATATCTGTCAGTCGTTCCATTTTCGGTGAAACAACTCCTCTTTCAATCCTGCTCATAGAGTCCTGTGTGATATTAAGTAAAACAGATAACTCCTTTTGGCTAAGGTTTAATTGCTGTCTTCTATGCACTATGCTGTTGCCTATAGTTTTTGCAAGTAGAGTTTTGGACATGGCTATTCTCCAATTATGATTTGAATATTTATATCCTACTGTACACAACTAGGCACTTGTAAATTTTAGACACGTTATATCTTTAACTAGACATAAAAAGCCTAATATGCTATTGGATTTTAGAGTTACTTCTTCATAAAAAAGCATTGATGATGCCAGCAAAAAAAACAAGTATAATCATTTGAGAAAGTTAGTATAAAGGAGTTAAATGTGACAGTAGAAAACAGTACAAAAGCTTGCTCTGTGCAGAATAGCAGCATTCTTCTTTCAATTTTAATTCCTATTTATAATAACTTTGAATATATTCATGAGTGCATTGACAGCGTACTTCAACAAACTATGCAGAATTTTGAACTTATACTTATTAATGATGGTTCTACAGATTTTCGTGTTCTCAATAGTTTGTCACAATATGCTAAAAATGATGAACGAATTATTCTTATCAATAAAGAAAATTCTGGTTATGGTCATAGCATGAATATTGGACTTGATAAAGCAAGAGGCAAGTATATAGGCATAGTTGAAAGTGACGATTATATTCTTCCTGAAATGTTTGCAACGCTCTACTCCATTGCAGAAAAACATAATCTTGATTTTGTAAAGTGTAATCATTCAAAATTTAATGGAGAAGGCACAGAAAAGACTTTTGCAGATGAAAGCTTGCTAGAGAAAGATTCACTTCTTTATGACCAAGTAATAGATATTCAAGAACACCTTGAGCTTATGAAAATCTCTTGTTATGTGTGGAATGGAATTTATAAAAAGGATTTCATCACTCAGCATTCTATTCGCTTCAATGAAACTGCTGGCGCCTCTTATCAGGACAATGGATTTTGGTTTCAAACATTTATGTTCTCTAAGAAAATGTATTTTATCAAAGACATTTTCTATATGCTTAGACGTGACAATCCTACTTCTTCTATTAATAGTAATGAAAAGGTATTCTGTATTTGTGATGAGTATGCTTTCATAAGAAATATTTTAGCAAAACACCCACAACTTGAAAATATATTCCTTAAATCATTTTATGCTAGAAAAATGAATAGTTATAGATTCACTCTTCGGCGAGTGGCTAATAAATTTCAAAAAAGCTTTTTTGCTAGATTTTATGATGAATTTTTATCTTCTTACAATGCAAATGCATTCTCAAAGGAAAACACAGAAGAAAAACTCTATAATGAAATTATGTATCTTCTTGCAGAGCCACAGGCCTATTTCATTAGACGCGTGACTATAGATAAAGGCGACAAGACCTATTTGACAAAAATGAAATATAAGTTTTTAGCAAGAAATATAAAATGTAAGCTCAAGCTTCATAAACTCCATGGCGAACTCGCGGCATAGTTACAGTAGAGAATAATAGTAAATAAAGGTAATATATGGTTATAAATAAAGAAAAAACAATACTCGATGTCGGGAAACAGGTTCTTAAGGAAGAAGCGCAAGTTATCTTGCAAATGGCTAATTCTCTCGATTCCACCTTTGAAAAATGCGTTGAATTGCTTCTATCAAGTAGTGGACGTGTTGCCATCTCTGGAATGGGAAAGAGTGGGCATATAGGCAAGAAAATTGCTGCCACCCTTGCCTCGACTGGCACACCGGCTTTTTTCATGCACCCAGCAGAAGCAAGCCATGGCGACCTTGGAATGATGCTTCCTACAGATATTTTAATAGCTATTTCTAATTCTGGTAATACATCAGAACTTTCTGATATTTTGCACTATGCCACGCGTTACGGCATTCCAATTATTGCTATCACAGCAAGAAAAGACAGCAAGCTTGGCAAATTATCCACCTATTGCCTTGAACTTTTGCACACTGAAGAAGCTTGTCCTCTTGGTTGCGCTCCTACTTCTTCAACAACAGCAACTTTAGCAATTGGCGATGCCCTTGCTATGGCTCTACTCCACGCAAGAGGCTTTACCGCTGATGATTTCAATCGTTATCATCCTGGTGGCGCACTTGGCAAACAGCTTATGACTGTTCAAGAGATTATGCATACTGGCGATGCCGTGCCATTGGTGGATTTAAATACATCAATGGTTGATATAATATATACTATATCAAGCAAAGGTTTTGGTTGTACTGGCGTTGTAGATGATGAAGGCAAGCTTGTTGGCATTATTACTGATGGCGATTTGAGAAGACATATGGAAGATGACTTTTTACAAAAGAATGCTCAAGCTATTATGACGGAAAACCCTGTCACTGTCGGATTAGAATTAATGCTTAGCCAAGCAAAACATATTATGCAAACAAAGAAAATTACTACTTTGTTTATTACTGACAACAAATCAGAACCTATGGGTATTGTTAATATTCATGGGGTGGATTAATTAGGACTGGTGCATAATGAAAAAGCGTAACAAATTCTTTTCTCTATTCACACATCGTTATAATGATGGAAAGATGTATGTTATCGTTCATTTATTTTTTTTAAAATTCCATCTATATCGCCTAAAAGATCTTGAAAATACTATTATCCAAAATCCCAAGGAGCTAGACGGTGCTACTGCTAACGCTCTAATTTCTTTATTGCAAGACAGGCAAATTGAAAAAAATATCAAGAACCCCATCCTCCATGTCGATGAATATAAACAATATATTTCAAAAAAAATTGCATCAATTACTGAGAGCCCCTACTATTTAAAAATAGACTCATCTCACAACTATCTGAATATTCTCCTTGGGCTTGATACTTTCAAGTTTAAACCAACTTTCGACATATACGAGACCACTGCAAATAAATTTCTTGCTTGGGAATTGCGGTCTGCAAAATGGAATCTTGATATATTAGTACACGCACAAAGTATGAACCGAGAGGTTTTGCATATGGGCGATGCATTTCTAAGAAGTTTCACTTCTTTTGTAGATAAAACAGCTGCACCTGAGCATAGAAAAGGTATTTCATTTACCATCGACGATTTAACTTGCTTTTTTGATGCCACCCGTCAAAGTCGATTAGAGCAAATGCTTGATGATAAAAATTTGCAGATTACAGAACAACAGCTTCAAAGAGCAAGATGCTGCATTCACACAATTATAGATAATCACCTTAGTAAATACAACCATCAACCTATCTATACCCCTAACATTGGAAGAGAAGGTGTTAAAAAAATTCTTGTTATTGACCAAGCATATGGTGATATGAGTATTAGCAAAGGACTTGCAAATGGAAGAACTTTTGACACAATGCTTGAAGCGGCTATAGCTGAAAACCCAGATGCTGACATTATTATTAAAACGCATCCTGACACTATTGCTGGAAAAAAAGGCTACTACACTAATATTGAAGAGTGTGACAATATTTATAAACAAACAGAAGCCATAAACCCTATTTCTTTAATTCAGTATGTGGATAAAGTATACGTCTGCACTTCCCAATTTGGTTTTGAAGCTCTTATGTGTAAAAAAGAAGTCCATGTCTTTGGAATGCCTTTTTATGCTGGCTGGGGGCTTACACATGACAGGCAAGTATGTGAAAGACGTTCTAACAGAAGAACACTTGAGGAAGTGTTTTATCTCGCCTATATAACATACAGTTGGTATGTAAATCCAAAGACTAATTCAATATGCGAAATTGAAGAATCTATGGATTATTTGATAAAAGCACGTATCCAATCATAATTAACATAAAACACACAACATAAATGATTAATTACGTTTAGTATAGCAGGAGTGCAACATGGAAAAAAAATTATCAATCATTATTCCTTATGGCTTAAGCCACGAAAGACCATTCATTGATGAAAGAGTTTTGGGAAAAATTAAAGAATTATCTTTCATTGATGAAGTTGAACTAATCTTTGTTGAAGGATATTCTTCTAAGGAAAACCCATTATTGCAAGAAGCTATAATACAAAATGGCCATAGATACTATAAAGACGAAAAGCAAACAGCTTTCAATCTTGGCGAATGTAGAAACATAGGTGTAATAAACTCATACGCACAAGTATTTATCTTCTTAGATGTAGACTATTATATTTCACGCGAAACTTTGAAAAAATTATTGCAACTCATTGAAGTTAAACAAATTGCTGAACACCCAAATAATTTTTTAGTTATGCCTTGTGTGTTTTTGACTGAATTTGGAACGGGGTATATTCAATCACAAAGTGAATCTAAATGGGATATTCTAATACAGTATGACATTATTTCAGAAAGTAAAAACATAGCAAAGTCTTTGGCAATCGGTTCAAGTTCAATTGTTATGAATAAACATAAATATATGGAAATGGGAGGAAATGATCCATCATTTTGTGGACACGGATACGAAGATTTTGATTTCATGTATAGACTAATTGTTTCTACGAAAGCAATTACTGAATTTCCACAAAGCCTATCTTATGATGCGCGTTCATGGAACTTTACCACATATAAAGGATTTCGAGCTCTTTTCTCTGTTCCAGGATTTGAAGCAATACCCTATGGTCTTTACTTATATCATTTTGACCACCCACGCCCAAATAATGATGGATACTTGGATAACATGAAAACAAATCATAATAGATTTTATTCTCGTTTAAATCAGTATCACATCATGCCAGATGGACCAGATCCTATTTTATACTCTCAGGGTTTAGGCAAAAAAGCATTAATCTTTACAGCTGAAAATGGTTCACCTTATCGTTCATTACGTGGTTTAGTGCCTTATCTTGGAGAGTTGGTATGTAAAAGAGAAAGAGACTTTTTTGATTATGGCTCTTTTAGTAGTGTAAAATTAGTTGAATATATACGTAGTTCAAACATTGACTATATAATATTCCCAAATCCATATGGTAATGAATTACGTAAAGAAATATATGATTATGTTAGAGAAAATCAAATTCCTTATTTTTGCTATGATAGAGGAGCTTTGCCAGATTCATGGTTTATGGATAAAAATGGTTTTAACTATGACTCAATCTCTTATGATGAGTCCTTATGGAATGTACAATTAACCACAGAAGAAGTCGATGAAGTTGAAAAATATATCTATGACATCAAAAACTCAAATAACTTCCTTGAAGCTCAAGGTGAGAAACTGGATTCTGATTCTCTTAGACGTGGATTAGGTATTCGCCATAAAAAAGTTGCTTTTATTCCTTTACAAGTTGAAACAGATACTGTAATCAAATACTTTACACGAGAGCCTTTTGATTATTATGGTTTTTTAAATATAGCTAACAATGCCGCTAAGAAATTGCAAAATAGAGATTGGGTTTTTGTTGCCAAAAAACACCCACTAATGAAAGAAATCGACAAAGAAAAATATTCCAATATTATATTTACTGATAATAATGCAAATATATCATCACTTTTAGAATTAGCTGATATTATTTTTACAATAAACTCTGGCGTAGGTGTTTATGCGATGATGCATGAGAAGCCATGTATTTTAGCTGGAAATGCATTTTATCACTTTGACGGAATTAATACAAATATTCACTCAGAAAATGAACTTGTTGAATATGTTTCAAAAGGTGATTTTAGCTTTGACAAAGACAAAATGCATAGATTTATTTACTATTTATATAAAAAGTTTTATCTCTATGGCAATTCATACTATAAAACAGGCGAAAATGAAGAAAGAACATTCAGGATTGTTAATTATATTGATTTTTACCAAATTATTTTGAATGGTAAGGCATTTTTACAAGGAAGCCCTTCTCGTTTATTTAAATATAATGAAAAACTTTTGGCTTTCAGACCTTATGCCTTAAATTTACAGAAGGAGCAAAAGCATACAAAGAACTTAAAAAATATTCAAGCAAGTAAGAAAAAAATATATACACATTTTTATGAACGCCCTCTCTATCAGAAAATACTTATTTTATCTCACAAGCTGATAACTAATCCATATAGGTACTTTGAAGAGTCAAGATTTACTTATCTTCAAAACCTCAAAAAATACTTTACAAAAAAATAGAAATTCACTTAGGAATCCTGTATGCAAAAAGTTCATTTACTACAAGCAACTGCTATGTCAAGTTCACAGTCTATATATAGTCACTGTCCAGATGAAGCAAAAAATATGCTCATCGAAAATTATAATAAAAGTTATGCATTTCACACTAGCGAAGAAATGAATCCATACTGGTTATGTAATTTAGATAAAGCATATCCTATAACTCGAATATGTTTTTTTCATAGAAAAGGATATGAAGATAAAATTAAAGATTATAAAGTTTCTTTTTCCTATAATTTAAAAGATTGGGTAGATATTTCAAAAAATCAAGTTGCTATTTCCGACAAAAATGTTATAGAGCTTAAGTTTGGTACTCCTATTGTCTGTAAATATATTAAATTTGAAGTGCTAGGCTTTGCATCTCTTGCTCTGCATCATATAGAATTATTTGAAGATGCAAACTATTGTGTTTGCCATTCTTTCTTGTTAAAAGAAGATAAGCATATTATATCTGATACCATTATGAATTCTCTTAGAGCTAATAAGTACGAAAATGCAGAAAGAAGAATTGTTTTACAAACTGTTCAACCAGAAGATAAAATCTTAGAAATTGGCGCTGGTTTAGGTTTTATTTCAACTATTATCCAACATAATTGCAAGATCGATAAATATCTATGTGTTGAAGCCAATCTGGATTTATGTGAAATTATAAAAACAAATCATAAATTGAACAACGTGACTGAGATTGAACTGCTTAACGGAGTTTTAGTCAATACCACAAAAGGTATTCCACAACAAGAAAGTACAAACTTTTATGTTAGAAAAAATTTCTGGGGAAGTAGCCTAGAACCTGGAAATCATATTGCTGTCAAATCAGTTCCATGCTTAGATTTCGGCAATATTCTAGCAACTTTTGCCCCAACATATATTATATGCGATATTGAAGGAGGTGAATATGATTTGTTTAACAACATTATTCTTTCCTCTGTCAAAAAAATATGTATTGAACTTCATGGCTCTGAGGAAAAGCGCATTCAACTATGCCAGTTTTTTCTAGAACAAAATTTTACTAAAACACAATTTGGCAATGTGTACTACTTTGAAAAAAAATAATTAATTTATACTATATCAACTTCGTATCACTCACTAAAGAAGGTTTAGCAAAATAATTTAACTAACTTTATGATGAAAGGCGTGCTATCATGTGTGAAAATAAATTTACCTCAGAAACCTTAAATGTTCTGAAAAAATACACAAAATATAATAAATTAAACAATAATTTTTCATATCTCGTCTATTATGATAAACTCGACATCATATATACGTATATTGCAAAAGTAGGAAGCTCTACCTTCAAAAAAACATTCTATATGCATAATTTGCCTTATGATGACCCACAATTGCCCTCTTTGGCAGAAGACATATATTTAATTCATCGAGCAACTGACAAGATACGAGTGAAGCCAACATTTGAAAATAGCACAGCTAAGAAAGTTCTTTTTCTAAGAAATCCTTATAGGAGAATAGTTTCAGCGTATCTTGATAAAATCGCTACAGGAGATAGAACCTTTGCGAATATAACAAAACAAGTTTTGGCTCTGCAACGCAAACTCCTACCATCGGAAGCAGAGGTATTACTGAATGAAAAGAAAACAACTCCAACTTTCTACGAGCTTTTGTGTTATCTAAAATCCTTGCCCTTTTATGAGATGGAGCAACATTTTAGACCTCAAATTGCGTCAATTTGCTTTGAAGGTTACGATGAAATCTTTGATCTAAATAATACTCTAAATGAGCAATGGAAGCAATCGAGTTTAAGCGATATAAATATCCATGCTTATTTGAATCATTCAGTATCTTCTAAAGTAGATTCGAACCTTGATTATAAAGAGATGTTTAATAGCTATATTTCCGATGTAGATGGTAATAAAATCATTGCAAATAAAGAATCAAGCGGATTTTTTCCTCCCTATTATTCTTTTTTTGAAGATGAAAAAGTGAGGAAGATTTTCTTTGAAATTTTTTATGACGATATCTTTCTCTATTCACAAGTTTTTAATCATCCTTTTTCTGAAAACTACAACCAATGTTTTACACTGCTTAATAATGTTCCATTCACTACAGAAAGGGACATTCTCGATAATCTTCTAAAAGTACAAACTGAAAACTCCATTTATTATCAACTAGGTAAATTTATATTAGACCAAACTCAAAGCTTAAAAACTCTTGTGGCCATGCCTTATACTATTGCTAATTATTTGAGACGACTAGGTAAAACAGCACATCCTTCCTCACTAGGTGGAAAAAGCTTTACTAAACTAATTGATATTTTCGAAGCAAGCGGCGCTGATGATGCAATAGATGCTATAAAAAATGAATATCTCGCACCTTGTGTCGTTGCTGATGGATATGCCGCTCTAGCAAAACATACAAAAATTCAAAATCCTAAGTTGGCAGCACAATTTGCATATTTAGCATATGAAACAGAACCTGTTCAGCATCGTTTAGAATTTTTAATTTCTGTTTCACAATGTGCTTCTGATTTTCTTATGGTAAATGTGTGTCAATTTCTTTTGCCTGAAAGTAAAGCATTTAAAAAAAAAAGATTAACATGCAGTAATTACTTGATAAAATGCTTATATATGAAGATAGGAGCCTTAGATGGAAGAAGTAAAAATTTTTGGTGATTACGAAAAAGACAAAGTTTATATTAATAATCAAGGAAAAAATAATGAAATACATTTCGGCAAAAATGTTGCTCTGGGGAACATTAGGGTAAATTTTCTTGGTGATAATAACAAGATTGATTTTTCTGATAAATGTAAATTTTTGAATGGTACATTATCTGCTCGTCTATCTGATGGCAGTAAGCTTGAGATTAGAAGTGGAACTACAACTAATGGCAATGTTCAGTTCTTTTTAGCTGAACAAACAGAAATAATTGTCGAAAAAGATTGTATGTTTTCAGGTAATATTGTCGTAAGAACTGATGATAGTCATCCTATTTTTGATATTGCAACAAAGAAAAGAGTTAATATGTCAAAATCTATATATATAGATGAGCATGTTTGGATAGGACAAGATACCAGAAGAATGAAGAGTGTAAGGGTTGGTTCTGGCAGTGTTATTGGTTTAGGCGCCGTTGTAACAAATAAAAAATTTCCAAATAATGTAGCCATCGCTGGAAATCCTGCCCGTATAATAAAAAAAAATATTTGTTGGGAGCGCACAACTGTCTGGAATAAAACTGCATTTAATAACATGAAATATATTGGTTCTCCCTCTACAGCATATTACAATCCTACTTTAAGTGAAGAAGGTATATCTGTAACTGAAAAGATAGAACAAGGTTACTCAATAAAACATTTTATTAAAAATATTCTTTTAAAGTTTTTCCCAAAGAAAAATGCATTTGCTTTATTCAATGAAGGTAAACTTGCAGAAGCACAACATATCGCCGAAAATATTATTGCAAGCAATCCTTCTATTTCATGGTCATATTACATACTCGCTAAAATCCAGTGGGAAAAAGATTTCTATTCTGAATCATTTAAAAATCTTAATAAAGCAATAGCTTTAGATCCAAAGATTGATTACTATAAAGTTTATAAAAACTCCAGAGAAAGACTTCTTGCAAAGAATAAAAAATAACCACAGAGTCCCCCATGCCCAAAAACCTCATCATAGGCGCTGGCTTTTCTGGCGCAACCATGGCAAATCTGATTGCAACAAAACTCAATCAGAAAGTCTTGATTATTGATAAAAAAGACCACATCGCTGGCAATAGCTACGATTACAAAGACGAGAATGGAATCTCCATTCATAAGTATGGCTCGCACATTTTTCATACTAGCAATGAAGAAGTGTGGAATTACATTCGTCAATTTACTGATTTTAATCAATATATGCATAAGGTTGTCGCTCTTATAGACGGCATTGAAACCACTATCCCATTCAATATAAAAACGCTTTACGATGTTTTCCCGTCTTCTTTGGCAAAACGCCTTGAAGAAAAACTGCTTCTTGCCTTTGAATACAATAAAAAAATCCCCATTCTTGAATTCAAAAAGCAAGACGATAAAGATTTGAAATTCCTTGCTGACTATGTATATGAAAAAGTTTTTTTGCATTACACCACAAAGCAATGGGGAAGTAGTCCTGATACTGTTGATGGTGCTATAACCGCTCGCGTGCCTGTCTATATCAGTCAAGATTCACGCTATTTTCAAGATACATATCAAGGGATTCCGTCAGAGGGATACACAAAGACCGTTGAAAAAATGCTCGATCATCCTAATATAGAAATGCGCTTAAGTTGTGAGTTTGCCCAAGTAAAAGATACTATAAATGAATATCAAAGAATCTTTTATACTGGTTCTATAGATGAATTTTTCGATTTTAAATTCGGCAAACTTCCCTACAGAAGCGTAAATTTCACCTATGAAACACATGATTGCGAATACTATCAAAGCAATGCAGTTATAAATTATCCCTGCAATTATGATTTTACACGAATTCATGAATTTAAGTATTATTTGAATGAAAAATCTACTAAAACTGTGATTGCAAAAGAATATTCTGAATTTTTTGAGCTAGGCAAAAATGAAAGATACTACCCTATTCCTAGCAAAGAGAATGAAGAATTACACGCAAAATATTTAGAAGAAGCCGCTTCTCTTCAAAATGTCTATTTCCTTGGTAGATTAGGCGATTATAAATATTACGATATGGATAAAGCTATTTTAAGAGGATTAGAATGTTTTGATGAAGTCTTTAGAGTTAAGTAGCTATGTTGTCAAATATCAAAGTGATAAATTAAGTTAAAAACCACGCATAAGTCATGTAATAAACAACATTTCAACATCACCTATGCATGGTTTTTAAATCTTACAAAAAGGATTTTGCAGTCTAAATAAATAGAAAAAGCCTATAAAGTGACTTTTGTAGCTAAATCTTGTAGTTGCAGGCTAACAAAGGCTTGAGCAGTCGCATTTGTTGACATTCTTTTCTCAATTTCTTTGCTGATAATTTTGACAAATTCATCTGATCCAGTCACACTTAAATCTTCGAGCTTCCAGCCTTTGGCGAGAGCTAAATCAATCATCTTGTTTGCAACATTTTCAGTCGGATTGCCTTTTAATAGAGTGATTTTATCCTCATAGTCAGCAATGGTAAGATGTTTATTTTTGAAATAGCATTCGTTCAAACCCTCTTTAGTCTGAATAAACAAATCTTCAAGCGACTGAGGCAGTTCAGCATTATACTTTGCATTAAAAATAGAAGCTTTATAAGCATTTTTCTTGATGATAGCCTCTTGAAAGATTTCTTGATTGCGCCATAGTACATCTTGCCCGAGGACTTGCGCAACCTGCGGCATTTCAAAGTTTTCCAAAAGGAAATATATTGCTTTTTTATAAGGCATTTTTTCGCAGTACATCAATACATCAAGCACATTCTTGATTTTGATTTTTTTCTCTTTATCTACAATGACTTCTG